>JAAGNR010000022.1 GCA_010435995.1 Ferrovum sp. | reverse complement strand
GGGCAGTTTCTGAAACGTGAAGGAGATCTGGGTTGGTACGATGTCTCTGGAGCACGCTTGAATGATGAAGATTCTATTTGGGCCTTTGTAGACATTACCTCATTAAAAATCACGGAATTGGAGTTGGTCAAAGCGAAACAGGCTGCGGAGGAAGCCAGTCTGGCGAAAAGCCGTTTTCTGGCATTGATGTCCCACGAAATCCGGACACCTATGAATGGTATTTTGGGGATGGCGCAACTGTTGCTAAAAGGAAGTCTGTCCCTCAACGAGCAGAATGAGTATGTCAAAACCATTTTGTCCTCGGGTGAAACCTTGCTGTCGTTATTGAATGACATTCTTGATTTGTCCAAAGTAGAAGCGGGACGATTTGAACTGGATGCGGAATTGTTCGAGGTTGAGAAACTGTTACGAGAAGTTCATTTGTTACATGCTGAAGTGGCAGCTCAGAAGGGATTGGACTTCACTGTGCATTGGGAGGGAAATGAATCCGCATGGTACAAGGGAGATGCCATGAGGTTGCGTCAGATGTTGTCTAATTTGATAAGCAACGCTTTGAAATTTACAGAGAAAGGGTTTGTCACTGTGCGCGTTCGAGAACTTGATCGTCATCATAAATGGGCGCGCCTCGAATGGTTGGTGACAGACAGCGGAATTGGCATTCCCCAAGACAAACAGTCCTTGTTATTCAAACCGTTTTCTCAGACCGATTCCTCCACAACGCGTCGTTTTGGTGGGACCGGTCTGGGGTTATCCATCGTGCGCAGTTTGGCGCAATTGATGGGGGGAGGGGTGACTTTGCAAAGCAGGGAAGGGCAAGGATCACGTTTCGGCTTCCATGTCCGTGTGGAGCAGGCTGAAGCACCGGTGCTGGACGATCGGTTATTGCCGAAGCCAGGGGCAGAACTCCAGTTGACCGGACAGGTTCTGGTGGTGGAGGATAACGCGGTCAACCGCACATTGATGAGAGTGGTGTTATCAAAATCAGGGCTTGATGTGGTCACGGCGGAAGAAGGTTTCAAGGCGGTGACGCTTTTGCAACAGGGGTTGACCCCAGATTTGATTTTGATGGATATCCAGATGCCTGGGATGGATGGTTATGCGACTACGCGAGCCATTCGTCAATGGGAAGAGGAAGAATTGCGGGCCACCCTACCGATCATCGCTCTGACGGCTGATGCTTATGAAGAGGACCGACAAAAGTGTCTGGCGGCAGGAATGAACGATTTTTTGGCCAAACCGGTAGATTTGACGGTGTTACAAGCCAAGTTGGTGCGTTGGTTGACGGGGAAAGGGACAACTTCTGAAAATAAAACATTTTCAGAAGAAATTGCTTTGGCCGGATTCACCGAGGTGTCGCTGTTGGCCCAATTTAGTGGCGACATGGAATTGGCGCGCATGGTGGCGGGTGTAACGGTGGCGGAATTGCCGGGTTATCGGCAGGAGTTGCAGACCGTGGTCAAAATGGGCGACGAGATGTCCTTGAAACGGCTTGTCCATACCCTTAAAGGGGTGATTTCTCAGCTCGGGGTGCAGCAGTTGACGATAATGTTGCGCAACCTCGACGAACAATTGCGCTTAGGTGAAACCATCGCTCCGGAGATGTGGCTTCGTTTGGATGTGGATTTGGCCAAACTTTACGAAGATTTAAGAATTTGGCTCGGGTAATGTCGCGTACCTGCAGTACTTGTTCTACAATGCCTCACCTTCAATCAAGTTGCTGAGGTAAGCCGCTATGCATGTGCTTCTGGTCGACGATTCGCGAGCGACGGCATTGCCGATCCAGATGTTTTTGCAACAACAGGGACATCAGGTGACTTTTGTGCAGAACGGTCGCTTGGCTGTGGCAGCGTATCAGGCGTCGATGCCGGATCTGGTGCTGATGGATGTGGTCATGCCAGAAATGGACGGGGTTGAGGCAACGCGACGTATCAAGGCCATGAGCGGCGCGCGCTGGGTTCCGGTCATGATTATGACGTCGCTGTCGGCAAAAGAGGAGATCGTGTCCACGCTCGATGCTGGGGCGGATGATTATCTCATCAAGCCCATTATTTTCGAAGTTCTCGAAGCGCGGATGCGTTCCATGCAGCGTATTGCAACCCTGCAGGACAGTCTCTTTGCTATTTTGGACAATGCCTTTGAGGCTATTATCACCACGGATGATCATGGGGTTGTTCAAAGTTATAACAAATCTGCGGAAAAGATTTTCGGGTATCCTGCAACCCATATGGTGGGAGTGGGAGTAGGTAAGCTTTTGCCCCTCAGTGATGAGGTCCCTGATGATACGGCGGGAGATGTGGGTTGGGGAGCATTGGCGAAGCGCGGGCGCGACTTGCGGGTGATTGGACAGCGGCTGTCTGGAGAAGTATTTCCCATGAGAGTGGCTTTGACGGAAGTGCGACGAACTCAGGGCAGCTTGATGATTGGCATGGTCAGGGATGTCTCGGAAGAGGAAGAAGCACGACGGCGTATTGAATTTCTGGCATTGCATGATGCCTTGACAGGGCTTCCCAATCGTCCTCAGTTTCATGACACCCTGAACCGCATGCACAGCCAGGGCGGCCGGTATGGACTTTTTTTCCTCGATCTGGATGGTTTCAAACCCATTAATGATAGTCTGCATCACGAAGCGGGAGATCAGGCACTGGTGATCGTGGCGCGGCGTTTGCAGGAGACTGTGGGAGCGAATGATTTTGTGGCCCGTTTGGGGGGGGATGAGTTTGTGGCGCTGATTCCTGGGATGGATACTCCAGAAGTGGCGCTGTCTCTGGGGAGTAGATTGATTGCTGCCATATCCCAGCCCATGGTGTTATGCCAGAAAACTTGTTGTTTGGGGGCCAGTGTCGGCGTGGCCCTGTCTTCTTTGCACGGAAGTACGCCCAATGAATTATTGATGGCTGCGGATAAAGCCATGTATCAGGCCAAGCGTAGCGGCAAAGGGCGCACCTGTGTGGCCACAACAGCCCTAGAGGAGGTATGAATGGGCCGAGGAGCCGTGGTATTGTTAAGTGGGGGGTTGGATTCGGCTACGGTGATGGCTTTGGCCCATCAACAGGGGTACCGTCTGTATGCCATGAGCTTTGATTATGGCCAACGTCATGCCCATGAATTGGATTGTGCGCGGGCGTTGGCGCAACACGCTGCGGTAGTGGAACATTCGGTGGTGCGCTTTGATTTGCGCGCCATAGGGGGGTCCGCCCTGACGACTTCGATGGCGGTACCAAAGGACCGAGAGTGGGGCGCGACAGATCCTATCCCCGTAACTTATGTGCCCGCACGCAATACGATATTCTTGTCTTTCGCTTTGGCTTGGGCCGAGGTCCTCGGAGTGACCGATATTTTCATTGGGGTGAATGCGCTGGATTACAGCGGATATCCTGATTGTCGCCCCGAGTATTTACGGGCTTTCGAACACATGGCCAATCGCGCTACGCGTTTGACGACGGAGGGGGGGCAGACTCTGGTGGTGCATGCCCCCTTGATTGACATGACCAAAGCAGACATCATTCGCCACGGATTATCTCTGGGAGTGGATTATGGTGCCACCACCAGTTGTTATGATCCGGCAGCCACGGGAGCGCCTTGCGGTCATTGCGATGCCTGTATATTGCGTGCGCGGGGTTTTGCTGCCGCAGGAGTAGCCGATCCTCTGGTCGTGCGTTATCAGCGTCCTCATCAGAGGTAGGTGTGATGGCAGCAGATTACTTTATGTGGGCATCACACGGCTTCGAGGCGGCACGGCAATTGCGGGGGAGCGGGGACGCGGCGCGCCGACACGGACACAGTTTCAGGGTTGAAGGGAGGCGTCCGGTCGCTCCGGGAGAGTTGCCTTCAGCGGTTGATCTGGAAGCGTTTTTCACACGATTGCAACAGACGCTGAGGCCACTGGATTACAACGATCTGAATACGGTGATGGGTTCTGTGGCCGATGACGATCTGGTCTGCTGGATGGGAGAACGCTTGGAGCTGGGCGTGCGCCTTCATCTGGCGGCAGGGCCGGGGCAAGGAGTGACCCGAGAGGCGGATGGCAAAATCCACGGCTGGCTCAGGGATCGTTTCGAGGCCGCTCATTTTTTGCCCCATGTTCCTGTAGGGCACAAGTGTGGTCGTTTGCATGGTCATGGTTTCGAAGTGGTCCTTCATCAACCGTCCGGTGTTTCAGGAATGAGGTTGCTCCGTGAAGTATGGCGGGGATTACGAGCGCAGTTGCATGGTCGCTGTTTGAATGAACTGGCGGGGTTGGACATTCCGACTTCCGAAGGGTTGGCGGGGTGGATCTGGCATCAGATGCAAATCCGAGGAAGTGTGTTGTCTGCAGTAACCGTTTACGAAACAGCCACCTGCGGCAGTACGTTCGATGGGCTGCGGTACCGCATCTGGAAGGAGCGCAGTTTTGACAGCGCGATGCGCTGTCTTACCCATCCCGACAGCGCGATTCATGGAATTGCTGGAGAAATACTACAGCCCTCGACCCTATGGGGGCATACCTACCGTTTGCGTCTGGGACTCACGGCCCCCTTGGATGCTTTGATGGGGTGGGCCATGGACTTTGGAGACGTCAAACGATTGTTTGCGCCGATTTACCAGCAACTGGATCACCATCCTCTCCATGAACGAGTCCCTGCGGGAACGACCAGTGCTTTGCTTGAGTGGATTGTGACGCAGACCCTTCCTGTGTTGCCGATGCTAGACCGCGTGGATTTATACGAAACGCCTCAGGTCGGTGTCATCTGGTCGTTGCCAGGCGGGGTGAGCGGCCCTGCTGCCTGAACCCATGACTTATATTGTCAAGGAGATTTTTCTGACCCTTCAGGGGGAAGGTGGCCAGGCTGGGCGGACAGCGGTTTTTTGTCGTTTCAGTGGTTGTAATCTATGGTCTGGGCGAGAAGAAGATCGCGCTACGGCGAGCTGTTCCTTCTGCGATACTGATTTTGTCGGTACCGATGGAGTGGGAGGAGGGCGTTATCTCGACGCAGATTTACTGGCTTCTGCCATCGATGATTGCTGGCGGCAGGGAGGTATGCGTGATGATGAAGGGTGCCGTTGGGTAGTGTTGACCGGAGGTGAGCCGTTGCTGCAAGTGGATGACGCTTTGGTGACGGCATTGCATGCTGCCCATTTTGGTGTGGCAGTGGAGACGAACGGCACCTTGTTGCCGCCCCGGGGGTTGGACTGGGTATGTGTGAGTCCCAAGGGCGCGGCACCGCTGAAGCTTTGTCGCGGCGATGAGTTGAAGCTGGTATATCCCCAGGATGATTGCCCGCCCGAACGCTTTACTGGTCTTGCCTTTTCCCATTTCTTTTTGCAACCCTTAGATCAAGGGGGGGATCGCCGACATGAGAAAGCAGCCGTGGCCTATTGCCGTTCCCATCCCCGTTGGCGACTTTCTTTGCAAACCCATAAATGGTTGGGCATCCCCTGATAGAATAGGGTTTTATGGATAGACGGATAGACGGGGGCAGGTATGATCGATCGAGAAGGGTATCGACCCAATGTGGGTATCATTCTCTGCAATGCATCCAACGAAGTGTTCTGGGCCAAAAGAATTCGTCAACAGGCATGGCAGTTTCCCCAGGGAGGGATCAAGTCGGGAGAAACTCCAGAGCAGGCAATGTATCGGGAGTTGGGAGAAGAAACCGGGCTCCAGCCACACCATGTACAAATCTTGGGACGTACCCGAAATTGGTTGCGATATGATGTGCCAGAACAGTGGTTGCGGCGCGAATGTCGTAGTCACTACCGCGGCCAAAAGCAGATATGGTTCCTTTTGCGGCTCATGGGGCGTGATTCGGATGTGTCATTGCGGGCCACTGAGCAACCGGAATTCGACGCATGGCGTTGGAGCGATTATTGGATTCCCATTGAAAGCGTGGTGGAGTTTAAGCGTCAGGTTTATCAGCTGGCATTGAAGGAGTTGGCGAGTTACCTCTAGTCCATACAAGGTTCTTGACACGGGGAAACTTATTGCTTAGACTTGAGTGGTGATTTAGATCGTTTCTAAACTTTTATTCAAAGAGGAGTCAATGACATGAAACTGGCAGGCACTCAAACCCACGAAAATTTAAAAGCCGCCTTTGCGGGCGAATCGCAGGCCAATCGTCGCTATTTGTATTTCGCAGCCAAGGCTGATGTGGAAGGTCAAAACGATGTATCTGCCATTTTCCGATCCACCGCCGAAGGGGAAACTGGGCATGCCCATGGGCATCTGGAGTACATGGAAGCAGTGGGGGATCCAGCGACTGGTTTGCCTATTGGTTCCAGTCGTCAGAATCTGGAAGCCGCGATTGCTGGCGAAACCCATGAATATACGGATATGTATCCAGGGATGGCCAAAGTGGCACGTGAAGAAGGATTTGATGAAATTGCCGACTGGTTTGAGACTCTGGCGAAAGCGGAACGTTCTCACGCCAATCGTTTCAGCGTGGCACTGGCCAATCTGTCGGACTAAATCAAGGTAAATCATGGCCCGAGAAGGGAATCTGGAAGCACCCACGCGGCACCCATTGCCGTGGAAAACTGCGGAATTCCTCGATCGGGCTGCCGCAGAGCAGGAGATGATGCGCATCTACGACATCTGTCACGGGTGTCGTAGATGTTTTAGTTTATGCCAGGCATTTCCTTTGCTCTTCGATGCGGTAGATGATACGCCTACGGCAACTGTTGAGGCGGTTCCGCGCAAGGTACTCTGGGAGGTGGTGGACCAGTGTTATTTGTGTGATTTATGTTACATGACCAAATGTCCGTATACCCCACCCCATCCATTCAATCTGGACTTTCCGCACACCATGTTGCGTGCCAAAGCCATCCAGTTTCAGGAAGGGAAACCCAATCTGCGGGATAAATTACTGGCCAGTACGGATGCCATGGGGAAACTGGCATCGATTCCTGTGGTGGTTGACATGGTCAATGCGGTCACCCACCATCCGGCGACACGAAATCTTCTACATAAGACCTTAGGCATTCACCGTGATCGTCAACTGCCCGATTATGCTTCTCCCTCGTTTCGGCACAGGGCGGCGCCTCGGGAAGATTTTGCCGTACGTACCGGGCAACGCACCCCGGGAAAGGTGGCCATTTTTGCCACTTGTTATGTCAACTACAATGAGCCAGGCATCGGTCAGGATTTGCTCCAGGTTTTGGCGCATAACCAGATTCCCGCTTGCTTGGTGGCGCAGGAGAGTTGTTGCGGTATGCCCAAGCTGGAACTCGGTGATCTGGCCGGAGTGGAGTTGCTGAAACAGAAAAACATTCCAGTTCTGGCGGCGTTGGCTCGAGAGGGCTATGCTTTACTGGCCCCGGTTCCATCCTGTGTGCTCTCTTTTAACCAGGAACTGCCTTTGCTCTTTCCTGAGGATGAAGAGGTCAGAATGGTGGCAGAGGCTTTTTATGATCCCTTTGAATACTTGATGGCGCGCCATGCCGATGGTTTACTGAATACGGACTTCGTGCGTCCCTTGGGGAAGGTTTCCTATCATGTGCCGTGTCACTTACGGGTACAGAATATCGGCTTGCGTACTCGCGATTTGCTGCAGATGATTCCGGGAACCAAGGTGACTACGGTGGAACGGTGTTCTGGGCATGATGGTACCTGGGGGGTCAAGGTAGAATATTTTGATACTTCCATGAAAATCGGTAACCCAGTATTCAAACGCATGAAGGATGCGGAACCCGATGTGGTTTCTTCGGATTGTCCCATTGCTGCGCGTCATATCGTTCAAGGAATGGGGGACCAGACGGCACGCGCCCATCCCTTGACTCTGTTGCGGCGTGCCTATGGCTTGGGGGAGGCTCCGGTATGATGCTGACTCGCGAAGATTTGTGGACCCTGGAAGCCTACTCTCGTGAACGCCCTGCTTTTCGCGCGCGCGTCATGGCACACAAACGATTGCGCACGGTTCATGTGGGAGAGCACCTGACCTTATTGTTTGAAGACCGCCTGACCATTCACTACCAAGTACAGGAAATGTTGCGGATTGAAAAGATTTTCGAGTCCAGTGCCATTCAGGACGAATTGGCAGCGTATACCCCACTTATTCCAGATGGGGACAACTGGAAGGCCACTCTACTCATAGAATACGCGGATGTGGCTGAGCGAGGTCAAATGCTGGCCCGGCTCAAGGGTATCGAGCGTGCATTATGGGTGCAGGTGGAAGGTTTTCCGCCGCTGTTTGCCATTGCGGACGAAGATTTGGAACGGGAAACCGAGGATAAAACCTCGGCGGTGCATTTTCTGCGTTATACCGTTCCTTTAGTACAACAACACGCCTTGCATCGCGGCGCTTCCCTGCTGGCGGGAGTGACTCACCCTGCCTACCCCCATGAGGCAATGCCTGTCGCAGAACCGACGCGTCAATCTTTGGTGGGCGATCTTTTGCAGTAAACCGGAAAGATCCTTTCCCGTGCAGGGAAAGTTAGTGCTTGCAAATAGGAAGCATTCTCGTTTAATATTGAGACCAATCCTCCGTATTAGGTCTCTCCATGAAAACTCGGACCCATCGTGTTACTCACCTTGCCCCAGGGGAATCGGGCATCATTGCCCAGGTAAGTCTGGATGAAGGTGCCGATTCCCGTTTGGGCGAAGACGGGGTGCGCCGTTTGGTGGAGTTGGGATTTGTTCCGGGAGAACACTTGCGGGTTATTCGGCGCGGTTTTCCGAGCGGTGATCCCATCGCTGTTCGCGTGGGTAATTCCACCTTCGCTTTGCGCCGTACCGAAGCTGCAGCCATCAAGGTCACGCGGAACGACGAATCATGAACCAACGTGCAGTGTCCATTGCTGCTTTAGTGGGAGCGCCAAACTGCGGAAAGACCGCTCTGTTCAACCGTTTGACAGGGAGTCACCAGAAGGTGGCAAACTATGCTGGGGTCACGGTTGAACGCAAGGAAGGATCCCTCACCGTTCCCAGTGGCAAACGCATTCAAATTATTGATCTGCCTGGGGCCTATAGCTTAACGCCCACATCGTTGGACGAATCGATTACCCGGCGTGCCGTGTTGGGGCAGCTTCAGGGGGAATCCCCTCCGGAGTTATTGGTCTGTGTTGTCGATGCGACCAACTTGCGCCTCCATTTGCGCTTGGTACTGGAACTTAAGCGTCTCGGACGACCCTTGGTTTTGGTATTGAATATGATGGATCTGGCACGCAGCCACGGTATCATCATCAATGTTCCCGCGCTATCACGAGCCCTTGAACTGCCGGTGGTGGAAACCATCGCGGTGGACAATGGAGGGGCTACAGCGCTGGTGGATTATATGGATCAGAACACCCCTTTTCAAGCGCCTGCCAGTATATTTACATGGAAAGATCCAACCCCGGCGGAATTGCAGGATATCCAGACACAAGTGCGCAATATTCTGGCAGTGACGTGTGACGAATCGCAGCGCGATGACCATTGGAATGAACGGATCGACCATGTGGTCATGCACCCGCTGTGGGGCATGATCATTTTGGCGTTGGTACTGTTTCTTACCTTTCAGGCGGTATTTACCTGGGCTGCCGTGCCCATGGATATCATCAAGAATATGGTGGGTTTGGCCATCGAAGGGGTACATCGGTTCATGCCTGCGGGGATGCTGCGGAGTTTGCTGGCGGACGGGGTTTTGGCGGGGGCCGGGAGCGTACTGATATTTCTTCCCCAAATTCTGATTTTGTTCGCTTTTATTTTAGCGCTGGAAGATTCGGGCTATTTACCCCGTGCCGCTTTCTTACTCGATCGTGTCATGGGATCCGTGGGGTTGTCCGGACGGGCTTTTATTCCTTTGCTGTCAAGTTTTGCCTGCGCCATTCCAGGGATCATGGCGACGCGAACCATTCACAATAGCCGTGATCGTTTGACCACTATTCTCATAGCACCCCTCATGACGTGTTCTGCTCGACTCCCGGTGTACGCATTACTGATTTCGGCATTTATACCCAGGCGTATGGTTGTAGGGATATTCAACCTGCAAGGGGTGGTACTTTTTCTCCTTTATCTGGCAGGAATCGTTTCTGCCATGCTGGTGGCTCTGGTCATGAAATATGGTGCTCGTCATCAATATCAGGCCTTAATGATGGAGCTTCCGGCCTACCGCTTTCCCAATCTGCGGAATCTGGTGATGGGATTGGTAGAGCGAGGAGCCCTCTTCGTGACGCGTACGGGGACGATCATCTTGCCTATTACCGTAGTATTGTGGTTCCTGAGTGCCTTCCCTCCAGCCCCCGCGGGTCTGACTGATCCTGCCATTCGGCATAGTTTTGCCGGCATGATTGGTCAGGTTCTCGGGGTATTTTTTGCCCCTATTGGTTTCAACTGGCAAATCTGCATTGCCTTGATTCCGGGGATGGCGGCACGGGAAGTGGCTGTGGGTGCTTTGGGCACGGTCTATGCGTTGGCGGGCGATGGGGGCAATAGTGTGAGTGATGCCTTAGCCCCCGTACTGGCTCATTCTTGGAGTCTGGCTACCGCGTTGGCATTGCTGGCCTGGTATGTCTACGCACCACAATGCGTGGCAACTTTGGGAGCGGTACGGCGCGAAACTGGCGCTTGGCGTATTCCCGGTATCATGCTGGCTTATCTGTTCGGTTTGGCTTATTTGGCTGCGTTTGTCACATATCATGTGACCTTGTGGGTAACAGGGGGATGACCATGTCGTGGGATACTCTGGTAACTATTGCAATTGTCGGCGGAGCCGCTGTGGTTGGCTTTCGCGCTCTATTTTTGAAGCCCCACTGCGGTTCTGGAGGAGGGGAATGTCGGAATTGTGCGGGGGGAAACCCCAGCATCCCAGAAAAGAAAGAAGCTGGCCTATAAGCCGGGTTCTGTCGAGGACAGTCATTCCTCTAGGCCTGCAGTTGCCTGCAGGCTCCAGCAACCTACCCGGAAGCAGCGCGAGCCACGCCATTGCTTCCCTATTTGGTCTTGCTCCGGATGGGGTTTAACTTGCCGTCAGCGTTGCCGCCTTCGCGGTGCGCTCTTACCGCACCTTTTCACCCTTGCCGTCATCCCGTGAGGGATGCTTGGGCGGTTTAAGTCTCTGTATCACTTTCCATGGTCTCACGACCTCCGGCCGTTAGCCGGCATCCCGCTCTGTGGAGCCCGGACTTTCCTCCCCGAGAATATTCCCTCGCGGCGACTGCCCAGCCAGCTTCAACCCCATTCTATCAGATTTGCACCACTTTCCAGGCCAATGTTTCGTTGGCACGCAGGGGGATCAGCGTTTCGGATCCGAAGGGGTAGTGGGGTGGTACTGTCCAAGATTGGCGAATCAGTCGGATACGGTGCTGATTGCGCGGGAGGCCATAGAAATCCGCACCAAAATGACTGGCAAACCCTTCCAGCAGCGAGAGGGCTCCCACCGACTCAAAGGCTTCTGCATACAAGGGTAGAGCTGCGTGAGCACTGTAAATTCCGGCACAACCGCAAGAGGCTTCTTTAGTGGATTGGGAGTGGGGTGCGCTGTCGGTGCCGAGAAAAAATCGCGGATGGCCGGACGCTACCGCATGGAGTAATGCCTGGCGGTGCTCTTCGCGCTTTAACACGGGCAAACAGTAATGGTGGGGGCGAAGTCCTCCCTGAAACAAGGCGTTGCGGTTATACAGAAGGTGTTGTGGCGTGATGGTGGCGGCCACGCCTGCTCCGGCACCCTGAATAAATTCTACTGCAGCACGAGTGGTGATGTGCTCAAAAATCACGCGCAGGTCGGGGTGTGATTCCAGCAAAGGAATCAGTTGTCGATGGATGAATACCGCCTCTCGGTCAAATACATCGACGGCGGGGTCGGTCACTTCGCCATGCACTTGGAGGGGTAATCCGCTCTTGGCCATGGCGTGTAATACTTCTCGGCAACGGGACAAATCGCTGACACCCAATTCTGAGTGGGTAGTGGCTCCCATGGGGTAGTATTTGAAACCGACAATGAAACCACTGTGGGCGGCAGCCTCCACTTCTGCTACGGTCGTAGATTCGGTTAAATATAGGGACAGCAAAGGAATGCAGGAGGTGTTTGGGGGGAGGGCACCCAGAATTCGCTGCCGATAGGCTTGGGCTGCAGACACGGTCGTCACCGGTGGTTTCAGGTTGGGCATGGCCATGACGCGGCCAAACACGTCTGCTGAATGGGGTGCCACAGCAGTCAACGCTGCTCCGTCGCGCAGGTGAATGTGCCAATCATCGGGCTGAGTCAGGATCAGTTCATCCATGGGGTTTATTCCACCGTAACACTTTTTGCCAAATTTCGGGGTTTGTCGACATCTGCCCCACGCAGACGCGCCGTATGATAGGCCAACAGCTGCAGGGGGACCACATGCATCACTGGGCTAAGAATTCCTTCGTGATCCGGCAGGCGGATCATATGGACGCCAGCTGATGAGGTGAAATGACTGTCATTGTCGGTGAGTACATACAGTTCACCGCCGCGGGCACGTACTTCCTGTAAATTCGACTTGAGTTTTTCCAGCAAGACATCATTGGGTGCGACAGCGACCACCGGCATATCGGCGTCTACCAGCGCCAGAGGACCATGCTTCAATTCTCCTGCAGCGTAGCCTTCGGCATGAATGTAAGAAATTTCCTTGAGTTTCAGTGCCCCTTCCAAGGCAATGGGGTAATGGACGCCACGGCCCAGAAAAAGGGCATGCTGCTTGCGACAAAAGTGTTCAGCCCAGAGACGTAATTGAGGTTCCAGATTGAGAACGTGTTGTACTTTGTTGGGCAGGCGACGCAAGGCATCCAGATAATCCTTTTCGCTGCTCTGAGTCAGAATGCCGCGCACCTTGGATAAGGTGACCGCGAGGGAAAACAGGGCGGCCAGCTGGGTAGTAAAAGCTTTGGTGGAAGCGACTCCAATCTCCATTCCGGCGCGGGTCAGAAAAGCCAGGCTGGATTGACGCACCAAGGCGCTCTCAGGCACATTACATAGCGCCAGAGAATGGGGCATACCCAGGGATTGGGCGTGTTTCAAAGCAGCCAGCGTGTCTGCCGTTTCACCCGATTGGGAAATGGTGATCACCAAGGTATGGGCATCTGGAACCGTAGTACGATAGCGATATTCACTGGCGATTTCTGCGCGACAAGGAATTTGAGCGATGGCTTCGATCCAGTAACACGCGACCAGGGCAGCATGAAAACTCGTGCCGCAGGCAAGTATCAGAACGCCACGGATTTGGGGCAATATTCGAGGGGCATCGGCGCCAAAAAGCTCGGGAACAAAGCCCAGTGCCAGCACCGGTTCCACGGTGTCCGTCAAGGCGCGCGGTTGCTCGGCGATTTCCTTTTGCATGTAATGGTCATAGGGTCCCAATTCGGCGGTTTCGGGGGACAGATGGCTGATGCGTTCGATCCTTGTGACCGGATCACCCCTCAAGGTCATAAGGCGATGACCTTGAGGGGTGATTTCCACGACATCTCCTTCTTCCAGATACAGCATGCGTCGGGTATGGGAGATCAAAGCGGCAGCATCGGAAGCCAAATAGGTTTCTCCTTCGCCCAGTCCCAATAGTAGCGGGCTTCCTTTGCGGGCCGCCCAGAGACTGTCAGGGTGATGCTCGGAAATCAGGGCGATGGCGTAGGCTCCTTCCAGTTGTGCCAAGGCGGTCCGGAAGGCCTTTCCCAGGTCATGGGAAGCCTGATAACAATGATGGACCAGATGGACGATCACTTCTGTATCGGTTTCCGATTCGAAGACATAACCTTGCTGTTGCAACGTGTAGCGCAGTGCTTCATGGTTTTCTATGATGCCGTTATGGACCACCGCCATGCCATCCCGGGTCTGGTGAGGATGGGCATTGCGCTCGCTGGGTACGCCATGGGTAGCCCAACGGGTATGGGCGATCCCCAAATGCCCCGTGATGTTTTGGGTTTTTGCCAATTTCTCAAGTTCGTGAACGCGGCCTGTGCTGCGAATCCGCTGTAGTCCTTGAGTCGCCCTCGTCACCGCGATCCCTGCCGAGTCGTAGCCGCGATATTCAAGTCGTTTCAAGCCATCGATAAGCAGGGGAACCACGTCCCTTTGCGCCAGTGCCCCGACGATGCCACACATATTTTTACTCCATGATTTTAAGGATGTCACGGCATTATGGGCGGGGATGATGGGCGTGGCAATAGCTTCATTTAAAGATTCCGTTCACATCCCTTGACCCGCGTCCGAGCTTGCCCTATAGTGGCGAAAAGTAGGAATTTATGGGAATTAGTGGGTATTTTTAGCCGGTTTGGAGGGGGTGTGTTTCAAGGACCATCAGAAATAAGCCTAGATTCCAAGGGACGGTTGGCGATACCCACGCGCTACCGAGACTCCTTGCGCGCCCAATCCGATGGCCATCTGGTCCTTACCGCCCATCCACACCGCTGTCTTCTGCTCTATCCCAAACCCGCGTGGGAACCCATTCGCAATGCCATCATGAAAACTTCCGGGTTAGATCGCCAGACCACTCTGCTTCAGGGATTGTTGGTCGGGCATGCCGATGATGTGGAAATGGATACAGCCGGGCGGGTACTGGTTTCACCGGCATTACGTCGCTTTGCTCACATCGAACGCGATGTCATGATGTTTGGGCAGGGAAGTCATTTCAAGTTGTGGAATCCGCCAGCCTGGGAAGAACAATTTTCTGAAATCGAACGGCTGGGCGCGGATCTGGTGCCACCGGGCATGGAATCCCTGTCCTTCTGATGAGCGCACCCATGCACTCGCCCGCAGTGTCAGAGCACCGGACCGTTTTGCTGGCCGAGGCGGTGAGCGCTTTGGCATTGCGCCCAGACGGGTACTATGTGGACGGAACCTTTGGACGCGGTGGGCATAGCCGCCAGATTTTGGCCGCTTTGGGGCCACAGGGACGTTTATTGGCGATGGATCGGGATGAGTCTGCCATCAACGCCGGGCGCGCATGGCAGGATGGACGAATGACCTTGGTACGGGAGCGTTTTTCAGCACTGGATATGGTATTGAAATCCTTGGGTGTGGATCAGGTGGATGGAATCCTGCTGGACTTGGGGGTATCGTCACCCCAACTAGATGAAGCTGATCGCGGATTCAGTTTTCGCCATGATGGTCCTCTGGATATGCGCATGGATCAACGGGAGTCGTTAACCGTAGGGCAGTGGCTCAGTCAGGTGGACGAAAAAGAGTTGGCATTGGTGATTCGGAACCTTGGAGAAGAGCGTTACGCTTTTCAGGTGGCGCGGGCTATTGTCACGGCGCGTGCCGCACAGCCTCTGGAGAGCACCCTTCAGTTGGCGCGGATTGTGGCAGGAGCTGTGCGTACGAGAGAACCAGGCCAGGATCCGGCAACTCGTACCTTTCAGGCTTTGCGTTTGTACATCAATCAAGAATTGGAGGAAATTGCCCTGGTTTTGCCCCAGGCGGTACGAGTTATGCGGCAAGGCGGTCGTTTGGTGGTCATCAGTTTTCATTCCCTCGAGGATCGTCTGGTTAAACGGTACTTTCAAAGCCAGTCTCGTCCACCCGAAATTCCCCGTGGCATGGCGGTTCGTGAGGCCGAGCGACCTGCTCCACGCCTAAAATTGGTGGGAAAGAGCGTGCGTGCGGGACGTGCGGAGGTGGAACGCAATCCCCGCAGTCGCAGTGCCATTCTGCGCGTCGCTGAGAGGACTGCCGTATGAGCCGTTCCGATATCCTATTGTTTGTCTGTGTGGTGGTTTTGGCGTTGGGCGTGATCCATGGGCAGCAGCATGCCCGTCGCCTATTCATCGATTTGCAACAGGCACGGGACCAACAGGTGCAACTGCAGACGGAGGGGGATCAGTTGCAGATCGAGGAAGGCACGTTGTCTGCCAGTCGTCGGGTGGAGGATCGCGCCATTCGGGGATTGAAGATGCAACTGCCCAAATCGGAGCAAAAGCGTTTGGTGGTTCTTGGGCAACCTGGGAGCACCCCATGAAGCCGGTGGCCAGAAAGAAATTGGCGTTGCGCCTCGAACGTTGGCGCAGTCTTCTCGTTCAGGGAGTATTACTGGCGGGCTTTGCCGCCATGACCGCGCGTGCGGCATGGTTGCAAGGCCTGAATTCGGGTTTTTTGCAACAAAAGGGTGAGGAACGGTACAGCCGGGTGTTGTCCATTCCCGCCAGTCGCGGAATTATTCGGGACCGCAACGGCGAACCTTTGGCCATCAGCATTCCAGCAGAGTCCTTGTGGGCCAATCGCGAAGATATCGAGTTGACGCCAGGTCAGCGACAAGTTCTGGCGCGTTCCCTGAATGAAACTTTGCCAGACATGGAACATCGTCTCCACGGAGAATCCGGGATGGTGTACTTAAAGCGCCAGTTACCCCCGGAAGAAGCGCAACGGGTCATGGACCTGAAAATCCCTGGTGTGTTTGTCCAGCACGGATTCCATCGGGCGTATCCCAAAGCCAACGAAATGGCTCATCTGGTGGGGTTTACCGATGCCGATGACAAGGGTCAGGAAGGCGTCGAGTTGGCATTTCAAAATAGTTTGGAGGGCGTACCGGGGGCGCGGCGGGTGATTCGTGACCGGGCGGGTCATGTGATCGAGGATGTGGAAAATATTCGTCTACCGCGTCAGGGGCAGGATTTGTCTCTCAGTGTGGATGCGCGCATCCAGCATCTGGCAGCACGGGAACTGCGTCAGGCCGTCGAATCCAGTCATGCCAAGGCGGGAGCGGCAGTGGTGCTGGATAGTCGTACAGGGGAAATTCTAGCCTTGGTCAATAGCCCCGATTATGATCCCAATCAGCGGGGGGGGCTCTCGGGTGCCGAGTTGCGTAATCGAGCGATCACCGACACCTATGAACCCGGCTCCACTATCAAGCCTTTCACCATTGCGGCTGCCTTGGAAGCGGGGAAAGTACAGCCCGACACCGTGATTTCGACCCACGGAGGAGTGCTTTCCATTGGCAACCATCTGATTCATGATGATCATGTTGCCGAATCTTATACCGTTTCTGAAGTCATCAAGCATTCCAGTAATGTGGGGGCGGCGCGGATTGCGCTGAGTTTGCCTCCAGTGCAGTTATGGGACATGTTTACCGATGTGGGGTTTGGGCAAAAGCCTAAACTGGGATTTCCTGGTGAATCGGGGGGGCGTTTGCGGCCCTATCAGAATTGGAAGCCTATTGAACAGGCTACCATGGCCTTCGGCAATGGGATGACCGTCAGTTTGTTGCAAATGGCGCGGGCTTATACGGTATTTGCCAATGACGGCATTTTGCGTCCTTTATCCTTGATTAGAACAACGACACCGGCGAAAGGGCGTCAGGTGATTTCCGCGCGTACTGCCCATCAGGTTTTGACCATGCTCGAGACCGTTGTCAGCGCGGAAGGAACCGCACCTCAAGCCCGGGTTCCTGGGTATCGTGTGGCGGGTAAGACAGGAACCGCCCACAAAGTCGTTAAAGGTCATTATGTGAACAAATATGTGGCGTCGTTCATTGGTCTGGCACCCGTGACAGCTCCACGAATCATAGTAGCCATCATGGTAGACGAACCGGAGGGCAGTCGTTACTACGGAGGTCAAATTGCAGCGCCGGTATTCTCCGCATTGACGGGAGAGGTTCTGCAACTTCTGGAAGTGCCGCCCGATGCACCTGATACGGTGGCCAGCAGTCACGCACCCAATGCCGAGCACCATACATGACGACGACACTACGTCCCGCCCATGAACCCAGCCTGAACAGTCTCGTGCCGTTCAGGCTTGATCCGTTTATGTTTGACGGGTTGCCTTGTTACGCTTTGGTGGCGGACAGTCGGCAGGTTCATGCCGGGATGACATTTCTGGCCTATCCTGGGGAAGCCGTCGATGGTCGGAGTTATATCGCTGATGCCATTGGCAGGGGCGCACGAAATGTGATTTGGGAAAAGGAGGGGTTTCACTGGCCTGCTGCGTGGACGGTGCCTAACCGGGGAGTGTGCCGACTGCGTTCGCAAGTCAGTTCCTTGGCGGGTGACGTATGGGGCAACCCTTCGCAGGAATTACGTTTGTGGGGAGTCACGGGAACCAATGGGAAAACTACGTGCAGTCATTGGCTGGCCCAAATATTGCAGGCTGCGGGACGGCGCTGTGCCCTGCTGGGAACCTTGGGCAACGGATTTCCTGGGGCGCTGGAATATGCCCGTTTGACGACCCCAGATGCCATTGAAGTGCAGCAGTTACTGCGCCGTTATATTCAGGAGGGGGCAGAGGCTGGTGTCATGGAAGTGTCTTCCCATGCTTTGGCGCAGGACCGCGTAGCGGGGTTGACCTTTCGCGGGGCCATGTTCACCAATTTGACGCGAGATCATCTCGATTATCACGGCACCATGGAAGCCTACGGCGCAGCAAAAGCTCGGATGTTCGCAGATTTTGATCTGGATTATGCCTTGATCAATAGGGACGATGAGTGGGGTTCCCATCTGTTGGCTGGACTGCACGGCAAGCGGACGCAGGTGGTGGGCTACACGCGCAAAGAGCGGGAATCTACTGAGGATACGCTGGTCCTCAAATCCTGGTGTGCCACGGAACAGGGGATGGATTTCAATATTCATTCGCCCTGGGGAGAAGGATCGTTCCATGCCCATATCATGGGGGAATTTAATCTTTCCAACCTGCTGGCAGTGATCGGCGCAGCTTTGCTCGAAGGTGTTTCCATGACGCAAATAGAGCGTCTCGTGGCGACGCTTGTGCCCCCTGCCGGGCGGTTGCAGCGTTGGGGAGGGGGGCGTCTTCCCTGGGTGGTAGTGGATTTTGCTCATACGCCGGACGCCCTGGATCAGATACTGCGCTCCTTGCGCCAATGGGTAGCGCCCCAAGGGATGCTGTGGGTGATTTTTGGTTGTGGTGGACAGAGGGATGCAGGGAAACGACCATTGATGGGGCGTGTGGCTGAAGCGATAGCTGATCGGGTCGTACTGACCAGTGACAATCCGCGAGACGAAGTGCCGGCAGATATTTTGGCGCAGATTCAACAGGGAATGAATGGTTCGCCCTATCTCGTCGAAGAGGATCGGGAACAGGCCATTCAGTTAACCTTGAATCAGGCTCGGGTCGGTGATGTGGTGGTCATCGCCGGGAAAGGTCACGAGACCACTCAAATTTTGGCCCAAGGAGAAGTGCGTCATTTCAGTGATGCTGCCGTGGTGCAAGCTTGGTTGCAACGGGAGGGCGCATGACACTTTGGTCCTGGCAGGAAGTGGCGCAGTTGTTAGGCACTTCAGTGGCGGAGGCGGGCCCGGAAATTGTACGCGTCTGTACCGACAGTCGTCAGTGTCAACCCGGGGACTTGTTCGTGGCATTGAAAGGAGACCGTTTCGATGGCCATGATTTTTTGCCTCAAGTGCGTCTGCAAGGAGCGGTGGGTGCGGTGGTGGAACGGGGGGCCATGGTGCCTTCCGGCTGGGAGTCTCGTTGTCTTCCCGTCAGCTCTCCCCTAAAGGCGCTGGGCGAGTTGGCTGCAGAGAGGCGGCGGGTAGTGGCGCCGCACGTCATTGCGGTCACCGGCAGCAATGGTAAAACCACGGTCAAGGAAATGATTGCCGCCATTTTGCGTGCAGAAGCCTTACGCTTGGGGCAAGAAGAGGGCTCGGTATGGGCGACGCCGGGCAACTTCAACAATGCCATTGGTTTGCCCCTGACTTTGCTCTCCCTGGGTCCCCAACATCGTTGGGCAGTCCTGGAGATGGGGATGAATCATCCGGGTGAAATTGCTCTGCTGACTCGTTTGGCCCAACCGGATGTGGCATTGATCACCAATGTGCAGCGTGCCCACTTGGGTTATCTGGGATCTCTCGAAGGGATTGCGCGGGCCAAGGGGGAGATTTTTGCTGGATTGGGTGAGCATGGCACAGCCATTTTCCCCATAGACGCCCCTCATCAACCCTGTTTGCTGGAAGCGGCAGGCCAACATGAGCGGATAACCTTTGGTTTCGAAGAAGGAGCCACGGTGCGTGGTCAGGTGGAGGCGGGGGGGTTGCTTCGGGTCGAATCACACCAGGAATCCTGGGTTCTGAGATTGCAGGTGCCGGGGGTACATAACCAGAAAAACGCATTGGCAGCGGCGGCGGCAACGCTTGCTTGCGGTATTTCTTCAGCATCCATTCGGCGGGGTTTGGAAGGGTTCTCGGGAATGCCTGGACGATTGCAAACGTGTTTTTCCGCCTTAGGGGCGGTGATTCTGGATGATACCTATAATGCCAATCCGGATTCCGTCATGGCGGCCCTGGACGTATTGGCCAAACGTACGGGTCGACGCATTCTGGTATTGGGTGATTTGGGGGAATTAGGGGAATCCGGTCCGGCTTTGCATGCCGAAGTGGGAGAGATGGCGCGGCGTATGGGTATTGATGATTGTTGCACCGTGGGCACATTGGCAGAAGCCACGGGTCGTGCTTTTGGTCCCCATGCGCGGCATTACGCCAACACGGCGGCACTGATTGCCTGGTTGCGCCCACAGTTGAATGCGGACTCCGTGGTGTTGGTCAAGGGTTCCCGTTTCATGCATATGGAAGATATCGTTTCGGGGTTGGTTCAATGATCAGAAT
Organism: Ferrovum sp.; assembly: GCA_010435995.1. GTDB lineage: Bacteria > Pseudomonadota > Gammaproteobacteria > Burkholderiales > Ferrovaceae > Ferrovum. Next base: position 113,076 of record JAAGNR010000022.1, on the reverse strand, counting down.
CAAGGATAGAACATGTTACTGGCTTTGACCCACTGGCTTTCCACCGGAGTGCGCGGATTCCGTGTGTTCGACTACATCACATTGAGGGCGGTATTGGCTACGTTGACCTCGTTGGCGTTGTCCTTTGCGCTGGGCCCCACCATGATTCGTCGGTTGACGGCATATAAAATTGGCCAGGCAGTACGCGATGACGGCCCCAAGACTCATCTGGTCAAGAGTGGCACGCCGACCATGGGGGGAGCCTTGATACTGGCAGCGATTTCAGTGACTACCCTGTTATGGGCAGACTTGACCAATCGTTATATCTGGTTGGTGTTGCTGACGTTATTGGGATTTGGTGCAGTGGGTTGGGTGGATGACTATCGCAAGGTGGTACACCGAAATCCCAAAGGACTTTCAGCGAAAGCCAAATATTTTTGGCAATCCGTCATTGCCCTAGTGGTATCGGTAGCCTTGTTAGAAATGGCGACGACTCCGGCAGAAACCCAGCTCATTGTCCCCTTTTTCAAGACGGTGGCACTGCCTCTGGGGGGGGTTGGTTTTATCATTTTGACCTACTTCGTCATCGTGGGAACCAGTAATGCGGTAAATCTGACGGATGGCCTAGATGGACTAGCCATCATGCCGACGGCAATGATTTCCGGAGCCTTGGCCATCTTTGCCTACGTGGCTGGAAACAAGGTGTTTGCTGCTTATCTGGCTTTTCCCAGCATTCCGGGGGCGGGAGAGTTAGTGGTGTTTTGTGCGGCCATGAGCGGGGCTGGACTCGGATTTCTATGGTTTAACGCATATCCGGCAGAAGTTTTTATGGGGGATGTGGGTGCGTTGGCCCTGGGTGGGGCTCTGGGCCTGGTGGCAGTGATCGTGCGCCAAGAAATCGTATTGTTCGTAATGGGCGGTGTGTTCGTCCTCGAGACGTTATCCGTGGTCTTGCAGGTAGCTTCCTTCAAACTGACAGGCAACCGGATTTTCCGTATGGCGCCGATTCACCATCATTTTGAGTTGAAGGGGTGGAAGGAAACTCAGGTGGTGGTGCGATTCTGGATCATCACCATCGTATTGGTGCTGGCAGGTCTTTCCACGTTGAAACTGCGCTGATGATCATGGTCCACTCCGCTCTCGACAAACTCCTGCAACCCGTCGCTCCCGTAGCCGTGCTCGGCTTGGGGGACACGGGTTGGGCGGCAGTAAAGTGGTTGCGGTCCCAAGGCGTAGAGGTGCAGGTTTTTGATACTCGACGTACTCCGCCTTATCAGGACAGATTGGCTCAAGAGTATCCGGAAGTGGGGTTTCAAGGCGGTGAAATAGCGGATGATGCCTTGCTGGGCGTTGCATGGGTGATGATCAGCCCAGGAGTTCCCCTGACCACAGCGGCAGTAACCATGGCTCAATCGCGGGGGATACCCGTGCTGGGGGATGTGGAAGTGATGGCGCAGGTCTTGGCTTCACGCTCTCAGCGTCCTCAAGTTGTGGCCGTTACCGGGGCAAATGGAAAAAGTACCGTATGCACTCTGCTCGGAGCCATGGCGCGTTCCGCAGGATATGAGGTAATAGTCGCTGGGAACATCGGGACGCCAGTACTGGAGCACTTGGGACAACGGTCTTTGCCCCAAGTGCTGGTGTTGGAATTGTCCAGTTTTCAACTCGAAACACTGCATAACCTGGCCCCAGATGCTGCTGTGGTGCTGAATGTGACTGAAGATCACATGGATCGCTATCCAGATATGGCTGCCTATGCCGCTGCCAAAGCGCGAATTTATCAAGGATGCCGTCAGGCAGTGGCAAATCGCCAGGATTCTTGGGTGCAACAGATGGCCCCAGCAACGGCCATCACCTTTGGTCTTGACAGACCAATGAAGGAATCGGACTGGGGTCTGGTTGAGGATGCGGAGCCCTGGTTTTGTCTGGGATCGGAGCGGATCATGAAACGCTCCGAATTTCCTCTTTGGGGTCAGCATAACGGGGCCAATGCCTTGGCTGCCTTGGCAGTGGGTACGGCATTGGGTTGGTCGCGTGAAGGCATGTTGAGTGCCTTGCGTCAGTTTGAGGGTTTGCCCCACCGAGTGGAGCGAGTGGCTGTGGTGGAAGGAGTTGCTTATATCGATGACTCCAAAGGGACCAATGTGGGGGCTACGGTGGCTGCGCTGCAGGGGATGGATACTCCGGTGATACTGATCGCGGGAGGGGATGGCAAAGGGCAGGATTTCGCGCCCTTGCGTGCTGCGGTGGATGACCATGCTCGGGCCGTGATCCTGATTGGGCGGGACGGCCCACAGATTGCTCGAGTGCTTGAAGGGTCTGTGGTTCCTCAAAGGTTTGCCCGAGACCTGACCGATGCCGTCAATCAGGCTGCGGCACTGGCGCAGTCCGGGGACACGGTACTGATGTCTCCAGCTTGTGCCAGTTTTGATATGTTTCGTCACTATGTCCATCGCGCTGAAGTGTTTCGGCAGGCAGTGGCAGGCTTGGGTTTGGCCAGGCAGGGGGAGCGATGAAAACCTTGGCGGCCAAATCCGAAGTCCAGGCAGAATTCGATGTGCCGTTGCTGTGGGTGGTGTTGACCTTGCTGGCATTCGGGGTGGTCATGGTCTACTCCGCCTCCATTGCGTCTGCAGAAGCCGATCGTCATATCGGTTTTCGTTCAGGTTACTTTTTCCTGCGCCAGTTGCTGTTCGTCGGCGTGGCTCTGGCAGTGGGCTGGGCAGCATTTCAGGTCCGGCTCGAGATATGGCAGAAATATGCGCTGCCCTGCTTTGGGTTGGGCGCACTGGCACTGTTGCTGGTGCTGATTCCAGGGCTGGGCCGGGAAGTCAATGGCAGTCGCCGCTGGTTGTCATTGGCGGGTTTCAATTTACAACCCTCAGAATTTATGAAGTTTTTTGTGTTGCTATATGCCGCCGACTATACCGCTCGCAAGGCAGCATTCATGCATAGCCTGAAAAAAGGGTTTCTTCCCATGTCTGTGGTCATGTTTGGGGTGGGACTTTTATTGCTCAAGGAACCTGACTTTGGTGCGTTTGCCGTGATGACTGCCATTACGGGATCGATTTTGTTTTTGGGTGGATTGAACTGGCGGTTGTTTCTTTCTTTGGTTGTGATTTTGAGTGTTGCTTTCGTGCTGCTGATAGTGCTATCCCCCTATCGTTTCAATCGGTTGGTGTGGTTCTGGAATCCTTGGGCAGATCCTTTCGGCAAGGGGTATCAGTTGACTCACGCGTTGATTGCTTTTGGTCATGGGGGGCTATGGGGGCTGGGTTTGGGAGGCAGTATTGAGAAACAGTTGTATCTCCCCGAGGCTCATACCGACTTTTTGATGGCAGTGATTGCGGAAGAGTTGGGTTTTTGGGGGGTACTTGCAACCATTGGATTGTTCTGTTTCGTCGTGATTCGGGCTTTTTCCATCGGTAGTCGGGCCGCGGCCATGGAGCGATATTTTGAAGCCTTGATGGCCCAAGGTGTGGGAGTGTGGTTTGCCGTACAAAGTCTGGTCAATATTGGGGTGAACATGGGGTTGTTGCCGACCAAGGGCTTGACGTTGCCCTTGCTCAGCTATGGAGGCAGCGGCATTGTGGCCAACGTCATGGCATTGGCCCTGTTGTTTCGTATTGACTTCGAAACCCGCCAAAAAATGAAGCGTCATGGGAGAGAACGGTGAACCGCTGCGTCATGATTATGGCTGGGGGCACGGGAGGGCATGTCTTTCCCGCCTTGGCTTTGGCACACCAGATGCGTGATGACGGCTGGAAAGTGGTGTGGCTGGGCACAGCTGTGGGGATGGAAGCTCGCTGGGTTGGGGCTCGGGGATTTCCCATGGAGAAAGTGACGATGGGGGGGGTGCGTGGCAAGGGTGTGGGGCGCTGGCTGCGTGCTCCATTCATGCTGGGGCTGGCGTTGGGGCAAAGTGTGGCAGCGATTCTGCGCCAGCGCCCTGATCTGGTGGTGGGGTTTGGCGGTTATGTGGCCTTGCCTGGCGGGATGGCGGCCGTATTATTGCGCTTACCGCTGATCATTCATGAGCAAAATGCGGTGGCAGGTTTGACCAATCGCATTTTGGGACGGTGGGCACAACGGGTATTCGAAGGATTTCCGGGTGCCTTCAACAAACCCTCGGCCAATGGGTTGGCTAAATACTTCGGGGTTCCTTCTCAGGTCGACAGTGTGGGGAATCCGGTGCGGGTCGAGATTCGAAATCTCCCCGAACCACAGCAACGATTTTCTCAGCGCGAAGGAAGCTTACGCCTTTTGGTGTTGGGAGGGAGTCAAGGCGCTCAGGCACTAAATCGATGGATACCACAGGCGTTGGCATTGATGGGGCCAGAACAACGTCCCCAAGTGGTTCATCAGGGCGGGGAAAAGCATTGGGAACAACTTCAGGAAAATTATCGGGAAGCCGGTGTGACGGCTGATTTGCGCACTTTTATCGACGATATGGCCAGTGCTTATGGGAATTGCGATCTGGTGATTTGCCGAGCAGGGGCATTGACGGTCGCCGAATTGACGGCCGTAGGCGTGGGTAGCGTTTTGATTCCCTTCCCGGCAGCAGTGGATGACCATCAAACCGAAAATGCCCGGTTTTTGGAGGCGGGGGGGGCGGCGCGGCTCTGGCCACAGGATCAGTTGGATGCCCAGCGTCTGGCGCAATGGCTGCAAGCTTTGACACGCCCGGTGTTGCTGACCATGGCAGAAGCGGCACGGCAGTTGTATCAAGGTGAAGCCATTCCCTGCTTGGTGCAGGCTTGTGAGGAGTTGGTTGATGAAACATAAGATCCGCTCGGTACACTTTGTGGGCATCGGTGGTGCAGGTATGAGCGGCATTGCGGAAGTGTTGCTCAATCTGGGTTACGAAGTGAGTGGCAGTGATGCGGTACATAATGCGGCTACGCGTCGACTGGCTGGGTTGGGGGCGCGGGTTTGGCAGGGGCATGAGGAGAGCCATGTGGTAGGAGCAGATGTGGTGGTGAGTTCCACTGCAGTACCGGAAGAGAATCCGGAGTTGCGCGCTGCACGCGCTGCCCATATTCCGGTGGTTCCCCGTGCCATGATGCTGGCCGAATTGATGCGGCTCAAACAAGGTATTGCCGTAGCAGGTACCCATGGCAAGACCACGACCACGAGCCTAGTGGCCAGTGTGCTGGCGGAGGCAGGGATGGATCCCACCTTTGTCATAGGCGGCAAATTGAACAGCGTGGGGACCCATGCGGCCCTAGGAACCGGTGAATTTATCGTAGTGGAAGCCGATGAATCGGATGGTTCCTTTCTGTTTCTGCAACCCATGATTGCGGTAGTCACTAACATCGACCGTGATCATATGGAAACCTACGGGCATGATTTTGCACGGTTACAGGAGGCTTTTCTACAATTTCTCGATCATTTGCCTTTTTATGGGTTGGCTGTGCTCTGTATCGATGATCCGGTGGTGCGCAATTTGGTGAATCAAGTGGGAAAACCGGTGATGACCTACGGATTTTGTATCGAGGCACAGGTCAGGGCGGTGGATGTGCAGGCATTGGGCGATGGGATGAGGTTTGGGGTGGAGTTGCGCCCTGGGCGCAAGGGTATTTTGGAGCGTCGTTTGGAAGTGACGCTGAATTTGCCCGGTCGTCATAATGTACTCAACGCGCTGGCTGCCATTGCCGTGGCCCTCGAAGTGGGGGCATCTTATCCGTCGATAGTGCGCGCTCTGAGCCAGTTCAAGGGGGTAGGGCGGCGATTTCAGCGATATGGGGAATTGCCTCTGCCGCAGGGTGGGGCCGTCGCACTGGTAGATGATTACGGCCATCATCCGGTAGAGATGGAGGCAACCCTGAGCGCGGCGCGTGGGGCCTATCCTGGGCGTCGTATCATTCTGGTGTTCCAGCCACACCGCTACAGTCGTACCCGGGATTGTTTTCAGGAGTTTGTCCAGGTGTTGGCTCAAGCCGACGAGATATATCTGGCTCCAGTTTATGCTGCAGGAGAAAGGACCCTACCCGAAGCGGATAGTGGGGCTTTGCTGGCAGCCTTGATACGGCTGGCGGGGTCACGCGCGCAGGGGGTGTGGGAGGTGGACCAAATGGCCGAGCAGATCGTTCTGCGAGTCCAGTCGGGGGATGTGGTGTTGGTCATGGGTGCGGGAAACATCAGCCAGGTTCCTGGGCAATTGGTGGCCTCTTTGGGTGGGGTTGGCGAAACATGAATACGTTGATCCAGCTTCGGTCCGGTGAATTGCGTAGCCATGAACCCATGAGCCGCCATGTGAGTTGGCGCGCGGGAGGGGCCGCCCGATATCTCTATCGTCCCGTGGATCGCGCAGATTTTATTTCCTTTTTGCGGCAGCAACCGCAGGAATCTCCCATTCTTGTCTTCGGATTGGGCAGCAATTTGTTGGTTCGGGATGGCGGGGTAGAGGCAACGGTCATACAAATGCATGGTGCCTTGAAACACGTCGTCTGGGAAAGTGATCGGTGCCTCAAGGTGGAAGCCGGCGTGGCTGCGCCGAAAGTGGCACGCATGGTGGCGCGTGCAGGCCGATCCGGAGGAGAATTTTTAGCAGGGATTCCCGGTACCATGGGTGGAGCTTTGGCCATGAATGCCGGCTGTTACGGCGCCGAAACCTGGTCATTTGTGAGTGCAGTGGAAACTGTGGATCGTCAGGGGCGGGTGTATCGGCGCCAGCCAGATGATTATCACATCGGTTACCGGTCAGTGCGTCTCAAGGAAACGCTGGGGGTGCAGGAGGAGTGGTTTGTGGCTGCGTGGCTCTGTTTCCCCCCGGGGGATGCCTCTCAGGCCAGTGCGCAAATTCGCTCTTTACTGGCGCGGCGCGTTGCAGATCAGCCGTTGAATTTACCCAATGCCGGATCGGTGTTTCGTAATCCTCCTGGGGACTATGCTGCACGTTTGATCGAGGCGTGTGGGTTGAAAGGGTTGCGCAAGGGGGGGGCAGAAGTGTCGTTGAAGCATAGCAATTTCATTGTCAACCGCGAACATGCTACGGCTCGCGATATCGAGTCACTCATGGCAGAAGTTCAGGCGCGGGTATGGGCCCGTTATGGGGTATCTCTACACCCCGAAGTGTGCATCGTGGGAGAACCAGGGTGAGCGTAGGATCAAGGAGAAGATTGTGGCAGTAAGCAGTGTAACTTGGGGACGTAGTACTGGAGGCAAACGGGGAAAACTCGGGGCGACGGTGGGTGGGCGGCGCGGGCAGGAGCGCGCCGAATCCCCACTGATCAAGGTAGGGCGACTTCTGCGCCAACATGGGCGGAATGTGCTCGGAGTGGTCGCGTTGGTCATTCTGGTTCTGGGGGGGGTATCGGGGCTCAGGTGGGTCATCCATCGTCCTTATTTTCAGATTCGTCACGCCGTGATTACCGGCGATTTGCATCAAGTCGATCGCGCTTTGGTGGCCAAAGCCGCTGAACGGGTACAAGGCAGCTTCTTTTCCGTTGACCTGGCAGCAGCAGCCAGCGAATTGAAAGCCATCCCCTGGATCAGGGCAGTGCACTTACGGCGTGTGTGGCCCGATGCTTTGGAAGTGCAGGTGGAAGAACAGAATCCCGTGGCGTACTGGGGGGATGATGCCTTACTGAATGAGCATGGAGAACCCTTCGAAGCTGACTATTTGGGTGAGCTTCCCCATTTTGTTGGACCACGGGAAGCAGGACAAGACATGATTCAGGCTTGGCAACATTTCAACCAATGGGTAAAACCCTTGGGGAGACGGGTGGATGGCGTTGAATTATCGGCACGGGGAGCGTGGACGTTGTCTTTGGACGATGGAACCCAATGGCGCGTGGGAAGAGATCAGGTGGATAATCGGGTGCAACGATTTGTACAGGTATACCCCGAATTACATAAAGCGGGGGTAATTCCTCCCGGCGGTAAGGTGGACTTGCGCTATGCCAATGGGTTTGCCATAAGTGGTGCAGGCGGCTCGGCGGAGGAATAGGGCTATGTTGAAGACTCATCGTGAAAACCGTTCCCTGATCGTTGCCTTGGATGTGGGAACCTCCAAGATAGTGGCGGTGGTGGCCGAGCTCAATCCAGAAAAAACCGGATATGAGCTCATCGGTATCGGCCATGCTCCTTCCAAAGGGTTGCGTCGGGGGGTGGTGGTAGACATCGAATCGACGGTGCAATCCATTCAGCGTGTCTTGGAGGAGGCCGAGTTGATGGCCAACGTCAAGATTCGAGAAGTCTTTACAGGGATAGCCGGCAGTCATGTCAAGAGTATGAATACCCATGGAATGGTGGCTATTCAAAGCAAGGAAGTGACTCAGGGAGACGTGGAACGGGTACTGGAAACTGCCCGTGCCGTGAATATTCCCAATGATCAGCAGGTTCTCCATGTGTTGACCCAGGAATTCATCATTGACGGCCAGGAAGATGTGCGGGAACCCATCGGCATGAGTGGGTTGCGCATGGAAGTGCGCGTGCACATTATTACCGGTTCGGTGTCAGCCACCCAGAACATCATGCGCTGCATTCGTCGTTGCGGTCTTGAGGCAGGAGATTTGATTCTCCAACCTCTGGCATCGGCCAAAGCAGTGGTGACGGAAGACGAAAAGGATTTGGGGGTCTGCCTAGTGGATATTGGTGGCGGAACTACGGATATTGCCGTATTCGTTAAGGGCGCAATTCGTCACACCGCCGTGATTCCGATTGGCGGGGATCAGATCACCAATGATATTGCCATGGCATTGCGGACTCCCTTGGCTGCTGCCGAAGATATCAAAATCCATCACGGTTGCGCCTTGCGCCAGTTGGTAGAAGGTGACCAGACTGTCACGGTACCTGGGGTAGGCGAACGGGGTTCGCGGCAGTTGGCCCGGCAGACCTTGGCTGAAGTGATCGAACCCCGGGTGGAAGAGTTGTTTTCCTTGGTGCAAACCGAGTTGCGCACCAGTCGGTATGTGGAATTGATTCCTTCTGGGATCGTCCTGACAGGGGGCAGTAGCGCCTTGCAAGGCATGCTGGAGTTGGGTGAGGAAATATTTCATGTCCCTGTGCGATTGGGCATTCCTTCCTATCGGGGAGCCTTAGCCGATGTGGTGCGCAAGCCCCAGTTTGCAACGGTGATGGGGCTATTGGCCTATGGGTTTGAGGAACATCAGAAGGCGCAGGTGGGGCGATCCAACCTCCTGACGCTGGGTTATTCGTGGGACCGTATTAAAAATTGGGTCAAGAATGCATTTTAATCGTTCAATCCGTTACAATCCAAATGGGGAGGAGAGTCATGGCAAATTTTGAAATTCAGGAATGCGCGTTGCCAGAAGCGGTAATCAAAGTGGTCGGAGTGGGTGGTTGTGGCGGCAATGCGGTGGCACACATGGTGGAACAAGGGGTGTCTGGGGTCGAATTCATTGCCATGAATACCGATAGCCAAGCTCTCCGGCGCAGTCGCGCCAGCCAACTGCTGCAGTTGGGGGAAATTCTGACCAAAGGCTTGGGTGCCGGGGCCAATCCGGAAGTGGGTCGACAGGCTGCGCTGGCTGATCGGGAGCGCATTGCGGAAATGATTTCCGGTGCAGATATGCTTTTCATTACTGCGGGGATGGGGGGCGGTACAGGAACTGGAGCGGCGCCCATAGTGGCGGAAATCGCCCGGGAAAAAGGTATCCTAACCGTGGCCGTAGTGACTAAACCCTTCGAATTTGAGGGGCGAAGGATGAAAGCCGCATTGGAAGGCATCGAGCAACTGTCACAGTTTGTCGATTCCCTGATTATCATTCCCAATGAAAAATTGCTCCAAGTATTGGGGGATGACATCAGCATGTTGCAAGCCTATCACGCTGCCAACGATGTGCTGCAGGGTGCGGTGGCGGGTATCGCGGAAGTGATCAATTGTCCGGGTATGGTGAATGTGGATTTTGCCGATGTGCGCACCGTCATGTCGGAGATGGGAGTGGCCATGATGGGGTCGGCCAAGGCGGCTGGAATTGACCGAGCCAATGTGGCAGCACAGCAAGCCATTGCCAGTCCGTTGCTCGAAGATGTCAAACTGACGGGCGCCCGTGGAGTGCTGGTGAATATTACCGCCAGTGCCACCATGAAACTCAAGGAAGTCCATGATGTCATGAATACCATTCGCTCGTTTACCGCGGAAGATGCCACGGTCATTTTTGGCAGCGTTGTGGATGAAAGCATGGCCGATGAGTTGCGTGTCACCATTGTGGCTACAGGCCTGGGCGGGGCTGCAGCGCGGCGCGCTCAGAAACCTCTCAAGGTGGTTCGCACTGGGACGGATAACCAATCTTTCGTCGACGGTGATTTTGAAGGGAACAGCCCTTCAGTTCTGCGTACGGCGCGAGGGAACTCGGTGGTAGAAGCGATGCGTGAAAGTGGTATGGATATGTTGGACATTCCAGCATTTCTGCGGAAACAAGCCGATTAAACGACATTACATTATAATTAAAGGATGAATCAGCAAAGAACGCTCAAGGCTCCCGTGAAAACTACCGGTGTGGGGTTACACACCGGAGTGAAGGTGGAACTTAACCTTCGTCCGGCCGGGGTGGACCAGGGGATTCGTTTCGTCCGTACCGATCTGCCGGGGCGTCCCGAAGTCCCGGCGCTGGCAGATTTTGTGACAGATACGCGGCTATCTACTCTGATCGAACAGGGGGCGGCTCGAGTCAGTACGGTGGAACACTTGATGTCTGCATTGGCAGGATTGGGGGTAGACAACGCGTGGGTAGAGATTTCAGGCCCCGAGGTTCCAATTCTCGATGGCAGTGCGGCTCCGTTTATCTTTCTCTTGCAGTCCGTTGGGTTGGTAGAGCAAACGCGACCTCGGCGCTACATTCGTATCATCGAGCCCATCGAGGTCACGCACGGGGACAAGGTGGCGCGTTTTGAGCCTTATGATGGTTTTCGCATTACTTACGAAGGGCATTTCGATCATCCAGCCATCACGGCCACCGGTTCCAGCGTGACTGTGGATTTTCTGCATACCTCTTATGTACGTGAAGTGGCTCGGGCACGCACCTTTGGCTTTACCAGTGACGTGGAGTACTTGCGGACCCAAGGGTTGGCCTTGGGGGGGAGCATGGATAATGCCATCGTCATGGATGAATTTCGTATCTTGAATGCTGATGGATTGCGTTACGCCGATGAGTTTCTGCGGCACAAGATACTGGATGCCGTGGGTGATCTTTATCTTCTGGGTCATCCGCTGATTGGCTCGTTTACCGGGATCAAATCCGGACATGCTTTGAATAACCAGGCGGCGCGTGCACTCTGGGCTCAGCGTGGAGCCTGGAGTTGGGTGACCTTGGACCCCAGTCAACCCGCTCCCTCGTCTTTCATTGAACCTCTGCCGCAAACCCAGTTTGTATTTTGACGGGGCTTCAGAGGGCTGAACGTTCGCGCAGCAGATTTTCCAGGGCGGTTTTCAAGGGAGAATCGGGAATTCTGTGCGCCAATTGACGGAACTGTTCCACGGCGGCAGTCGTTAATGGTGATGCGGGCAGATGAGGCGCAGGGGATTGAGGTCTCACCCGTATCTGCAATTCTCTGGCGACTTCCTGATGGATCGACAGGTTTTCTAGCAACTGGCGGGTTCTCTGGCGCAAATTGGCCGCAACGGTGCCAGAAGAAGTTTCAAGCAGTATACGAGTCCCCTCCACACCGATGACCCTGACCTGGAACCGCAGCGCGGGAGGTAAGCGCTGCTGTATTTGCTGTTCCAGCGTTTGCAGAAGGCGAAGTTGTGCCAAGGAAGGTCGGAGTGATTCCTGTTGATTCAGCAATCGTGAAAGAGAGGAAAAGGACATGGGCGCAGAGGTTTTCCGTGGTTTAAGGAAATAACTCTACCAGTGTAGCCGGAATTCTTCGGTCAGTCTGGTAGAATCACCATTTTTGATGCCGATGATTCCACTATGTTGACCTCTGTTCTCAAGAAGATTTTCGGCAGTCGCAACGAACGCTTGCTCAAACAATATCGCAGGATCGTGACTCAAATCAACGGTCATGAGAATGCGTTGCAAGCTTTGGACGACGCTGCATTACAGGCATTTACCGGACGATTCCGCGAGCGCTGGCAGCAGGGCGAATCTCTTGATGCGCTCTTGCCCGAAGCTTTTGCTGTGGTTCGGGAGGCCAGTCGACGGGTACTGGGCATGCGCCATTTCGAAGTTCAATTGTTGGGTGGGTTGGCGCTGCATCAGGGCAAGATCGCCGAAATGAGGACGGGGGAGGGAAAAACTCTGGTTTCTACCTTACCTGCTTACCTGAATGCCTTGACGGGACATGGGGTCCATGTGGTGACAGTCAACGATTATCTGGCGCGTCGGGATGCCGAGTGGATGGGGCGGGTTCATCGGTTTCTGGGCTTGACAGTGGGCGTCAATCTGTCGCAGATGAGCCATGAGGACAAAGTAGCGGCGTACGCGGCCGATATTACCTATGGTACCAATAATGAGTTTGGGTTCGATTATTTGCGTGACAACATGGTGGCACGAGCAGAGGAGCGGGTGCAGCGGCGTCTGCACTTTGCCATTGTTGATGAAGTCGATTCGATCTTGATCGATGAAGCTCGAACCCCCCTGATCATTTCTGGGCAATCTGAAGACAATACGCTTTTGTATCAGCAGATTAACCTTTTGATTCCACAACTTCAGCCGCAATCATCGGAGGAAAGTGAGGGGGATTATTGGGTGGATCTCAAGGCTCATACGGTGACGCTATCGGAGCATGGACATGAACAGGCTGAAAATTTGTTGACGGAAGCCGGCTTGCTTCCCCCAGGAGCCAGTTTGTATGAACCTGCCAATATCCTGCTGATGCATCATGTTTACGCGGGTTTGCGAGCCCACGCACTGTATCATCGTGACCAGCATTATGTTGTGCAGAATGGGGAAATTGTCATCGTCGATGAATTCACTGGTCGGATGATGTCTGGACGTCGTTGGTCTGAAGGAATTCACCAGGCTGTGGAGGCCAAGGAAGGGGTGGTGGTACAGAACGAGTCACAAACGCTGGCCTCGATCACTTTCCAGAATTATTTCCGACTCTACGACAAGTTGGCAGGAATGACAGGGACAGCGGATACCGAAGCCTTCGAATTTCAGCATATCTATGCGTTGGAAACCGTTCTGATTCCTCCCCATCGGGTTTTGAAACGCCAAGATCATCTGGATCAGGTTTTTCGGAGCAGCCGCGAAAAGTTTCAGGCAATTGTCAAAGATGTTCGCAGTTGTCATCAGCGTGGGCAACCCGTGCTGGTGGGAACTACTTCCATTGAGGCTTCTGAATTGGTCTCTGAACTGTTGCATCGGGAGAAGTTGCCGCATCAGGTTCTGAATGCCAAGCATCATGCGCGCGAAGCGGAAATCGTTGCTCAAGCGGGGCGCCCTGGGGTTATTACCATCGCCACCAACATGGCAGGACGGGGTACGGACATTGTCCTCGGGGGGAATCTGGAAGATGCATTGCAGCGCGTGCGGGTGGATGAATCCCTCAGTCCAGAAGTGTGCGAACAGCAGCTGACTGCCCTTGAAAACGAATGGAAAACCCGTCACGAACAGGTGGTGGCTGCAGGAGGGTTGCACATTATCGGAACCGAACGGCATGAGTCACGACGCATTGACAATCAGCTGCGAGGGCGGTCTGGACGCCAGGGAGATCCGGGGTCCAGCAGGTTTTACCTGTCTCTGGAAGATCCTTTGCTGAAAATCTTTGCCGCCGATCGGGTGGCTTCCATTATGGATCGCCTCAAAATGCCGGAAGGGGAAGCCATTGAACATCCTTGGGTTACCCGTGCCATAGAAAATGCGCAACGCAAGGTGGAAGCGCGTAACTTTGATGTACGTAAACAGTTGCTGGAATACGATGATGTGGCCAATGACCAGCGTAAGGTGATTTATGGGCAGCGCAAAGAACTTTTGGAAGCGCAGGATATAGCCAGCACAATTTTGGCTATGCGTCGGGATGTCCTGACAGAGGAAGTACAGCAGGCGCTTCCTCCGGAGGCTCCTGAAGAAGCCTGGGATCTGGCGGGATTACAGCAGTCGCTGACCAGTTATGGTTTGGAGTGCCCTGTGGCTCAGTGGTTGACGGCAGAGCCCACCCTTAACGATGAACAGATCCTGGCGCGGGTGCAGTCTATGGCGAATCAAGCTTATCAAGAGAAGATCGCGCCGATTGACCCTGGGTTATGGCATGGTTATGAGCGTGCGGTGATGTTGCATGCGGTGGATTCTCATTGGCGCGAGCATTTGGCGGCATTGGATCACTTGCGTCAAGGAATTCACTTGCGTGGATATGCGCAAAAAAATCCGAAACAGGAGTATAAGCGGGAAGCCTTTGAACTGTTTGGGGCCATGCTTGATCATCTTAAACGCGAAGTGACGCAAGTGCTTTGTCGCGTGGAGATCAGTACAGATGAGGCGGTGGCCGCTGCGGCTGAGCAGGTGATCGATGATGATGAACCGGCCGTGGTGTCCTATCAGCATGCTGGTTATTTGGATGGAGAAGTTGAGGCGCCTGGTGCAGAACCTCCCGCTCCTATCCCGGCCCGAGTTGGTCGCAACGATCCTTGTCCTTGTGGTTCCGGGAAAAAATATAAGCAATGTCACGGTAAGTTGTAAGGAGCGGTCATGCAAGCAGAAGATACCGGAAAAGAATGGCATCCCGTGGACGGGGTGCGTTTGGGCTCAGTGGCGGCGGGGATTCGCAAAGCGGATCGGCGGGATCTGCTGGTTGTGGAATTGAAAGAAGGGACACGAGTGGGGGCGGTATTTACACGCAACCGCTTTTGTGCGGCTCCGGTGCAAGTGTGTCGCCAACACTTGGCGTTATCCGCACCCCGTGCACTGATCATCAATACGGGCTGTGCTAATGCAGGGACGGGGCGTCCAGGCATCGATGATGCTGTAACAGTGTGTGCTGCGGTGGCAGAACAGATGGGAATCGCCCACACGGCGGTTCTTCCGTTTTCTACTGGGGTGATCCTTGAACGTCTTCCTATGGCACCTTTGCTGGCAGGAATTGCTCCAGCTTTGCAAGCCTTGCGTAGCGATGGATGGGTAGAAGCCGCGCAGGCTATTATGACTACGGACACCTTCCCCAAGATGGCATCACGACAGATTGTCCTCCGGGGGAAAACAGTGACCTTGACGGGCATCTCTAAGGGTGCAGGGATGATTCGTCCGAATATGGCGACCATGTTGGGTTTTATCGCTACGGACGCGTGTCTTTCTGCAGATTTGTTGCAAAAATTGACGGAAGATGTGGCTGATCTATCCTTTAATCGCATTACAGTGGACGGGGATACTTCCACCAATGATTCATTTCTGGTGCTTGCCACGGGGCAGGCCGCCCATGAAGAGATTTGTGATGCTGGAGCAGATTACCGCATTCTGTTTGAGGCGGTGACTACAGTGGCACTGGAATTGGCCCATGCCATCATTCGCGACGGAGAAGGCGCGACAAAGTTCATCACCGTCCAGGTGGAAGGGGGGAAGGAAGAGGCGGAGTGTTTACAGGTGGCTTATGCCATCAGTCACTCTCCTTTGGTCAAAACGGCATTTTATGCCTGTGATCCCAATTTGGGACGAATTTTAGCGGCCATCGGTTATGCAGGAATCGCCGATTTGGCGGTGGACAGAATTCGCTTGTATCTGGATGAGGTTTTGGTCTCTGAGGGCGGCGGGCGCGCAGGGAGTTACCGTGAAGAAGCTGGGCAAGAGGTGATGCGTCGTCCGGAAATCACCATTCGCGTAGATTTGGGGCGTGGTGAAAAAGTTGCTACGGTCTGGACTTGTGATCTGTCCCATGAGTACGTCAGAATCAATGCTGATTACCGGAGTTAATCTTTGTGCCCCATGATGACCGCTGGAACTTGCTGCTGACCCGACTGGAAGCAGTGATGGGGCGCCTCGAAGCCCTCTTTTCTCCGGTAGAGGTGAGCGTGGAGACTACGGAAGAGCCCGGTGTTTTAGCGTGGCGCTGGAATCGCCAGGCCTCTCGGGGCCAACTTCAACCGATTCATTTACTGCCCACTTTGCAGTTGGAAGATCTGTTGGGTATTGATGAACAAAAGCACGCATTGGTGGAAAATACCCGGCGTTTTGTGGCGGGGCTCCCAGCAAATAATGTACTGCTTACGGGAGCCCGAGGTACGGGTAAATCTTCATTGATCAAGGCGTTGCTGCCTCGGTTTGGGGCGCAGGGCTTGCGTTTGGTTGAAGTGGATCGTGATGCATTGGCAGATTTGCCTGAGATCCTTGAAAGTCTGACCAGTTTGTCAGGATCATTCATTATTTTTTGTGATGATTTATCCTTTGAGGCTGGGGAAGCCCACTATCGCATGCTGAAATCGGTGCTCGATGGTTCGATGCTGTCCCCCACGGGGCATGTGTTGATTTATGCCACCAGCAATCGGCGCCATTTGGTTCCGGAGATGATGGCTGATAATCAGGGAACGCGTCATGAAGCGGGAGAAGTCCATCCTGCCGATGCCGTAGAAGAGACTCTGGCTCTGTCTGATCGGTTTGGATTATGGTTGTCGTTCTATACCATCGACCAGGATCAATATTTGCAGATGGCACGCCACTGGGTGGAGGCTCTGGGTGGTGCTGTGGCCGATGAATCGGCGTTCCATCAGGAGGCGATACGCTGGGCTCTGCGTCGAGGGGCGCGTAGTGGGCGCATTGCCTTACACTTTGCCCGGGATTGGGTGGGCCGATAACCATGCCGCTGTGTGTGGTGGCAGGTGTCCTAAGCGACGCTCAAGGGCGCATACTGTTGGCTTCCCGGCCTCGAGGTAAGGCGATGGAGGGCTACTGGGAATTCCCCGGAGGCAAGGTTGAACCTGAAGAAAGCTTGTTAGATGCCCTCAGCAGGGAATTACAAGAAGAATTGGGGATTCGCAAATTACAAGCCTATCCGTGGGTAACACGGACGTTTACCTATCCTCATGCGCAAGTACAGATACACTTTTTTCGCGTGGTGTCGTGGCAGGGAGTTCCCTTTCCTCGGGAGGGGCAGGCAGTGACCTGGTGTGACCTAGGCGAGACTCTTCCGGAACCATTATTGCCGGCCAATGCGCCCTTGATCAAGGCGTTGACGCTCCCTTGTGTGTATGGCATTACCCAAGCAGAGAAGGTGGGTGAAGCGCAGGCCTTGCAACAACTCACGTTGGCCTTGACCCGCGGTCTGCGTTTGATTCAGGTGCGTGAAAAAAATTGGACCCGCCCTCGACTCCGTGCGTTTGTTCTCCATGTGATTCAAGCTGCGCGTCCATGGAATGCTTGGGTTTTGGTGAATGGGGATGACGCCTTGGCTCAGGAGACTGGGGCTGATGGGGTGCATCTGTCATCGGTTCAATTGGCGGCTTGGCAGGGGCGGCCAGATCACTTTACTTGGGTGGGAGCATCCTGCCACACTGGCGAGGAGGTGCAGCGTGCTGCTGCTCTCGGATTGGATTTTGCGGTATTGGGTCCCGTGGCTTCGACCCTCACCCATCCGGGGCAGGTCCCCTTGGGTTGGTCGGGTTTTGCCGCTCTGGCGCAGAATTCCCCCCTTCCCCTGTATGCCATTGGGGGGATGTCACCGGCCCATTTGCCCCAAGCGTGGACGGCAGGAGCGCACGGAGTGGCGCTGATCCGGGGGGTGGCCGAGAAGGCCGACTTCCGGGCAATCCAGACGCAAGGGCTTGAACAAAGCGGTTCCTAGCCCAAATCTTGGGGCCAGCGATAGAAATAAGGTTCGTCGGGATGGGGGCGGGTGCGGAAGCGCTTGTGGCTCCAATAGTATTCTTCAGGATAGCGACGCGCCTGTTCCTCGATAAACTGATTCATGCGCCGGAGGTCTTGTTCCAGATCGGCGCTGGGGAAGTCATCCCATGGCGCAAAGAATTCCACCTCATAGCCTTGATGGTGTGGAAGTCGGTGACAGGCACAGGGGATGACCCGCGCTTCTGTTTGGCGGACCAACCAAGGTAAGGTGGGAACGGTGGCTGCAGGAATGCCAAAGAATGGCACGAAATGGGAATCTCTTTCACCAAAATCCATGTCGGGTAGGAAGAAAAGCAATCTTCCGTCCCGTATGGCCCGTACCAATGGACGCAAACCTTTTTTTCGTTCGAGCATGAGGACATCGCCAAGACGATCACGCGAAGCGCGTAATTTTTCGTCGATGAGCGGATCCTTGTGGGGTGTAAAAAATCCTACTCCCCGAAAGTGCATGCCGATCAAAGCGCCTTGCATTTCCAACCCTACGGTATGAAGGCTGAGGCAAATGATGGGACGATCTGAGTCTTGGGCATGATGGACATTCTTGAAGCGTACGAGACGCTGGATGCGCTGTGCCGGAGACCACCAGAGAATACCCAGTTCTAGGACGCTCTGAATCAAGGCGGTGAGATGGCGACGCACCAAAGTGTCTTTTTCGGGGGGGGACAGTTCCGGAAAGCAGGCGTGAATATTGATGCGTGTGGTGCGTGCCCCTCGGCTTTTGGCTGCTATAAAGCCCAGTATGGCGGCCAGAGCAGCAATGCCACGCAGTGGCAGCCAGTGTATCCACCACAGGAACCACAGGGTCAGGCGGGTTTTCATCACGGTCAGGCAGGAAAAGCGTAGGGCAAGGGTGCCACAAGCAGGGGTTCGGTAGTGGGAGTGCCCGCTTCGTAGGTGGGTTCGGCAGCAGCATCGAGGTGTACCACCGCCAGAAGTTCATGCTGGCTCTGCTCGTTGGCCACACAGGCGCAGATTTCGCCCACTTTTTCTCCAGCACGCAGAACGCTGGTGCCTACGGGGTGAGGGTGTTGACTTAAGAAGCGTAGGGTGCGTCGTTTGCTTTGACCCAGATAGTGGGTGCGGGCGACGATTTCCTGCCCGGTATAACAGCCTTTTTTAAAACTGATCCCGCCGATCAAGTCCCAGTTGAGCCATTGCGGGATAAACAGCTCGGCGCTATCTGGGGTAACTTCAGCCAGTCCTTCACGCACGGCAGCCAGTCCCCAGGGATCGGCGGGGGGCAGTGTGGTTGCGCTGAGGTGGGGGCGTAAGAATTCCATCTGGGCAGTAGGACCGCTCAATAGAACTCGATGGGCAGACAGACGCAACCGGGTGATTCCATGCCAGTCATCGTGTTGTCCTACCGCTGGCAGGTCGGGGAGCCAGTGCAGGCTCTGGGAATCCAGATTTGCACCCACCAAGCCAAAGGTCGTATGGGTCGGTCGTAGATCCAACAACGTTACTCGGGAGCGCAAAATATATGGGCGAAGGCGAGAAAGTAAGCGTTCACTCATGCCGTGCGGTGCATCTATATAAATTTCTGCTCCTTGGCGCCAGAGCAAGAGGGTGGCGAGCACACGTCCCTTAGAGGAACAGAGGGCCGCCCAAAGGAAATTTTGCGGGGTCAGTTGGTGTACGTCCTGGGTCAACTGTCCCTGCAAAAAGCTCAGGTTGTCTTCTCCCTGTGCAACGCAGTGGGTCCGTGAATGGAGATCGATGAGTCGGGGGGCCGTGTCAAACATGGCAAAACCTCCTGATTGATTGAAGGGCATGGAAGCTATCTGGGGGTTATTCTGGCAGGATCAAGTTCACATCTCGGGAATGAAGGTGCCTTTCCAAAATTTATCGCAAGTGGCTTTGGAAGAAAAGGGGAGCCAGGGTATGGTGCGTCTGGAAATTCGTTCTTCAGTTTGGATGTTCATTCTGTGGGCGAGCGGAAATCTTCTGGGTTTGGCGACACTGGTACATTGTAACGCTCGCATGGGAGGGGTGGGGGTGATTCTTGGTCTGAGCCAGATGGTATGTGCCTATTCAAGTTTACGCCGCGACATTTTGCACGATGTGGCAGGCGCCGTACGACGAGTCGATGTGGCAGGAGATGGAAATCTGCTGGTGGTGACCCAGTCGGGTCGGCGGCAGAAGGGAGAGGTGCGTTCCTTCTGCTTTGTGGCTCCATTTCTGGTGGTATTGTATTGGCGAGGGGAGCAGGGGGGGGGTCAGCGCCCCATCGTGCTTTCGGGTGACGCAGTGGAACAAGAATCCTTGCGCCGCCTGCGGGTTTTATTGCGGCATCCGTTATAATTACGATTCTTATCCACCCATTCGGGTCCCGTACCATGACCTTATCTGTTCTGATTTTCCCTGGCCCCCAGGCTCTTTCCGATTTTCGTGTGCAGCGGCGGCTGGAACAGCTGCGTCAGCAAGCTGTGCCAGTATCGGCATTGGACGCGGTTTTTGTTCATTTAGTGGAGTATGAGGGGTCACTGAATGCGCCAGATCGGGGCCGCCTCGAAGCGTTGCTGACCTATGGCGAAGCCTCGCCCACGGAGATTTTTGCAGGGGAAGGACTCCCTGTCCTCGATGTGTGGGTGGTGCCACGAATCGGTACCCTTTCTCCTTGGTCCAGCAAGGCAACGGAAATTGCGCGGCGTTGTGGACTCTGTGGAGTGCATCGCCTGGAGCGAGGAATCCATTATCGACTGCAGTGTGAGCGTGTGTTGACGGAATATGAAAGGGATCTATTGGTTCGCAACCTCCATGATCCCATGACAGAATCGGTGCTGGCTGGACCAGAGCAGGTTTCGCGCCTGTTTGATCCTCATCGGCCTCAATCATTGACGCGGATTCCGTTGTTGACTGGGGGCAGAGCCGCTTTGGAAGAAGCCAATGCAGTATTTGGCTTAGCTTTAGCGGAAGACGAAATTGAATATTTGGCCCATCTTTTTCAGGAGATGGGACGTGATCCAACAGATGCAGAACTCTTGATGTTTGCTCAGGCCAACTCGGAACATTGTCGCCATAAAATTTTCAATGCTTCTTGGGTGATCGATGGCACACTGCAACCCCAGTCGCTCTTTTCCATGATTCGCGATACGCATACGGCCAATCCTCAGGGAACCGTGGTTGCTTATGCGGACAATGCGGCGATTCTGGAGGGTGGTGTCACTCAACGCTTTTTCCCTGATCCGGTCACGGGGGCTTATCAATTCTACGAACAGTTGACACATCCCTTGATCAAGGTGGAAACCCATAATCACCCAACGGCCATCGCACCCTTTCCTGGAGCAGCTACGGGCAGCGGAGGAGAAATTCGGGATGAGTCGGCTACCGGTCGAGGGGCCAAGCCCAAGGCGGGGTTGAGTGGATTTTCCGTGTCCAACTTGCATTTGCCCGGATTTTCCCAGCCATGGGAGGAGGGTACTCTCAGTAAGCCCGCGCGAATTGCTTCGGCGTTGTCTATTATGATCGAGGGTCCCTTGGGGAGTGCCGCTTTCAATAACGAGTTTGGCCGTCCCCAGTTGGCAGGTTATTTTCGGACCTATGATGTGGTGGTGGGCGGGCAGCGACGGGGTTACCATAAGCCTATTATGCTGGCAGGGGGGTTGGGGGCTATCGATGCACGACAGTCCTTCAAACGATCGCTCGATGCTGGGTGCCTATTCGTCCACCTCGGTGGCCCGGGAATGCGGATTGGACTGGGGGGCGGGGCAGCATCGTCTCTGGACAGTGGGCTTAATCGAGAATCTCTGGATTTTGATTCGGTGCAACGGGCCAATCCGGAAATGCAACGGCGTGCGCAGGAAGTTATCGATCGGTGCTGGCAGTTGGGAGAGGATAATCCCATTCTGGCCATTCATGATGTGGGTGCCGGTGGGTTATCCAACGCCTTTCCGGAATTGGCTCATGGAGGAGGGGTAGGTGCGCATTTTGATCTGCGCCGCATTCCCTCGGAGGAGCCGGGGATGTCGCCTCGGGAAATATGGAGCAATGAAGCTCAGGAGCGTTTCGTCCTGGCTATAGATCCGACTCGTCGGGCGCAGTTCGAGGCCCTTTGTATCCGTGAAGCGTGCCCTTTTGCCATAGTTGGAGAGGGGACGGTGGATGGACGTTTGCGGGTGGAAGATACCTTGTTGGGAGACGCGCCCGTAGATATGGATTTGGATGCGTTGCTGGGGAAACCCCCCAGGATGCATCGTATGGTTGAGCGCCAGTATCTCCAAGGGGAATCTTTGCGCTTGACGGAGGAGCAGCAAGATTTTAGAGCCATACTGACACGTCTCTTGCGCCTGCCTACAGTGGCTGATAAGTCGTTTCTTATTACCATCGGGGACCGGACTGTGGGAGGACTTTGTGTCCGTGACCCTTGTGTGGGACCGTGGCAAATTCCCGTAGCTGATGTGGCAGTGACGGCGGCAGATTTTGTGGGTTATGAGGGAGAAGCCTTTGCCATGGGGGAAAAGGCGCCCCTTGCGCTATTATCGGGTCCGGCATCCGGACGTATGGCGGTGGGAGAGGCCCTGACCAATCTGGCGGCAGCCGTGGTTCGTCTCGAGGAAGTTCGTTTGTCGGCCAACTGGATGGCCGCGGCAGGTGCTCCTGGAGAAGATGCGTCGCTGTATGACACCGTACAGGCGACTCGTGACCTATGCTTGGAGTTGGGGATCAGTATCCCGGTGGGCAAAGATTCATTGTCCATGCGCACGGTGTGGCAAGATGTTGCAGAGGGGGCGCAGCGGGTGACAGCGCCGTTGTCTCTGGTGGTGACGGCCTTTGCACGGTGTCAGGAAATACGGAAAACACTGACCCCAGAATTACAGCCTGTCGAAGGTGGCAGCGACCTCTGGTTGATCGATTTGGGTCAAGGCAAAAACCGCCTAGGCGGGAGCGCCTTGGCACAGGTTCATGGCCAACTAGGGGAAAGCGCACCCGATGTGGATGATGCTGGCCTTCTGGCGCGTTTTTTTCGCATGGTGCAGGAATTCAATCGTCAAGGTATTCTTCGCGCCTATCATGACCGTTCCGATGGTGGCTGGATGGTGACTGTGCTGGAGATGCTCTTTGCCTCGCAGCGTGGTCTGAGCATAGATTTGAGTGCCATGACCACCACAGTCAATGCCTTGGCTGCGGTTTTTAATGAAGAGTTGGGCGCCGTGGTACAGGTGGCCAGGAGTGATCGGACGGCATTTTTGCAGGGGGTCGAGGACGCGGGGTTGGCCCATACGGTTCATGGGTTGGGATCTCCGGATGATTCGGGTCGGTTGATATTGACCTGTGAAGGAGACACCTTGTTGCTTCTGGAGGTGGCAGAGGCTCAACGCTGGTGGTCAGAAACCTCTTGGCGTGTGCAACAACTGCGCGATCATCCGGGCTGTGCCGATGAGTCCTATGAGCGTATAGGGACTCCAGCGGCAGTGAAGTTATCCTCCGATCTGACCTATGCCACCGATGAGGACCTGTCGGCCCCCTTCATTCAACGAGGAGTGCGTCCACGAGTTGCCGTACTGCGCGAACAAGGTGTCAATGGGCAGGTGGAAATGGCCATGGCTTTTAATCGTGCGGGTTTTGAGGCCGTGGATGTTCACATGAATGATTTGCGCTCGGGACGTTATCGACTGGCAGAGTTTGAAGGGGTTGTGGCGTGTGGGGGATTTTCTTTTGGCGATGTCTTGGGTGCAGGAGGAGGATGGGCCAAGTCAATTTTATTGAACGATCCATTGCGTGATCAATTCGACGCTTTCTTTCACGACCTCAATTCCTTCGCTTTGGGCGTATGTAATGGTTGCCAGATGATGAGTTTATTGGCTCCGATGATTCCTGGGGCTGAACTGTGGCCTCGTTTTGCGCGCAATCGTTCGGAACAGTTTGAAGCACGCCTGGTCATGGTGGAGATCATGGACTCTCCTTCCCTCTTTCTCAGGGGGATGGCAGGGAGTCGAATCCCGGTTCCCGTGGCTCATGGTGAGGGACGTGCCCTATTTCGTGACGCTCAGCACCTACAATCTGTAGAGAAATTGGTGGCCATGCGTTTTATCGAAGGAAACGGCGAAGTGGCTCAGACTTATCCGGCCAATCCCAATGGATCCCCTCAAGGCATTACCGGCATGACTACGGCGGATGGGAGGTTCACCCTCTGCATGCCCCACCCAGAACGGTTGGTGCGTTCGGTACAAGGGTCATGGCGCGATCCTCAATGGGGAGAAGACGGTCCCTGGATGCGCATGTTCAGGAATGCGCGGGTGGCTTTGGGGTAAGGGGGGTTAACTCCCTACCCCAAAGACGGGAGGGTTATTCGCCTTCTACTTTGGCTTTGCTGCGCAGTTGTTGGACATATTCACCAAAGGCTTGCTGTTCCCGTGCTTGAATCAGACGATCTTTCATCTGATCGAAAGGAGGAGCCTTCAGTGGGCGAATATCCAGCACGCGAATCACATGATAGCCAAAGGGGCTTTTTACTGGGGTGGTGGAGGTTTCGCCCTTCTTCAACTTAACCATGGCATCGCTGAAGTTTTTGTCGTAGGTGGCGGGTGAGGCCCAGTCCAGTTTACCGCCGTTGGCTTTTGAACCAGGGTCAATGCTTTTTTCCTTGGCCAATTGCTCAAAATTCGCCCCTTTTTTGAGTTGGTTGATGATGTTCTGGGCATCATCTTCCTTGGTAACCAAGATATGCTCGGTCAAATATTCACTGTCGCCCAATTCTGACTTCATGCGGTCATAATCGGCACGAACCGTTTGTTCGCTGACAGGGTGATCCTTGATGAAATGGGCTTGAAAGGCACGGGCAGTGATTTGCTGGCGCATCAAGTCGATTTGGGCTTGCAGGTTGGCATCTTTGGCCACGCCATCTTTACGGGCTTCGTCGTTAATCAATTCAAGGGCGACGAGGTTGTTGCGCACGGCGCGGTCCAGATCAGGACCCGCATTATGCCCTTGGGCGACTTGCATGTCGGTGACCAGTTTGATGCGTGCTGCAGGAATGGTGGCCCCATTGACGACCAAAGGTGCTGAAGACGTTGTGGCGGCTGGTTGTGTCTGTTCGGCATAGGCTAAAGTCAGGCCCAGGCAGCCACCGACGAGGGCGAGGGAGAGTACGGTTTGTTTCAGTTTCATCAGGGAGTCCTCGTGAATTAAACAACAGGAGTGGTAGGTGCATGCGCTTGAACTTGCAGCGCATGAATCTCTTTAACCATCAGTGAACCCAAAGCCTCATATACCAGGCGGTGACATTCGAGTCGCGAACGGTTGCGGAAAGTTTCGGCTTCGATAAGGATGCGGTAGTGCCCGCCACCTTCACGGCTGCCTGCATGTCCGCGATGGTGGTGGCTGTCGTCTTCTATGTGCAAAGTCGTGGGGTGAAACACGGCCAACGCGCGGCGTATTTGGCCTATCGTGGAGGAAGTCATTTGGGTTCCTCCAGGTGGCGTGCAAGAAAAACCCCTTGAGCGACGACAAACAGGATCATCAGAGCCATCAGCCCAAAAACCTTGAATTTTACCCACACGGCCTCAGGGTATGAGAATGCTACATACAGGTTGAGCAACCCCATGGCGAAGAAAAAAACTCCCCATGCGAGATTGAGGCGCGCCCAAAGGGATTCGGGGAGGTGCATTTGTTTCGAAAGCAGGGCGCGCATGGGGTTTCGTTTAAACAGAGGGGGCCCCAACAAAAGGATGAGAGAAAAGATCCAGTACAGTGCTGTGGGCTTCCACCGGATAAAGACGGTGGGTTCGATCCCCAGGATATGATGTTGGTGACTCCATAAAGTCAGACCGCCAAATATCGTAATGACACCAAAGCCAATCCAGGCTGTGGCATCTACGGGTTTTCTGAGAGCCAGAAGTATTCCTATCTGCAATACGCTGGCAAGGATGGCGCTACCTGTGGCCCAGTAGATTCCTCCCCACTGATAAGCAAGGAAAAAGAGCCCAACTGGAAATAAATCAAAAATAAATTTCATGAAGAAGGCAAGGCGCTGAGCGGTGCAAGTAAGGTGACTAATGTACCATATAAAACAGGTTGTTAATCCGCGCGAAAAATCCGCTACCGAAAATCTCTACGGGAAGTTTTTAGGTTTGCTATCATAGTCCTCTTGAATAGATGTAAAGATTTTAATGCAAAACATAGACTTGCACAATCACTCACGAGTTTCTGACGGCTTGTTGGCACCGGCGGCTTTGGTTGCCTTGGCCAAAACCAACGCGGTGACGGCTCTGGCCTTGACCGACCATGATGACTTGGCGGGCTTGGAAGAAGCGCGGCAGGCTGCGCAGGACGTGGGCATTGGATTTGTTCCCGGGGTGGAAGTGTCAGTGACTTGGGGAACGCAAACCATTCATGTGGTGGGATTGGGCATAGACGAGAACAATCCGGTCTTGCGCCAGGGTTTGGCAGAATTGCGTCAGGGACGTCAACTTCGGGCTGAACAGATCGCCGTTGAGTTGGCCCGTGCCGGTATTGGCGGGGCTCTTGAGGGAGCTCGACGTTTTGCCCATAATCCAGCCATTCTGGCGCGTCCTCACTTTGCTCGGTATTTGGTAGAACGTGGAGTTGCCCGGGATGTGGCGACGGTGTTTCGGCGTTTTCTGGTGAAAGGGAAGCCGGGATATGTGCGCCATATCTGGACGTCACTGGAAGAAGCTATTTCGTGGATTCGGGCAGCCTCAGGGATTCCTGTCTTGGCTCATCCCGGACGTTATTCGCTGTCGCGTCAGGAGTTGGATCGATTGCTGGATGAGTTTGTCGCGGCGGGTGGCCGGGGAATTGAAGTGGTGACGGGGAATCATACGCGTGAACAGGTGGAGTATTTTGCAGCGCAGGCTACGAAGCGCGGCCTGTTAGCTTCACGTGGCTCGGATTATCATGGCCCTGGCGAAAGTCGGTTTGAGCCAGGCAGGATGCCGCCTCTTCCCGAACAATGTGTTCCGGTATGGACTGATTTAAACTTTCCCTTTTTCTCATGATGGAACGGAGTTGCTATGTATCCTGATCGTGTGCTGTCCGGGATGCGCCCCACTGGGGCTCTGCATCTGGGGCATTACCATGGAGTTCTGAAAAACTGGACCAAAATTCAACATGAGTACGAATGCCTGTTTATGGTGGCGGATTGGCATGCCCTGACAACGCATTACGAATCTGTGGGAAATCTGGAAAGCTATGTCTGGGAGATGGTGATCGATTGGTTGGCTGCTGGGGTAGATCCCAATCAGGCGACCCTGTTTATTCAGTCGCGGGTACCCGAACATGCTGAACTTCATCTGTTGTTGTCTATGGTGACTCCCGTGGGTTGGTTGGAGCGGGTTCCCACCTACAAGGAACAACAGCAAAAAATTACGGATCGCGATCTCTCCTCCTATGGGTTTCTCGGTTATCCCCTGTTACAGGCCGCGGATATCCTGCTTTATCGAGCCAATCGGGTGCCTGTGGGGGAAGACCAGGTTCCTCACATTGAATTTGCGCGAGAAATCGCTCGACGATTCAATCATATTTATGGTCGTGAACCGGACTTCGAACAGCATGCGTTGCAGGCGGTACATAAAATGGGAAACAAGAAGTCGCGGTTGTATCTGGAGCTGCGCACGCGTTATACCGAGCGTGGCGATGGGGAAGCACTGATGGCTGCGCGCGATTTGTTGGCTGAAGCCCAGAATTTGTCTTTGGGGGACCGTGAACGCTTGTTTGGCTATCTGGAAGGGAATGGCAAACAGGTGTTGGCCGAACCACAGGCCTTGCTGACGGAATCTGCCCGTCTGGTCGGGTTGGATGGTCAAAAAATGTCCAAGTCTTATCACAATACCTTACCCTTGCGGTCGTCTGAAGAAGACATTACAAAAAAGATTCGGACCATGACGACTGATCAGGCGCGCAAGTTACGCACCGATCCCGGAGAGCCTACGCGGTGTCCGGTCTATGCTTATCACAAACTGTACAGCAATGATCATACTCAAGCTTGGGTGGAACATGGTTGCCGTTCGGCGGAGATTGGCTGTGTGGACTGCAAGCAACCCATCATTGACAGTGTGTTGGCCGAACTTCGACCATTGCGTGAACGTGCACGAATGTATCAGGAAGATCCTACCTTGGTACGCAATATCATTGCGGACGGTTGCGAACGGGCACGCCGTTTGGCGGCGGAAACCTTGCGGGATGTGCGCGAAGGGATGGGATTATCCTATCCATGACCACAGAGGAATTGACGTTCGATTATCCTGGTGCCAAGGTCAAGGGGGAAGCGTGGTCAACCTGGCCCAAGGATTTATATATTCCTCCCGATGCGCTGGAGATATTCCTCGATCAATTTGAGGGTCCCCTAGATTTGCTGTTGTATCTCATTCGTAAACATGAGCTGGATATTCTGGATATCCAGCTAAGTGATTTAACCCATCAGTACATGGCCTATGTCGCGGCCATGCGTCATCATCAGTTGCCCTTGGCCGCAGAATATCTGGTGATGGCAGCGACCTTGATTGAACTCAAGGCGCGCTTTTTGCTGCCCCGTCCTGGGGTGATAGATGCAGACGAAGAAGATCCGCGCTGGCGCTTGATTCAACGTTTGATGGAATATGAACGTATGAAAAATGCCGCGGAAATGTTGCAACAACTGCCTCGGCAGGGACGGGATTTTTGGCTGGGGCAGGTGGCTGATGAGGTCGCACCGGTGCGACGGTGGCCGCGGATAGGCCGGGATGATGTACACCACGCATGGGGACGGTTGTCAGAACGCTGGCGTTTATCACGACATCATCGCATTACCCGCGAAGCACTCTCGGTGCGCGAGTTCATGATTCGTATTTTGAAGGTGCTGACGGGCCGTTCATCCATACTGTTTGGAGATTTGCTCCAAGGTTGCACCAGACGGGATCAGGTGGTGGTTCATTTCATGGCAGTACTGGAATTGGTGCGGGAATCTCTGGTTCAGGTGGTACAGGTCGAGGTATTGGGCCCTCTGCATGTGACTCTGAAAACTGCAGATGCCAATGGAGAAGTCATGTGACTGCTGAGGAAAGCTTTGTGGTTCCCGTGTTGGAGGCTGCGCTGTTGACCAGCGCGCAGCCGCTGACACTGGTACAGTTGCGCCAGTTATTTGATACGGATGTTTCTTTGGCAGATCTCCGGAAAAACTTGAGTACTTTGGAACAACTTTGGCATGGCCGAGGTTTGGCGTTGACACAGGTGGCCAGCGGTTGGCGTTTTCAGACGCAGAGCTGGGTCCGGCCATGGTTGTCCCGACTGGAGAGAGAGGTGGAGCCGCGATATTCGCGAGCGGTGATGGAAACACTCGCCATCATTGCCTACCGGCAACCGGTGACTCGGGGCGATATTGAGGAAATTCGAGGAGTGACCGTTTCATCTCCGGTGATCAAAACCCTTGAAGAGAGGGGTTGGATCGAGCAGGTGGGGCAGCGCGAAACTCCGGGGAGACCTGCGCTATATGGCACTACCCGGGAATTTCTGGATCATTTGGGGCTGCAATCATTGCAACAATTACCCGCGCAGGATCTATGGGAGGCAGGATATGACGCAGTTACCGCCACAACGACTTCATAAAGTGTTGGCTCAGTCAGGTCTGGGGTCGCGCCGCGAAATGGAAACGTTGATCGCGGCCGGAGAAGTGCGGATCAATGGTACCGTGGCTACGGTAGGCGCTCAGGTTGAACCGGGTGACCGGGTCACTGTGCGACAACGGCCCGTGCGGCTCAAGTTTGATGAAATGCAGGTACGGATTCTGCTGTATCACAAGCCCGAAGGGGAAATCGTTAGCCGAGATGATCCTGAAGGTAGAGCTTTGGTATTTGATGCCTTGCCGCGACTCAAGGGGGAAAAGTGGGTCAGCGTGGGGCGTTTGGACTTCAACACCAGTGGCTTATTGATATTCACGACCAGCGGGACCCTAGCCTATCGGCTGACTCATCCAAAGTTTGAGATTGAGCGGGAGTACGCGGTTCGGGTGGTGGGGGAACTCACGGAAGAGCAGATGCGTCAATCCTGCAAAGAAATTCTTCTGGAGGATGGGCCGGCCCGCTTTGAAGTCATTCGTGACAATGGGGGAGAAGGAACCAACCATTGGTACCAAGTGGTTCTGAAGGAAGGGCGTAATCGCGAAGTGCGGCGCTTGTTCGAGGCGTTGAACCTGATGGTGGGACGCCTAATTCGGGTACGCTTCGGTTTGATTGCTCTCCCTCCGAGGCTCAAACGGGGACAGTTTCATGAACTGGATAGCGCGGCGGTCAATCAGGTACTGAACTGGGTAGGGATGGAGAAACCCCGTCCCGAGACGGGGCAATCCCCTCGGGGAAATCGCTCTAGGTCCGATTCACGAGATCGTCGCGAGACAGGGCAAAAACCTGCCGACTTCCGCCGGAAAGGTCGAGCCAGATAAAGGGTAAGTGGGGGAAGGCGTGTTCCAGAACATCGGCCTGATGACCGACCTCTACCACCAATAAGCCGTTGGCAGTGAGGTGGAGAGGAGCAGCGGCCAGAATTCGCCGGATATGATCCAGTCCGTCGGGTCCGCTGGCCAAAGCTTGCACCGGTTCTTTAGCGTATTCGGCGGGCAGAGCGCTCATGGCAGCACCGTCCACATAAGGTGGATTGGAGATGATCAGATCATAGGCAGAGGGCATCAGCTTTTCGCATAAATCACCATGCAGCAGGTGGATGTGTTCTTCCAGTCCATAATCATGGAGATTGCGCGTGGCTACTGCCAACGCGGCTACCGACAAATCGGTGGCATCAACCTGCGCTTGGGGGCATTTTAGGGCCAGCAAGATGGCCAGAGACCCTCCCCCCGTACAGACATCCGCTACGCGTTGCAACGAAGTGAAGTCGTCGATCAGAAAATCGAGTCCATCTTCCAGTGCTTCAGCGATGAATGAGCGGGGAATCAGGGCTCGTTCATCCACGAAAAAACGGTATGGGCCGAGCCAGGCTTCCTGGGTTAGGTAAGCCATGGGGATGCGTTCCTCAATGCGTCGTCGGAGCAAGGTTAAAAACTGTTGTCGTTCTGCCGGTAGCAGGCAGGCATCGAGCCACGGTGTGATATCCCCCTGAGGTAAGGCCAGGGTGTAAAGCAGCAAATGACGGGATTCTTCTTCCGGTCCGGGGTAGCCATGACCAAAGAAAACCTCGCCGCGTTGGAGACAGGTTAAGCCCAAGCGCCAGAAATCACGTACGGTGCGCAGGCATTCCACTTGATCTGTTGAAGGAAAAATAAAGGGATTCATGGGGTGAGCAGATCTACGATAAGGTGTTGGTAAATGGCAGAGAGGCGTGCAGGATCGGTGCTCTCAATGCATTCGTTGCGTTGGTGGATGGTGCCGTTACAGGGACCCAACTCCACTACCTGGGCACCCAGAGTGACCAGAAAGCGACCATCAGAGGTCCCTCCGGAGGTAGAGACTTCGGGAGTCAAGCCGGTGATGGCATGAACTGCCTGTTGTACTGCGGTCACCAGAGTTCCTCTGGGGGTTAGAAAGGGTTCGGCCCCCACAGTCCATTGCAGATCAAAGTCCAGATCATGGGCGTGGAGTAATTGTTCCGTGCGTTGTTGCAACTCGCTGGCGGTGCTGACGGGAGAAAAACGAAAATTGAACCACGCGGTCAGTTCACCAGGAATCACATTGCTCGCTCCAGTACCACTTTGCACATTGGAGATTTGAAAAGTGGTGGCCGGAAAATCCGCTGTGGCTTCATCCCAAGTCAGAGCAGCCAGTTCGGCCAAGGCTGGAGCCGCCAGATGAATGGGGTTGCGTGCCAGATGGGGGTAGGCCACATGGCCTTGTACTCCGCGCACGGTGAGGATTCCAGAGAGGGAACCCCGGCGACCATTTTTCAAGGTATCACCCAGCTGATGGACCGACGTGGGTTCTCCCACGAGACAGTAGTCGGGAATTTGTCTCGTGGTCCGCAGCCATTCCACCACCCGGACAGTGCCTTCGGTGGCCGGACCTTCTTCATCTGAAGTCAACAACAGGGCAATGGATCCCGGTAAATCTGGCGCCTGGGCCAGCGCACCTTCGATGGCGGTGACGAACGCAGCGAGGGACGTTTTCATGTCGGCGGCTCCGCGACCGAAAAGAAAACCATTACGTACCGTAGGTTCAAAGGGCGGCGATTGCCATCCGGCATCTGGGCCGGGGGGGACCACATCCGTATGTCCGGCAAGGACCACCAAGGGAGCATCTTGGCCGCGGCGTAACCAGAGGTTGGTCACGTTACCGTTGCCGGGCAGAAATGTCGCCTGAAAGCCCAGAGGGGCCAACCGTTCAGCAATCAGGTTTTGACAGCCGGCGTCCTCGGGGGTGATCGAGGGACGACGCATGAGTTCGACCGTCAGATCGAAGGTGGGGTCGGACATTTATGCGCCTCGCAAGAGCTCATTGATACTGGTTTTGGCGCGGGTTTTGGCGTCCACCTTTTTTACGATGACCGCACAGTAAAGACTGTATTGGCCATTGGCAGATGGCAGGTTTCCCGCTACCACCACCGATCCCGGCGGGACTACTCCGTAGCTCACTGTGCCTGTATCACGGTCATAAATTTTTGTACTTTGGCCGATGTATACCCCCATGGAAATTACGGAACCTTCTCCCACGATGACGCCTTCGACAATTTCCGAACGTGCACCGATAAAACAATGGTCTTCGATGATGGTCGGGTTGGCCTGAATGGGTTCCAGTACTCCCCCAATCCCCACTCCGCCCGAAAGATGGACGTGTTTGCCGATCTGGGCACAAGACCCCACAGTGGCCCAAGTATCCACCATGGTGGAGTCGTCGACGAACGCTCCGATATTGACATAAGAAGGCATGAGCACCACATTGCGCCCGATGTAACTGCCACGTCTGGCCACTGCTGGAGGAACCACCCGAAATCCGCCGGCATGGAAGGCGGCATCATCATAATGGGCAAATTTGCTGTCCACCTTATCCCAATATTGGGTAAAGCCCCCTTCCTGACGATGGTTGGGGTGAATGCGAAACGAGAGCAGGACGGCTTTCTTGAGCCATTGATGGGTGATCCAGACGCCGGAAATTTTTTCTGCGACACGCAGTGTTCCCTGATCCAGGGCAGAGAGGACGCGTTCAATGGCTTCCGTTAACCCCGCAGGGGGAGCGCTGGGTTGCCATTGATCTCGTTCGTCAAAAGCGCGGTCAATCAGAGGTTGATCGGTGGACCACATGGAAATTCTCCTTTACAAATGTCTGACAAAATCAATAACTCGGTGGGCGGCATCCACGGTTTCAGCGTGGGAGCCTACCAGTGCAATTCGTACCTGTCCTGCTCCTGGATTGAACCCTCGAACTTCGCGTGCGAGAAAGCTGCCGGGCAAGACGGCAACCTGATGGTTGAGGTACAGGGCGCGCGCGAACTCGGTGTCGTTTCCGGGAACGCTGACCCAGTAATAAAATCCGGCTTGGGGGTGAACTAGGGGGAGATGGGGGTGAACTAGGCTGTAGAAAATCGCCATTTTCTCCCGGTACAAGCGCCGATTTTCGTGGACATGGTTTTCATCTTTCCAGGCAACTTCACTGGCGGCCTGAACCGATGGGCTCATGGCGCTGCCGTGGTAAGTGCGGTATAGGGTAAAACGACGGATCAAATCGCGGTCACCTGCGACAAAGGCCGAGCGCAGGCCAGGAACATTAGAGCGTTTTGATAAACTTCCCATCACCAGGAGGCGCGGCCAACCTGTGCGTCCAAGAAGTTGTGCCGCTTCCAGACCGCCGAGGGGAGGGAAAGATTCATCGGGGTAGATTTCCGAGTAGCATTCATCGCTGACCAGCGTAAATCCGTAGCGGTCCGATAAATCGAACAGTTCTTTCCACTCGTCCAACGTCATCACGCGCCCTGTCGGGTTGGCTGGGGAACAGACAAAAACCAGTCGTGTCTTGCTCCAGATGGCGGCAGGAACCTGGGAATAGTCAATCCAGTGGTTCTGTGCGGGATCGGCATTGATGAAATAGGGTTGCCCCCCTGCCAGCAAGGTTGCGCCTTCGTAGATCTGATAGAACGGGTTGGGGCATACGGCAAGGCTTTGTGCGCAGGGGTCAAGCAAAACCTGGGTGATGGAAAACAGAGCTTCACGGCTACCCAAAGTAGGTAGAACTTCCCTGTCAGGATCAATAGAGGTGAGATGAAAACGGTTTTCCAGCCAGCGCGCAAGGGCGTTGCGCAATGCTGGCTTGCCCAAGGTCTGGGGATAATGGGCCAATTCGTCGAGGTGTGCGCTCAGAGCATGCTGGATGAAAGGGGGGGTGGGATGACGAGGTTCGCCGATGGATAAGGCAATGGGCGTTAAGGTTGAGGATGGAGACGCCCCGCCGATGAGGGCACGCCAGCGCTCAAAGGGGTACGGCTGAAGCAGGTCGAGGCGAGGGTTCATGGGTCTTATACGGGAGGGTGCCAGGGTGAGGCAGAAGAAAATTGTACGGGAGGTAATGGACAGCGGGGTTGCCATCCCTCCAGACGATGCTCATTCAGCACATGGGTGAAAATCCCGCCGCGGACATTCCAGCGCGTCAACAGGCGCATAAAACGGGGTTGGGTGGCGGTCACCAAATCTTCCAGGATACGGTGTGTCACGGCTTCGTGGAAGGCCCCTTCA
The DNA here is from genome assembly GCA_010435995.1 of Ferrovum sp. GTDB lineage: Bacteria > Pseudomonadota > Gammaproteobacteria > Burkholderiales > Ferrovaceae > Ferrovum. Next base: position 78,756 of record JAAGNR010000022.1, on the reverse strand, counting down.
TCGCGGAAAGACCACAGATAAAGCTTGAGGCTTTTGAGTTCAACATTGAGTTGGTCAGGAACGTAATCCAGAGTCAGCCAGGCAAAGTCGGGTTGTCCGGTTTTAGGGCAGAGGCAGGTAAATTCGGGAAGTTCCATGTGGATCAAATAGTCTTTTTCCGGAGCTGGATTGGCAAAAGTTTCCAGAGAACGGCTGGGTTGGGAAGCCATGGGGGCGGTCCTGTGAGATGGGGTAGAATCTGACTATTCTAACTTCTTTGTGGGTCCGGGCGCATCAGTGCAGCTCAAACAGATCAAACTGGCAGGTTTCAAATCCTTTGCGGACGCGGTGCAAATCCCGGTGTCTGGTCGTTTGGTGGGAGTGGTCGGCCCCAATGGTTGCGGCAAGTCCAATGTCATCGATGCCGTGCGCTGGGTGTTGGGAGAGTCGCAAGCCAGGCATTTGCGCGGAGAGTCTCTGGAAGATGTGATTTTTGGCGGGAGTGCTCAACGCAAATCCCAGGGCAGAGCCAGTGTGGAATTGGTCTTCGATAATTATGCGGGGCGTGCTCCTGGGATTTGGGCGAGCTACGCGGAAGTGGCTGTGAAACGGGTATTGACCCGTACGGGGGTGTCCCGGTATTTCATCAATGACAGTGTGGTTCGGCGACGCGATGTCCAGGATGTGTTTCTGGGAACGGGATTGGGCCCTCGATCCTATGCCATTATTGAACAGGGCATGATTTCTCGCATCATCGAATCCCGTCCAGAAGAAATTCGGGTATTTCTGGAGGAAGCGGCAGGCATTTCCCGTTATCGTGAACGTCGTCGCGAATCCTTACAGCGGCTCGATGAAACGCGCCCTCATCTGGAGCGAACTCGCGAAGTATTGGGCGAGCTGGCGCGGCAAGTCGATAAAGTCAAATCTCAAGCGGCGCAGGCAATTCGTTGGCGCGAGTTGCAGACTCAGCGCCAGGAAACACAGAATCGACTGAATTATGGGCGTCAGCAGGAAGCTGAAGCAGAACGGGATCATTGCGCAGAAAAAATGCATCAGGAACAACAGCGCCTGGAACAACTCCAGACGGATCATGGACTTAAAGAGCGGGTTGTGGAAGTGGAGCGTCAGGTGTTGCGACACCAGCACGATGCTTGGCAGGATCTCCAGGGAAGTCTATATCAGGCCAATCATGTATTGACGCAGCTAGAGTCCCGATTACAGGGAATGAGGGCGGAGCGTCAGCGATTGGTACAGGACTTGACCCGCATGGGGGAGAGTCTGGAACGTGAGCGCTTGGGACTGGTGCAGGAAGTCGGCGATCTCGAGCGCTTGGAGCAAGCGCTGAAGGAGCGCTCTGGAGAGCTGGAAGCCAGTGCCTTGCGCAGCGAGGCAGCGCGTCAGCAGAGTGAACAACAGCGAGCGATTCTCCGTGAGGCACGGCGAACTCTGGAGGAACACCGGCGCGCTGAAATCGAAATTGATCAGGGATTGAATCGCCTTCTCGGAGAACAAGCGGCCTCTGTGCGCGCCTTGGAGCAAGGCCAGGGGCGTTTGCAGCGACTGGATGTGGAGGCCGCGCGCGAGCATGTGCCAAATGTGGCAGATCGGGCGTATTGGGAAGAGCGGCTGCGTGAATGCGCGGTGAGTGTGGTGATTGCCCAAGCGGCGTTCGAATTTTGGGAACGATGCCAGGTCACGTGTCGGGAACGACAACTGCAGTTGCGGACGAACCAGGAGCGAATGGTGAGTCAGCGTACGAAACTCGAAGGCGCGTTGCACGGTTTATTGCAGTTACAGCAGGGTATGCAGCTACAGGTCGGTGAGGGGGGGTGGGTATTGGCGGCGCGGGCTTGCTGGGATCAATGTCGGGTATCTTCGCCCTGGGAACGGGGTGTGGAAGCATTGCTGGGCGAGCGCTTGCAGGGTTTGCCCTGGTCGGGATCCATGAATTCTTTCGAACTTCTGGCGGAAGAAGTACGGGTGTTTTACGAGAGTAGCGCCAAGGTTTCTCCTGCAGCGGTTGCCTGGGAAGGTTTGTTACCGTTGTCTCATTTTGTCGAAGCACGGGATGAAGCGGCAAAAGCTGCCATAGATAATTGGCTTCATGGAGTTTTTGTGGTGCCTTCGACAAGTGCTCTGCTGGCGTGGCAAGGCCCCATTCCTGACGGGGTTCGCTTGATTTCTCCTGAAGGCTATATGCGCGATGCCCATTCCTGGATGCGCTGTGATAAGGAGGACGCGGCTGCGGGAATATTGGCGCGGGCCCGAGAGGTTGACCGTTTGCGCCAGGAATTGAGCGCGCTTTCTGGTCCAGAGCTTCAGGGCTTGCAACAGTTGCAGTGCGCAGAAGAGGGGTGGATTGCACTGACACAGTCCTTGCGACTGGCAGAACAGCACGTGCGGCATACTCGTGAAACCATGCATCGCGCGGAAGTGGCCTTGACACGGGTTTGGGCTGAGTGGAATCACTGGGAACAGCGCCAGCAGCAGGCGCAGCAGGAGCGGATTGAAATGAGGGAAAGCCTGGAGCGTGAACAGGCTCGTTGGTCAGAGAGCCAAGGCTCCCTGATAGCCCTTCAGGCGCGCCAGGGACAACAAAAATCCCTCACTGAGCAATGGCGGCAGGGGGTGGCAGACCGAGAACGCGAGGTGGAAAAGTTTCAGCAGAAAGGGCAATGCCTGGAACGGGAATATCAAGAAATCCGTTTTCGACTTCATGGAATCGAGGAAAGGCGGCGTCAATTGGTGGCGATTCATGAAGAAAGGTTGAGACGCGTGCAGCAAGGGGAAGCAGAAGTGCAACAGCGGCAGCTTGTTCTAGCAGAGTTGGAAGACAGTGATCTGGTGCGTCAGCTGGAACAGGCGGTGAACCAGCAGCAAGGTCTTCAAGGCAAGTTTGACGTCGCCCGCCGAGATCTTGGCGCAGCGGAAGAGCGGTTACGTACGGAAGAAGAAGGGGTCTTGCGATTGCTGCGTGATCAGGAGCCGGTGCGTGTATCCTTGCAACAATGGCAATTGCGTCATCAGGAGGCCCGTCTTATAGGGGAGCAGGCACGGCAATCCTTGAGTTTGACCGTGGAGGATGAGCTGCAGTTGGCTGAGTGGTGGGGCAAAGCTCCAGACTTGACGGAATTGCCTGAGAGAAACCGTCGGTTAGACCGTCAGATCGAGGCGCTGGGTGGAGTCAATCTGGCGGCGGTGGAAGAGTTGGCGGAGTTGCACCAACGTCAGGATTGGTTGACGAATCAGGTGGCAGATTTGGAGCAGGCGGTTAAAATGCTCGAAAGCGCCGTACACACCATTGATCGTGAGATTCGGGTGCAGTTGAAAGAAACCGTGGTACAGGTGGAGAATGAATTTAGTCGGTTATTTCGGGAACTGTTTGGGGGAGGAATCGCAGAACTCCGTTTGACTGGGGAAGATATCCTGGAGGCAGGAGTGCAAATCATTGCTCAACCTCCAGGAAAAAAAACCAATTCACTGTATTTATTGTCGGGAGGAGAGAAAGCATTAACAGCATTGGCATTGATTTTTTCGCTTTTCCAGAGGAATCCTGCGCCATTTTGTATGTTGGACGAAGTGGATGCCCCGCTGGATGATGTTAATACAGAACGATTTGTGCGTCTGGTTAAAAAAATGTCTGAACGAACCCAGTTTTTATTCATTACGCACAATAAAATTGCCATGGAAATGGCGCAACAGCTGGTGGGTATTACCATGGCAGAATCGGGGGTGTCCCGGATGGTTGCGGTGGATGTGGATGAAGCATTGCGTTGGGCCGAACAGGGAACCCACTGAGGAATGATAAATGAGTGAACTACAAGTGATCGTGGGGTTGGCGGCGGCGGGATTGGTGGGGATGGTGTATGCCTGGAGTCGTTGGCAGGAATATCGTCAACAGCGATTAACCCGGAAAATGATTCCGGCTCAGGAACGGGATATTCTGCTGGAGTCCCGTCATGACCACTTTCCTGTGGAGCCTCGGTTGCCCGCTGATGAGGGGGACGCTGGAGGTGCTCGTGCACCTCTTGTATCTTTGGTTCCTGCTGCAGCGCCAGAGACGCGACTGGAGTATGCCGTGGTATTGACAGGACAGGTGACAGGTACCGCGCTGTGGCAGGCGTTACACGACTCTGGGCTGGTGACTCGCGGGGTGCGTTGGGTGGGCCAGCATCAGGGGCTGTGGGTCGATATCCTAATGAATACGACCGTTCAGTTTGAAAAAGTCTATGCGTTGATGCAACTCACCAGTCGTGCGGGGATGGTCAGCGAAGCACGATTGACTTTGTTTATGGATGAGTTGCGCGGGGTGGCTGCGCAGCTGGGGGCGGTAGTGAGTGCGGACGATATCGGTGCTGCGGTCCAAAAGGCGCAGCAACTGGAGCGTTTTTGCCAGCAGGTGGATCTGGTGGTGGGGGTGAATGTCGTTTTCACCGCCATTAAGGCGCCTACGGGAACACGGTTGATGAGTTATCTCGCGCAGGAAGGTATGGTGCTGGGGGATGATGGCGTGTGCCATATTCGCTCTCAGGACGGGACGGATCGCTTCACTTTGATGCGCCAGGATGGCGCGCCCTTTTTGGGCTTGACCCTGGATCATGAAACCATTTCAGCCATCACTTTGTTATTTGAGGTGGGGCGTTTGGTGGATCCCGTGGCGGTATTCAAAGAAGTGTTTGCCGTGGCTGAGCGTATTGCTCTGGTTCTGGATGGACAGGTGGTGGATGATCGGGGCGAGCGGCTCGGTGCGCGCCAGGCCGCAGCCATAGAAAAGCAGCTGAATCAGGGGTTGTCTACTATGGAAACGGAAGGAATCCCCGCAGGCAGTGCTTTGGCGCTGCGTTTGTTTTCCTGAGGCGGTTTCATGGATGAATTGGCCCGTTTGGGTTTTCTGCGGGAACGTTTACAGCAATACAGCCGCGAGTATTACGGGGTGGATATGCCGACCATTCCCGATGCCGAATATGATGCATTGTTTCGCGAACTGGTCGCTTTAGAGAACCGTTATCCTCATCTGCGTACGGCGGATTCTCCCACAGAACAGGTCGGTTTTCTGGAACGTCGACGAGAAGTCCGCCTAGTACCCCATTTACAACCCATGTTAAGTCTCGTCAATGGTTTCGAGATGAGTGACGTTGCCGAGTTTGATCGACGCATTCGCGAGGGGTTGAATCAGGAAACCGTAGAATATTGTTGCGAACCCAAGTTTGATGGGTTGGCGGTGAATCTGTTGTATCGTTACGGACGTTGGGTGCAAGGAGCGACCCGAGGGGATGGAGAAATGGGCGAGGAAGTGAGCGCCAACTTGCGTACTTTGTCCTGTCTGCCTGTGCAATTAGCCGGGGCCGGATGGCCTGAATGGATAGAGGTGCGCGGGGAAGTTTTTATGCTCAAGCAGGATTTCGCCGAACTTAACCAACGTCAGAGAGCCGCAGGGGAACGGCCTTTCGTAAATCCGCGCAATGCTGCCGCAGGTGCTTTGAGGCAACTGGACCCAACAGAAACCGCACGTCGGCCTTTGTCTTTTTATGCTTATGGCGTGGGAGGAGTCAGTCCTGAATTTGTGCTTCCAGACACTCAGGCAGAACTTCTGGTGTGGTTGGCCCAGTGGGGTTTCCCTGTGACGGGAGAAATCCGGACGGTTCGCGGATTGAGCGGATTGACGAGTTTTTTCGATGATTTGCAGACACGACGTACAGATTTGCCCTACGAGGTGGATGGTGTTGTCTATAAAGTGAACGAATTGGCGTTACAGCAGGCGTTGGGGTTTATCACCCGTGCCCCACGTTTCGCGCTGGCGCATAAGTTCCCTGCAGAAGAAGCGCTAACACGGGTGCTAGATATCGAGATACAAGTGGGAAGAACGGGGGTATTAACCCCTGTGGCAGTGCTAGCACCGGTTTTTGTGGGAGGGGTCACCGTGACCCGCGCGACATTACATAATGAAGAAGAGATCCGGCGTAAGGATGTGCGGTGTGGCGATCAAGTTTGGGTGAGGCGCGCAGGGGATGTCATTCCAGAGGTGGTGGCGGTGGTGCAGGCCGAGCGTCAGGGAAATTCGTCGATGTTTTCCATGCCGGCCCATTGCCCCGTGTGTGGAAGTTTGGTCCAACGATTGCCAGAGGAAATTGCGTATCGCTGCGGTGGAGGACTTCTTTGCTCGGCGCAGAGAAAACAGTCCTTGTTGCATTTTGCCAGCAGGCGAGCAATGAATATCGAGGGGTTGGGAGATAAACTGGTCGATGCAGTGGTGGACTTGGGGTGGGTTCAGGAACCGGCCGATCTGTATCGTTTATCTCGTGATCAATGGGCCAGTTTGCCACGTATGGCCGAGAAATCCGCAGAAAACTTGCTGGTTGCTTTGGAACGAAGCAAAGCCACTACTTTCGAACGTTTCCTCATTGCCCTGGGCATTCGTCAAGTGGGTGAGCGGACCGCCCGAGATTTGGCACTTCATTTTGGTTCTCTGGAAGTTTTAATGCATGCTGATGAATCTGCATTACAGGCGGTTCCGGAAGTCGGGCCGGTGGTCGCAAGGGCTGTCGCCGTATTTTTTGCTGATCCGCGACAGTGCCATATCATCTCACACCTTCAGCAGGTCGGAGTGACCTGGCCTCAACCCCATAGAACTCAGGCAGATCATCGCCCTTTGACGGGGCAGAGCTTTGTCTTGACCGGCACCTTGACCTGTAGTCGAGCCGAGGCGCAACGGCGTATCGAGGAAGCTGGTGGGAAAGTGAATGGCAGTCTTTCGCGCTCCACGACTTATTTGGTGGTGGGCCATGACCCAGGAGGCAAGGTAGATCAGGCGCAGCGTTTGGGCGTTGCGCAAATTGACGAGACACAATGGATGACACTTTTACATAAGGAAAGGAACCGTGATGATGCACAAGCCGATTCGTAAGGCCGTTTTCCCCGTGGCGGGGATGGGCAGCCGTTTTCTGCCAGCAACCAAGGCAAGCCCCAAAGAAATGCTGCCTGTGGTGGATAAACCCTTAATTCAGTATGCGGTGGAAGAAGCTGTGGCTGCCGGAATTACGGAAATGATTTTTGTCACAGGGCGGGGCAAGCGCGCCATTGAAGATCATTTTGACAAAGCCTACGAGCTAGAGGCCGAATTGATGCAACGTGGTAAGACGCGCATGCTGGAGATACTGCGCAATTTGATCCCCGCTGGCGTCAGTTGTGCCTATATTAGACAAGCGGAAGCTCTCGGCTTGGGTCATGCCATTTTGTGTGCGGCTCCGTTGGTGGGTGATGAACCTTTTGCAGTGGTATTGGCGGACGATCTCATCGATTCACGGGTGCCGGTGTTGCGGCAAATGGTGGATTGGTATGAGGAGACTGGTGCTTCGGTATTGGGGGTGCAACAAGTCCCACGTTCTCAGACTGGACAGTACGGTATCGTGCAGACCACCGATGGGCCCCTGTCCCATTTGCAGGTGACGGGTATCGTTGAGAAACCCGATCCTGAAGCGGCTCCTTCTACCCTAGCAGTCGTGGGGCGCTATCTCTTAACCCCCGGAGTTTTTTCTACGCTGCGTCGGGTAAAGCCTGGAGCGGGCGGGGAAATTCAACTGACTGATGGCATTGCCGAACTGTTGACTCATGAAACAGTGCTGGCTTGTCCCTTCGAAGGGGTGCGCTATGATTGCGGCAGCAAGCTGGGCTATCTCAAGGCAACAGTAACCTATGGCTTGCGTCACGAAGAAACGGGGGTAGCATTTGCTCGGTGGTTGGCGGAACGGAGTTGAGCAAATATGGCGGTTCGTCCGATATTGCGTATGGGTCATCCTGTGTTGCGCGTGCGCGCTCGTGAGGTCACGGCAGAAGATTGGGTAGACCTTCCGGCATTGGTTCAAGACATGAAGGATACGATGCATCAAGCTCGAGGAGTGGGTTTGGCAGCACCACAGATTGGCGTGAGCTTGAGGGTCGTGATTTTTGGTTTCGAGACCAATGAGCGTTACCCAGATGCTGAAGCGGTGCCGGAGACGGTGATCATCAATCCCCAGTGGGGGGCGCTGGGGGATGGGGAGGAAGAAGACTGGGAAGGCTGTTTGTCGGTGCCGGGATTGCGTGGGTGGGTTCCCCGCAGTAAAGCCCTGGAGTATTCGGGTTGGACCCTCGATCGTCGACCGCTGGAGCGGAAGGTTGAAGGTTTCCATGCGCGGGTGATTCAGCATGAATGTGACCATCTCGATGGGATTCTCTATCCCATGCGCATGCGTGACTTGTCGCGTTTGGGGTTCGTCGAAGAATTGTTTCCCGATCCCGATCAGCGGCCTGCTGACGACTGATCGATCTCAGGTGGGCTGGAATTCCTGATTCAATTCTTTCAGGAGATCATCGCGCAGTCGGTTCTGAACGACGGGGTCCAGTAACGGTTCGGCGGCGATCAGAAACACATCTTCAACCCGCTCGCCCAAGGTATTGATGCGAGCACCTTTAAGGTCGATGTTATGGCGCAGGAAGACGCAGGCCAAGCGATATAACAATCCGGGGCGATCTCCTGTGATGAGTGTCAGGGGGCGGGTTCCGTCACGCTCCTGTTCTCCCAGGAGAATGCGCGACTGGAAAGGGAAGTGCTTCAGTTGGCGTGGCAGGCGGGACTTCAGCGGTGGGGGGAGTGGGGCCCAGTGATGGAGTCGTTCTTGTAGTTCGCTTTCTAGGCGTTTCAGGGTGGTGCGGTAGTGATCCGTGATGCCGTGTCGGGGGAGTATCTGAAAGGTATCCAAGGCATGCTGATCTAGGGTAGTGTGGATGCGTGCAGCCATGACCGCTTGGCCTGCGCGATCGAAATAGGCGCAAATATGGGCAAATAGGCCTTGGCGATCTGGGCTGTAAATGAGGACTTGGAATCCTTCACCGACAGGCGATAGGCGTGCTCTGACAATGGTTTGAGGGGAACCGACGCGCCCCTGAAGGCTGCGGGCATGCCAAGCGATGTCCTGGATTTCATGGCGGTGGAAATAAGCGGTTTCCACCGTTTTCCATAGGGCGACGTCGGTGATTTGAGTGAGTCCGTAATGCTTGAGGATGGCCAATGCTTCTTGTTGGCGCGATTCCGTGGCGCTGGCACTATTTGGAGGTTGTCCGCAGAGGTATTGGCTGGTCAAGCGGTAGAGGTCTTCCAGCAGTTTGCCTTTCCAAGCATTCCACACCATGGGGCTGGTGCCGCAGATGTCCGCGACGGTCAGAAGATACAGCGCGGTGAGGCGGCGCATATCTCCTACGGTCCGGGCGAAATTCTGAATGATTTCGGTGTCCGACAGATCCTGTTTCTGGGCTACGGCGGACAGGTTGAGATGTTGCTCCACCAGCCAGGCGACAAACTGCGTATCCTGGCGGGGTAACCGGTGTTGGCGGCAGAAATACAGGGCGTCGGACCGCCCCAGTTGCGCGTGATTTCCGCCCCTACCCTTGGCAATGTCGTGAAACAGAGCCGCCAGATATAACAGATCTGGGCGGTCAAATCCCTGCATCAGTTGAGCGCAGAGGGGGAATTCATGATCATAGCGAGGCAGGGCGAAGCGACGTAGGTTGCGTACCACGCGAAGGGTATGCTCATCTACCGTGTAGACATGATACAAATCATGTTGCATTTGTCCAACGATGCGTCCAAATGCAGGGATATACCGTCCGAGAATGCCGTAATAGTTCATGCGTCGCAGGACATCGGCGGTACGTGCAGGCTGGCGCAGAATTTCAAGAAATTTTTGCTGGTGCAAGGGGTTGGCGCGGAAGGCCGCATCGATCTGGCCTTTCCCACGCCATACCGCCCGCAGGGCGGCTGGCGTGAATCCACGTAAGTCGGGGTGGTGCTGCAACAGCAAGAAGCCTTCGAAGAGCAAGTTGGGGTCGGTGGCTAGAAGGTTTTCCGGTTCGGTTCCCAGTAATTCCCCTTGACGCATGAAGGGGGGGGCAAGAGCGATGGGTGAAGGAATGATCTCCGGTTGGTTCAATTGTTCCAGAAGAATGGTATTGAGCAACAGCACAGACTGAGCGGTTTTGTAATAAGTCTGCATCAATGCTTCGCTGGCGCGCCGGCGGAAACTGTCCTGAAAATTCATTTGTCGCGCCAAGGCGGTTTGGTAGTCGAAGAGTAGGCGATCTTCGCGTCGCTGGGCCAAACCATGCAGACGGATACGCAAATCCTGGAGAAAGTGTCGTTGTTGCCGGGCGCGGACCACTTCTCGCGGGGTGATCAAGCCCGCTTGGCTCAGGGCGGTCCACCCAGGTTTCAGGCCGCTTCCCCAGGCAAGCCAAAATATGGTGTGCAAGTCACGGAGGCCGCCAGGTCCATCCTTCAGATTGGGTTCAAGATTGAAGGCGGTGTTGTGATGTTTTTTGTGGCGTTGTCGTTGTTCTGCGACCTTACCAATTTTAAAAGCGGAGAGATCCAGGGATTGGCGTAAAGATTGCGTCAATCGTTGAGGAAGGATACGGGGTCCTGCGAGAGGGCGCATTTCCGCTAGGGCGGTGGCAATAGTCAGGTCGCCACGGGCTTCTGTCAAGCAATCTTCCACGGTTCGAACACTATGCCCCACCTCCAGACCGCCATCCCACAGCGCGCTGATAAATTGTTCAATATGGCGAATGGTGGGGGCGTCAGCTGGATGGGGCAGCAGCAGGAGAACATCGATGTCCGAGTAGGGGTAGAGTTCCCCACGCCCATAGCCGCCCACGGCGACCAGCGCATTGTCCCGGTTGCAGCGGTGACTGTGCCACAATTCCGTTAATACCTGATCCACTGTGCGTTGCCAACACTTGAGGAGACGCTGGGGGTTGGGGTGGGCCAGATAATCCTGGTACAGGGTCTGGCGCACCTGTTGCAGATGGGTTTTGAGTGCCGCGCCGGAAATGGGGAGCATGGTCTGACAATTATGCCATGGAGGGAGGAGGGGGTGGGCTGTTGTCCGATACAGTCAGAACTTCATGGCCGGCGGGGGTCACCAGAATGGTGTGTTCCCATTGGGCAGATAGGCTATGGTCGGCAGTGACGATGGTCCAGCCATCCCCGAGTTGACGAATGTCCTTGCGTCCGGCATTGATCATGGGTTCAATGGTAAAGATCATGCCGGCTTCGAGCTGGAGGCCGCTGCCGCGGCGTCCGTAGTGAAGTACCTGGGGTTCTTCATGGAAATGGCGGCCGATGCCATGACCGCAGAACTCGCGCACCACGCTGTATCCCGCTTTTTCGGCAAAGGTTTGAATGGCGTGACCAATATCTCCCAGATGGCGTCCGGGAGCAACTGTGCGAATGCCGTGCCACATGGCCTCGTAGGTCAGTTCGCAGAGTCTTTGAGCTTGGCGACTGACTTCGCCCACATGAAACATGCGGCTGGTATCGCCATGAAACCCCTCTTTGATGACGGTGATATCCAGATTGACGATGTCGCCATTTTTCAGGATGCGCTCCCCTGGGATACCGTGACATACCTGGTGGTTGACCGAAGTACAAATGGATCGGGGGTAGGGACGATGTCCTTTGGGGGCATAGTTTAGGGGGGCCGGTATGGTGCGTTGCACTTCTACCATAAAGTCATGGCATAACCGATCGAGTTGATCGGTGGTGACGCCCGGTTGAACGAAGGGGGTGATGTAATCGAGGACTTCGGCGGCAAGGCGGCCCGCTACACGCATTTTTTCGATTTCATCGGGTGATTTGAGAGTAACGGCTTCAGGCATGGTGAGTGGCTATCAAGGAATGAAGTTGATCAAAATAACCGGTCAATGGTATCATAAAGGGCTTTATTTGAATTTCACACGCCGGTTGAAAACCAGGGTGCCTTGTATACAGGGTGTAGTGGACCGGCGGCGGCTCAACCCTAAATCATGCAGGAGTTTTTATGTCAGTCACTATGCGGCAAATGTTGGAAGCAGGCGTTCATTTCGGGCATCAAACCCGCTATTGGAATCCTAAGATGGCCCCCTATATTTTTGGTCATCGGAACAAGATACACATCATCAATCTTGAAAAAACCTTGCCTTTGTATCTTGAAGCCATGAAGTTTGTACGCCAGTTGGCGAGTAACAATGGGACGATTTTGTTTGTCGGGACCAAGCGCCAAGCGCGCGAAATCGTGCGCGAAGAAGCGCAACGCTCCGCCTCTCCCTTCGTGGATCATCGTTGGCTTGGCGGAATGCTTACGAATTTCAAGACCGTGAAGCAATCCATAAAACGCCTCAACGAGTTGGAACTCATGATCAATGATGGGTCGCTGGATCGATTGTCCAAGAAGGAAGGGCTAACGTATCAGCGGGAGAAGGACAAGTTGTCTCGTAGTTTGGGTGGGATTGCCAATATGAACGGGGTTCCCGACGCATTGTTTGTTATCGATGTGGGTTACCAGAAAAATGCGATTGTGGAAGCGCGCAAGCTGGGTATCCCCATCATCGGTATTGTGGATACCAATAATTCTATTGAGGGTGTCGATTACATCATTCCTGGAAATGATGATTCCACACGGGCGATTCGTTTGTATGCTCGTGGGGTGGCCGATGCCGTTCTCGAAGGCCGTGCTCAAAGCTTGAATGAGGTGCTGGTCACGGAAGAGTTTGTTGAGGAAGAAGTGGGTTCTTCGGAAGAGTAATTCGTTGATTTGAGCCGGCCATCGAGGTCGGCTCTGGGTAATTTTGAGGAGTAGGTTATGGCGGAAATTACCGCGGCAATGGTGAAAGAACTGCGCGAACGAACAGGTCTTGGCATGATGGAATGCAAGAAGGCCTTGGCGGAAGCTTTGGGTGATATGAAGGCCGCTGAAGATTTGTTGCGCATTCGCAGTGGGGCCAAAGCCAGCAAGGCTGCTGGGCGTGTTGCTGCCGAAGGGGTGGTGGCGGTTTTCATCAAAGACGGCGCCAAGGTGGGTGCACTGGTAGAGGTGAATTGTGAGACGGATTTTGTCGCCAAGAACGAAGAATTCTTGGCGTTTGCCCGTCTTGCGGCGGAGTTGGTGGTGCTGCATGCTCCCGCGGGCGTAGAGGATCTGGCGCAATTGTCGTCACCTTCAGGAATTTCCCTTGAAGAGGTGCGCAAGGCGCTGATCATGAAGCTTGGCGAAAACATGGCGTTGCGTCGGTTCACGCGCTATGAGACGGCGGGTCATTTGTCTCAGTATATGCATGGACAGCGTATCGGTGTCCTGGTGGATATGGATGGTGGCGATGATGCTCTGGGACGTGACTTGGCGATGCATATAGCAGCGAGCAAGCCGGTCTGCGTGTCGCGCGATGAAGTTCCGGCGGATTTGCTGGCGCGGGAACGGGATATTTATACGGCGCAGGCGGCGGAATCTGGCAAGCCCGCCGAGATTGTGGCGAAAATGGTGGAAGGTCGGGTCGTCAAGTATCTGGCGGAAGTCACCTTGCAGGGGCAGCCTTTTGTCAAAAATCCCGATCAGACCGTGGAAGCCTTGCTCAAAGCTAGGGGTGCGAAGGTACACCGCTTCTCCCTGATGGTGGTGGGTGAAGGCATCGAAAAGAAATCAGAAAACTTTGCGGCAGAAGTGGCCGCAGCTGCAGGAACGGTAGCGCAGTAATAACAGATCTGCGGGCCCTTGTTTCCGCAGCCAATATCTTGATGGAGTATGAATGAAACCCGTATACCAACGCATTTTGTTAAAGCTCTCTGGAGAAGCGCTCATGGGAGAGGATGCGTATGGTATCAATCGGGCAACCATTGATCGCATCGTGGCGGAAATTGCCAGTGTGGTTCAGCAAGGGGTTCAGGTTGCAGTGGTCATCGGAGGCGGTAATATTTTTCGTGGAGTTGCTCCTGGGGCCGAGGGCATGGACCGTGCCACGGCAGATTATATGGGCATGCTGGCTACGGTGATGAATGCCCTAGCCTTGCAGGATGCCATGCGGCGGGTAGATGTGGTCAGTCGGGTGCAGTCTGCTCTGAATCTGGAGCAGGTGGCAGAGCCCTATATTCGAGGCAAAGCCCTGCGTTATCTGGAAGAAGGAAAAGTCGTGATTTTTGCGGCCGGTACGGGAAATCCATTTTTCACTACGGATACGGCGGCGGCATTACGGGGTGCTGAAATCAGTGCTCAGGTCGTACTCAAGGCAACCAAAGTTGACGGTATTTACACGGAAGATCCAAAGAAAAACCCGCATGCGCAGCGTTACACCCATCTGACTTTTGAAGAAGCGATTGTCAATAATCTGAAAGTTATGGATGCGACGGCACTGACGCTTTGCCGCGATCAAAACTTGCCCATAGGGGTGTTCAGTATTTTCAAGCCAGGGGCGCTGTTGCGTGTGATTCGGGGAGAGGCCGAAGGCACTTTTGTGACGAATTGAATGGGGTAGATAAGATATGATCGCCGATATCAAGAAGACAACGGAACAAAAAATGCATAAGTCGGTGGAAACTTTCAAGGCCGACTTGGCAAAAGTGCGGACTGGACGAGCCCATGCGGGGTTGCTGGATCATGTGAGGGTGGATTATTACGGAACCATGACCGCCATCAACCAGGTGGCATCCATCAACTTGGTTGATGCGCGCACCATCGGTGTCAATCCCTACGAGAAGAAGATGGTGAATGCCATTGAAAAAGCCATTCGCGAGGCCGATCTCGGGCTGAACCCAGCCACTCAAGGGGATGGAATTCGTGTTCCTATGCCCTCGTTAACCGAAGAGCGTCGTCGTGACTTGACCAAAGTGGTGAAGGGAGAAGCGGAATCGGGGCGTGTCGCTGTACGCAATGTACGGCGTGATGCGTTGGCTCAGTTCAAAGATCTGGTGAAATCCAAATCCATCTCGGAAGATGAAGAGCGTCGTGCGCAGGAAGAAATTCAGAAGTTGACGGACCGATTTATTCAAGAAATTGATAAACTGTTGACCGTAAAAGAAGCAGAATTGATGGCGGTGTGATGACGGTGCCGCGAACCGTCAATCCGTCATGACAGATATTCTATCCAGTTCCACCCAAAACATTCCTGGGGTCTCTTTGGTGCCGAGGCACATTGCCATCATCATGGATGGCAATGGGCGTTGGGCCAAGAAACGTTTCCTTCCACGGGTGGCTGGGCACCGCAAAGGAAGTGAGGCCGTACGTGGACTGGTTGAGGCGGCGATTCAGAGAAATGTTTCTTATCTCACCTTGTTTGCCTTCAGCAGCGAGAATTGGCGCCGCCCCGAGGACGAGGTGTCGCTATTGATGCAGCTTTTTATGCATATGTTGGAAAAGGAAGTGACTCATTTGCATGACGCCCAAGTCAGATTGTGCGTGATCGGGGATCGAGCGCCCTTGGGAGAGCGTTTGCAGAACCTGATTCAGCGCGCTGAAGCTCTGACACAAGGAAATTCGCGTCTCACCCTGACGTTGGCGGTGAACTATGGCGGGCGCTGGGATATTTTACAAGCCATGAATCGCTGGATGGAACAACAGCCAGAAGGGGCATATCCGCCTATCCGTGAACAGGATCTGCGTGCCTACCTCAGTCTTGGAACCATACCCGAACCTGACCTTTTCATTCGTACGGGAGGAGAGCAGCGCATCAGTAATTTCCTGTTGTGGCAATTGGCCTATACCGAACTGTATTTTACCCAAACCCTCTGGCCTGACTTTGATCAGCGCGCACTAGATGAGGCCATTGCCTTTTATCAGACCAGAGAAAGGCGTTTTGGTAGGACCAGCGAACAATGCTCCGCACCCGGCTCCTGACGGCGGCTGTCATGTTGGTGGTAGTGGGATGGAGCCTGTTTGGGGCACCGCCCACTGTCTGGCCTATGCTGGTGACTGGGTTGATGATCTGGGCTGCCTGGGAATGGGCTGGCTTGGCGCGGGTATCGCCTGTATGGCAAATGATTTATGCCATTGTCATCGTGATCATCTATCGCTGGGGACAGGGTGAGCAGTGGAGTCAATGGTTGAGCGAGGGAGCGATTCTGTTCTGGCTTCTGGTGGCTCCATGGTGGTTGCGAGGTCAGTGGCGTGTTCCAGGGTGGGTTCTGCTGAGCGTGGGGGTTCTGGTGATGCTGCCTACAGGGTGGTCTCTGGAAGTTCTTCAACAACGGGGAAATCAGGTTTTGCTGGCGTTGATGGCAGTCCTTTGGGTCACGGACACTGCCGCTTATTTTACCGGAAGAGCCTGGGGACGTCATAAGTTGGCTCCATCCATCAGTCCAGGAAAAACCTGGGAAGGTGTCGCGGGAGGAGTGGTGGCAGTGACCGTATATGGTGGATTATGGTGGATGTGGGCGTGGAATGGTGGCATGGGGTCGATGGCGTCCGTACTGCGCCAACACGAATGGACCTGGTTCCTCCTGTTGTGGCTGTTGGCAGTGCTCGGAATTCTGGGTGATCTGTTCGAATCTTGGATCAAGCGGTGTGCCGGTGTTAAAGACAGTGGCCGAGGACTTCCCGGTCATGGAGGAATTCTTGATCGCATCGATGCGTTGACGGCAACGTTGCCTTTAGCTGCCTGGTGGTTGGGAGGGAACTGGCACTGATGCGACAGCAATTAACCATTCTTGGCGCGACCGGAAGCAGTGGAACGAGTACGTTAGAAGTCGTGGCACTGCATCCTGAGCGTTATGGCGTGTATGCCCTGACAGCGCAGCGTAACCTGAAAAAACTGGCGGGACAGGCCGTGCGCTTTCGACCTCTGGTGGTGGTGGTCGGTGCGGATTCGCAGATTGATCCTTTGCGCCAAGAGTTGGCGTTGATGGACCCGAGATACACACCGGAAATTTTGGCTGGGACGGCGGCTTTGGAGCAGGTGGCCGCTGCGTCCACCGTGACCACGGTAATGGCAGCTATAGTCGGTGCGGCGGGTTTGGCTTCTACTTTGGCGGCAGCACGGGCAGGAAAAAAATTGCTACTGGCCAATAAGGAATCCTTGGTCATGTCGGGGCGCGTTTTGATGGAGGCGGTTGCTCAAGGGGGCGCGCTACTGTTACCGGTAGACAGTGAGCATAATGCTGTATTTCAATGCTGGCCCCAAGATGGCGTGGCCCGTAAGGGAGTGAGCAAGATTCTTTTGACGGCATCTGGCGGGCCATTTTTACAGACTCCTCTGCATGAACTGGAAACGGTTACGCCAGACGAGGCCTGTAACCATCCCAAATGGCGGATGGGCCGAAAAATTTCTGTCGACTCGGCCACCATGATGAATAAAGGGCTTGAGCTGATTGAGGCCTGCTGGTTGTTTGATTTGCCGCCGGAGCGCGTAGATATTGTGATCCACCCTCAAAGTCTGGTGCATTCCCTCGTGGCCTATGAGGATGGTTCACTGCTGGCCCAGTTGGGGCATACGGATATGCGTGTTCCCATCGCTCATGCACTGGCATATCCTGAGCGACATACTTCAGGAGTCCCCATACTTGATCTGACGACGGTGGGTACACTCCAATTCGTTGCGCCCGATCGAGTACGTTTTCCTGCATTGGCCCTAGCGGAACATGCCATGGGTCAGGGAGGAACAGCGCCCACGGTGTTGAATGCCGCCAATGAAGTTGCGGTAGCGGCATTTCTTGAAGGACAATTGGGCTTTCGCCAGATTCCTGAACTGATTGAAGCGGCACTGAGCGAGGTATCCTCGTCATCAAGTGCGACTCTTGAAGAGGTTTTATGGGCAGACAGAACAGCACGCCACCAAGCGGCTGAATGGCTGAAAAATCGGCGACCATGAATTTCCTAGAATCCGGAGTCCAAACAATGATGGCGTTCCTCCTGGCTTTAGGGGGGCTCATACTGTTCCACGAGTGGGGGCATTATGGCGTGGCACGGCTTTTGGGGGTGAAGGTCTTACGTTTTTCCGTCGGGTTCGGGCGCCCTCTATGGAAACGTCGGTGGGGAAAGGATGGGACCGAATGGGTCATCGGAATGTTGCCGTTGGGTGGCTTTGTACGCATGTTGGACGAGCGGGAAGGACCCGTGCCTGCCGCAGAGTTATCGCGGGCTTTCAACCGCCAGTCATTGTGGCGCCGGAGCGCCATCGTAGCAGCGGGACCTTTGGCCAATTTTATGCTCGCTTGGATACTATTCAGCCTGCTTTATATGGTGGGTGTGCCTGGTTTGCGCCCTTGTCTGGACGAACCCGCAGCGGGGAGTCTGGCTGCACAGGCGGGTCTTCATGCGGGTCAGTGCGTGGAGCAGGTGGCGGGACGCCCCATTCATTCATGGCAAGAATTCCAAACGAGGTGGGTGGACATTCAGTTGAAGCATCTGCCTTTTACAATATTGACCCGTGATCAGACGCAGCATACAGAGAATCATGTCATCCAGATATCTGCGATGAATGCTGCAGCTTTAGGCGACGAAGCCCTAGAACGAATGGGCTTGGTCCCGTGGAATCCTCCATTACCTCCCATCATTGGTCGGGTCGTCCCGAAAAGTGTCGCAGCGCGGGCGGGCTTTCTCCAGGGAGATCATATTCTCACCTTAGGTGGACAATCCGTCTCGAATTGGATGCAGGTGGTCCAGTTGATTGAAAATCATCCGCAAAGCGTTCTGGCAGTGCAAGTGCTGCGGGATGGGCAGGTCAAGGAATTCACCGTCATACCCCAATCCGTGGCTTTACCTACGGGGCGGTCAGTGGGCCGTATCGGCGTCTCTCCCGACTTTCCTGCTGACCTGCGCGCCAAGCTCTGGGTGACGGAACAGTATTCAGCATCCCAAGCCCTATGGCGTGGGGGAGAAAAAACCCTGATGCTAACGCAAATGACCTTTCGCACTTTCTGGAATATGCTGAGCGGCCAGGCTTCCTGGGATAATTTGGGTGGGCCAGTGCGGATTGCCAGCATTGCAGGAGAAAGCGCTCGTTTGGGGCTTATCCCGTATCT
This sequence comes from Ferrovum sp., assembly GCA_010435995.1. Lineage (GTDB taxonomy): Bacteria > Pseudomonadota > Gammaproteobacteria > Burkholderiales > Ferrovaceae > Ferrovum. The sequence continues at coordinate 59,981 of JAAGNR010000022.1, read as the reverse complement.
GCAGTTTATCGCCTTGATCAGCTTGAGCTTGGGTGTCTTGAATTTATTGCCCATCCCCTTATTAGATGGAGGGCATTTGTTGTATCATGCGCTGGAGTGGATACGAGGCAAACCCTTGTCTCCTGGTTTTGTGAATTCTGCCCAGCAGGTGGGGTTTGTCATGCTGGTGATTTTGATGGGGTTTTCCTTCTACAACGATTTACAACATTTTATTAACCACTAACCTAGCGTTGATCCCATGCTTTTGCGTTCCCTATTTCTTTTGTTCTGGATGTTCTGGAGTTCACTGGCCATGGCTTTAGCCCCTATCACGATACAGGATATTCGTGTAGAAGGTGCGCAACGCATAGAAGCGGGGACAATATTCAGCTACCTGCCCCTCAAGGTGGGAGATACCGTGACGAGCGAAAAAGCCTCCGCAGCTTTGAAAGCACTGTATGACACGGGCTTTTTTTCCGATGTGCGTCTTGAATCCGAAGGCAATGTATTGGTGGTGGTTGTGCACGAAAGACCCTCCATTGCCCGGCTAGAGATCAACGGCGCAAAGTCTTTTACCAAGGATCAGCTTAAGGATGCTTTGAAGTCCATTGGGATCGCCGAATCCAGAATTTATGATAAGTCTTTGTTGGACAAAGCGGAAAAGGAACTGAAGCGGCAATATTTGGGGAAAGGAAAGTACTCTACTCAGGTGTCTACCACAGTTACTCCCTTGCCGCGCAATCGAGTAGCACTGGCCTTCAATATCGTCGAGGGTGAGGCGGCCCATATTCGCGAAATTAATATCGTGGGGGCTCATGCGTTCACTGCCAAGGAGTTACAGGATCAATTGCAGCTGAATACCCCCAACTGGCTGTCGTGGTACTCCAAAAACGACCAGTATTCCAAGCAAAAGCTGTCGGGGGACTTGGAAACCCTGCGCTCCTATTACCAGGATCGCGGGTATCTGGAATTTACGGTAGATTCCACCCAAGTGTCTATTTCTCCCGACAAGCAGGATGTCTATATTACGGTCAATATTTCCGAAGGTCAGCCGTATAAAGTATCTGATGTCAAACTGGCGGGACAGTTTGTGGTGCCGGAAGCCGAATTGCAGAAGTTGGTGACATTAAAGCCAGGAGATACTTTTTCTCGGGAAAAAGTGACCAACTCGACCAAAGCGATTTCTGACCGCTTGGCCAAGGATGGTTATTCTTTTGCCAATATCAATGCCAATCCGGATATTGATAAGGTTCACCATACGGCATCTTTTACCTTTGTTATCGATCCAGGGCGCCGAGTCTATGTGCGTCGGGTGAATATTTATGGCAATACCACCACGCGTGACGAAATTATCCGGCGGGAAATCCGCCAAATGGAAGGGGCGTGGTATTCCGTGGACAAGGTCAACCGTTCCAAGGAACGGATCGATCGACTGGGGTTCTTCTCTGAAGTGACGGTGGATAGCCCCCCTGTTCCTGGGACCACCGATCAGGTGGATGTCAACTTTACCGTGGTGGAGAGACAAACCGGATCGATTCAGGTGGGAGCCGGGTATTCCAATGCAGAAGGGGTTATCCTCAGCGCAGGGATTACTCAGGCCAATCTGTTTGGTAGCGGAAACTCGCTGTCCCTTGGAGTAAGTACGGGGTTGATTACGCGTACATACTCCATCGCCTACACCAACCCGTACTGGTCCGAAGAAGGAACCGCGCGTACCATCAGTGTCTATGACCGATCCATCGATACCACATACCTGACGGGTGTTAGTCCCTACATGACGCGCACTTTGGGTGCGGATGTGACCTATACTATCCCCGTTAGTGAAGTGAATGCCTATTCCGTCGGTTATGGATATGAGTCTACGATAGTGGGGGTCGTGAGCACCAGTCCGGTTGAGTACGTAGACTTTGTCAATCAGTTTGGTTCTCTGGCCAAAGCCATCAAGGTAAGCATGGGGTATTCTCACGATACGCGGGACAGCATTATCTACCCCATGAAGGGCTGGAGCCAGAAGTATGGAGTTGAAGTGGGTGTTCCCGGAGAAAACCTGACTTACTATCGCGCCACGGGGAGTGAACAGGTTCTGACCCCCATAACGCAAAACACTACCCTATCCTTATCAGGGCAGGTGGGATATGCCAATGGCTATGGAGGCGTTCCTCTGCCATTTTACAAAAACTTCTTTGGTGGTGGTGTGGGTTCGGTGCGGGGCTATTTCCCCGGAAGTTTGGGACCGCAAGTGTATGATAATTATGGCAACCTGTTGAACCTGGGGGGGAACAAGATGATCACCGGAAGCATGGAATATTTTTTCCCGCTGCCGGGTTCTAAAAGCACAGACAAATCCTTTCGGTTGAGTACCTTCGTGGATACGGGGAATGTGTATGGACTCAATCAACCCTTCTCTATTCCTCAGTTGCGCTATTCTGCAGGACTTGCCTTGTCCTGGTATTCCCCCATGGGACCGCTGGAGTTTAGCTATGCCGCGCCTTTCCATTATAATTCTGTAACAGACAACATCGAACGACTTCAATTTCAGTTAGGCAACACCTTTTAAGAGATATGACCATGATCAAAACTGCTAAATACTTCTCACTTTTGACTGCCTTGGTATGGATGACCTCTACGGCTGTAGCGACCGAACTCAAAGTAGGTTGGATCAATATTGAACGAATTTTTCGTGAGGCAGCTCCTGCACAGATGGCGACCAAGAAGCTGGAAAAAGAGTTTGACAAGCGCCAGGTAGACCTACAGAAAGTGGGGAAGCAAATGCAGGAGGAGCAGGCTGATCTGGATAAGAATGGGATGACCTTGAGCGAGGCGGATCGGAGCCGCAAGGAACGCGATCTGGCGAATCTCAACCGCGATTTTCAGCGGATGCAGCGTGAATTCCGGGAAGATCTGAATACCCGTCGTAATGAGGAATTCGCATCGATTCAAGAGCGCGCCAACAAGACGATCAAAGAGATTGCCGAATCCGAAAAGTATGATCTGATTTTGACCGATGCCATTTATGCTGGCCCTCGTATCGATATCACCGACAAGGTGCTCAAAGCGCTGGATGCCAGCAGTAAGTAAGTTCGCCAAAGGGTCGTAGGCTCCATGCGCGCCGTCAATCCATTTACGCTGGGCGAGTTGGCTCATATTTCCGGTGCTGAATTGGCAGGCCCTGCTAACCTTCTCATCGAGGGGGTGGGGACTTTGCAGGGCGCAGAGTCTGGGGATGTGACTTTTTTGACCAATCCCTTATATCGCGACCAATTGTCGACCACTCGGGCGTCAGCGGTGATACTCAGCCCCGCTGAACATCGAGGAACCTCTTTACCCTGTCTGCTTTCTGCCAATCCTTATGCCTGTTATGCGCAGGTGGCGCAGCACCTGTTTCCTCTTCCGCGGCCATTGCCCGAGATTCATCCAACGGCAGTCATTCATCCGGGGGCGCAGGTTTCCCTACGGGCGAGCATTGGCCCCCATGTGGTGGTTGAGGACGGCGCCCAAATTGGCGATGAAGTAACGGTGGGGGCAGGTTCCTTTGTCGGGGCTCGAGTAAGTTTGGAAAAAGGAGCGTTTCTGCATCCCCGGGTGACCATCTATTCGGGCTGTCAGATTGGGGCCAATACCATTATTCATTCTGGTTGTGTGATTGGTGCAGATGGTTTTGGCATGGCACCCCAGGGCGAGGGGTGGTTAAAGATTCCCCAAGTCGGCCGGGTTATCATTGGTAAGGACGTAGAAATAGGCGCCAACACCACGATTGACCGTGGGGCGATTGACGATACGATTATCGAGGATGGGGTCAAGTTGGATAATTTGATCCAGATTGCCCATAATTGTCGTATCGGTGCCCATACGGTCATTGCCGGTTGCACAGGAATTTCAGGAAGTACCCGAATCGGTCGTCACTGCCGGATTGGTGGTGGAGTGGGAATGGTAGGGCATGTGGAAATTGGCGATCGGGTTACGGTGTCGGGGTTTTCTCTGATTACCAAATCCATACCGACTCCTGGAGTTTACACGTCGTCCATACCCAGTCAACCGCACCGTGAATGGCTGCAGACTCTGGCCCACCTACGCGGTCTTTCTGAGTGGATAAACAGAATCAAGTCACTGGAAAACAAACTGGAAAATGATGAATCACACAGCGCAGTCAGCGGAAGGAGTTAGCATATGAGCGGGATGGATATCAATGAAATCATGGATTATTTGCCACACCGTTATCCATTCCTGATGGTGGATAGAGTTCTCGAAGTGACTCCAGGAAAATCCATCGTGGCTCTCAAAAACGTCAGTCGCAATGAAGAATTTTTTCAGGGACATTTTCCTCATCACCCTGTGATGCCGGGAGTTTTGATCATTGAGGCTTTGGCACAGGCGGCAGCGCTGCTCAGTTTCAAAACGGAAAACATCAAACCTGACGGCAAGATCGTGACTTATTTTGTAGGGATCGATGAGGCACGTTTTCGCAATCCGGTTTTCCCAGGAGATCAGTTGCGTCTAGAGGTTCAACTATTGCGTCACTCCTACAAAATATGGAAGTTCTCAGCCAAGGCAATGGTGGATGATCGGTTGGCCGCTGAGGCCAAACTGATGTGTGCCGAGAAAAATCTTGCTGAAGCCGGCTGAGCGGGGCGGCAATGACGAAGGAAGAGACACCAGTCTTGCGGCATCACCCTACGGCAATTATCCATCCTGAAGCATGCGTGGCTGCGGATGTGTGCATAGGCGCGTATAGCATAATTGGACCGCAGGTGAGCATTGGATCTGGTAGTGTCATCCAGGATTATGTGCGAATCAGTGGTCGTACCACCATTGGGCAACGCAATCGTATCTATTCCTACTGTGCTTTGGGAGGAGACCCTCAAGACAAGAAATATCGTGGGGAGGACTCGGCGCTGGAAATCGGCGATGACAATACCATTCGGGAGTTTTGTACCCTGAATCTGGGGACCGATGATGATGCGGGGGTCACCCGTCTGGGCAACCATAACTGGATCATGGCTTATGTTCACTTGGCGCATGATTGCCAAGTGGGGAATCATACCACCCTGGCCAATCATGCTACCTTGGCTGGGCATGTGCATTTGGGCGATTGGGTGACTTTAGGGGGATTCGTTGGCGTACACCAGTTCGTGCGCATCGGTGCCCATAGTTTTATCGGGATTTCGGCGGTGATTACCCAAGACGTCCCGCCCTATTTGTTGGTAGCAGGGAATCCGGCATCGCCTCACGGAATCAATGCGGAAGGGTTGAAACGGCGTGGATTTTCAGCGGAGCAACTGGCCAGCCTGAAACAAGCCTATCGGAAACTGTATCGATCGGGTTTGTCACTGGAGCAAGCGCAACAGGAAATCGGAACGTTGGCCCAAGACAATCCCTGTGTTGAGCCTTTCCGTGACTTTCTGCAACAAACTGCCCGCGGAATCCTCCGCTGATATGCGTGTGGGGGTGGTGGCGGGCGAAGCTTCCGGTGACCTATTAGGCGAAGCGCTCATTCGGGCGGTGCGTTCCCGTTATCCAGAAGCTTCTTTTGAGGGAATTGCCGGACCGCGGATGCAAGCACTACATGCCCGTTCATTATTTCCTATGGAACATTTGGCCGTGCGGGGTTATTGGGAAGTACTGCGATCTTTGCCACGACTGTTGAGTATTCGTGCTCAACTGAGACGCCACTTCCTAGCCCATCCCCCAGATCTCTTTATCGGGATCGATGCTCCAGATTTCAATTTGGGATTAGAACGCGATTTGAAACGGGCGGGAATTCCCACGCTACAAATGGTGGCTCCTACCGTTTGGGCCTGGCGCGCTGGTCGGCTTCCGAAAATTCGTGAGGCAGTGACTGGGGTATTGTCCATTTTTCCTTTTGAAAAGCCGCTGTTTGATCAAGCCGGTATCCCTTTGACCTATATCGGGCATCCGCTGGTACAACAGTTGGCTATTCCCGATCGCTTTCTGGCACGTCAGGGATTGGATCCCACCTTTACTGGGCGTTGGGTGGCTTTGTTACCAGGCAGTCGAGTATCCGAGCTGGAATATCATGGACGCCTATTTCTTGAAACGGCATTGCAATTGCATCAACGTTTCCCCGATCTGCGATTTGCGGTACCTCTGATCAATGCGGTGACGCGAACGGTTTTTCGGCGCATTCTGACTCAGGGGGGCTATACGAAATTACCGTTGGTCATTCTGGAAGAGGATGCCACACGCCTGCTGGCTGCGGCCGATGTTGCTCTGGTCGCTTCGGGCACGGCGACTCTCGAAGCGGCATTGCTGGAATGCCCTCAGGTGCTGACTTATCGATTGTCAGGCTTGACGGCGTGGATGGTTCGACGCAAGGTGGTATCGCGCTTTGTCGGGTTGCCCAATATTATTTTGGGGCGCGAGGTGGTACCTGAAATTTTGCAGGAACAGGCTACGTCAGATCGTTTGGCCACAGAGTTGGCCCTTCTCTTGCAAGATGAGACCGCACGGGACGCCATGCGCCAAGCCTACGGAAAGATTCGACAGGCTCTCGGTGCAGATACCACAGCAGCCATCGTACAGGGGGTTGAGCGGGTACTGGCCCATGAAGCCTGATTTGCTATTTCGCGCGGGGCATCCTCTGCCAGAATTTCCTGTCGGGGCTTGTGGGGTGGATGAGGCTGGACGGGGCCCATTGGCAGGACCGGTGGTGGCAGCGGCGGTGATTTTGCGTCCGGGTGATGGATTGGACGAAGTCAGGGATTCTAAAACGTTGACGCCGGAACGGCGTGAAGTTCTGGCGCAAGCGGTACGAGAGCGGGCGTTGTCCTGGTCTCTGGGGGAAGCCAGCGTGGAGGAAATTGATCGCCTGAATATTTTGCAGGCTACGCTGTTGGCCATGAAACGGGCGCTTGACGGGTTGTCCATTCGGCCTGCGGAAGTCTGGGTAGACGGTCTTCACGCTCCAGCTATTGACCTGCCGACACGGGCAGTGATCCAGGGGGATCAACGCGTCAAAGCCATCTCAGCGGCCTCAATTCTGGCCAAAACAGCGCGGGATGCCACCCTAAGACAATTGGCACAACGTTATCCGGAATATGGGTTTGAACGCCATAAAGGGTATGGGAGTCCGGAGCATTTGGAGCGGTTGCACCGCTATGGTCCTTGTCCCCATCACCGACGCAGTTTTGCTCCGTTGCGCCAATGGTTGTTGAGTCAATCATGAGCTCTGTCGTTGCCAGTCACCCAGTGCTGCGGCATTGGGCTCATCTGAGGGAGTCCGCTCACCAACGCCGGCGTGAACGCATGACGGTGCTGGAGGGAATTCATTTGTTACAGGTCTATTTGGCCCAGGGCGGGGTTCCCAAAGGGTGGTTGATGGCAGAATCAGCTTGCTACCATCCGGAAGTTTGCGCACTTCATCCACCCTTCGCGTGGCCAAAGCCACTGAGAGTGGCGGACGCACTGTTTGAGAAAATCTCATCCATACAAGCCTCCGTAGGGGTTGTAGCATTGATTGATTGGCCTGAACCTGCCAGCAGTCTGCCGGATTGCGAGCCTTGTCTGGTGCTGGCTGGATTGCAAGACCCGGGAAATGTCGGAACCTTATTTCGTTCTGCCAGAGCCGCAGGAATGGAACATGTGGTTTTGGCCGTAGGATCGGCCCAAGCCTGGGCTCCTAAAGTATTACGGGCGGCCATGGGCGCACACTTTCATTTGCGGATTCATGAAAGCGTGGTGTTGGAAAGCTGGTTGCCCCAGTATCAGGGGCAGATACTCGGAATGGATAGGGAGCTCTCCCAGCGTTATGATCGGCTCGACCTGACAGGGACCGTAGCGCTGATCGTGGGTAACGAAGGCGCGGGACTACCAGCCTCCGTAAGCCAGCATTTGCATCAACGAATTCATATTCCCATGGCTTCTGGGGTGGAGTCTTTGAATGCCGCTGTGGCGGGCTCCGTCGTGCTTTTTGAGCGTCAGCGTCAAGAACATGTTCGAGTAGAAAAAATATCAGGAGATGGAATATGAAACGCATCGCCTTGCTGGGAACGGGCTTGATGGGCATTCCCGTGGGTCAGCGCTTGTTGGCGGCGGGATATTCCTTGGCTGTGTGGAATCGGACGGGAGCCAAGGCTCAACCGTTGGTGGATTTGGGGGCGCGGGCGTGTTCCAGTGCGGCTGAGGCAGTGGCTGATGCAGAAGGGGTGATTGCGCTATTGGCGAACGGGCCAGCGGTGACGGAAGTTCTGGTTCAGGGAAGGGTTGAGCAGGCACTATGTCCAGGAGCTTTATGGATTGATATGAGTTCCATTCCGCCAGATACGGCACGGGAGCATGCTCAACGATTGAGTGTGCGGGGCATAGAAGCGCTGGATGCGCCCGTGTCCGGTGGGGTGGTTGGGGCTCATGACGGCACCCTGGCCATCATGGTGGGCGGGGAGATGACATCTTTTGAGCGCGCTCGGCCCCTGTTCGCGGTGCTGGGTCGTGCGACTCGAGTGGGACCGGCGGGAACGGGGGCATTGACCAAACTGGCGAATCAGATGATCGTCGGAGTGACCATTGGAGCAGTGGCAGAGGCACTGATTCTGGCAGAGGCGGGGGGGGCAGACCCATCTGCAGTACGGGCGGCGATTCGCGGAGGATTTGCGGAAAGCCGCATTCTGGAACTCCATGGAGAGCGCATGGTGCGCGGAGATTTTACCCCCGGAGCCCATTGCAGGACCCAACTCAAAGACCTGGACAGCGCTTTGACGGCAGCGCGGGAAGATGGCATAGCGTTGCCTTTGACTTCCGTGGTGGCACAACTTTACCGTAATTTTGTCGAGCAGGGAGGGGGGGCGGAACTGGATCACAGTGCGTTATGGTTGGCTCTGAAAGCGCTCAATGAAGGGGCGGGCGCTGCCTGATCGGACAAAAGATCACGGGTTGGCTATAATTTACCCTTTTCGTACTTTATTTCAGCTCCCATTATGGGGGGCATAACCTGATGGAGATTCCCCATGGAGACAAGTCCTGCTGCAACCCCCGAAAATGCTCCAACCTTGAGTGGCGGGCAGATCGTTGCCAAGATGCTGAAGCAGGAAGGGGTACAGCATATTTTCACCATCTCCGGCGGTCATATCATCGACATTTACAACGGTTGTTTGGATGAAGGCATTCGCATTGTTGATGTGCGTCACGAACAGGTAGCTGCCCATGCCGCTGATGCCGCTGCTCGGATCACGGGTGGGGTGGGTTGTGCGGTAGTGACGGCCGGACCCGGAACCACCGATGCTGTGACCGGAGTGGCCAATGCATTTCGTGCCGAAAGCCCTATGCTCCTGATTGGGGGGGGCGGGCCCTTGAAACAATACCGCATGGGCGCACTGCAGGATCTGCCCCATGTGGCCATGATGGCCCCCATCAGCAAGTTTTCTTCCACGGTAATGACGACGGAACGCTGCGCTGAAATGATGGGACAATCCATCCGTGAAATGTTTCACGGCGCTCCAGGGCCGGGATACCTGGAAATCCCCCATGATGTTCTGGATGCGCGGGTGGATGTGGCCAAGGTGCGTATTCCGAAGAACTATCGCGTCAAAGGCGAGTTCATTGGGGATCCCAATGAAATTGCTCGTGCGGCAGAAGCCTTAGCCAAGGCAGAGCGTCCCGTGGCGTTATTTGGTACCCAGGCACGAACCTGTCGCGCTCATGACGCCATAGACCGTTTTTCCCGTCATTTCAATATGCCGGTGTATGTTAATGGCGCAGCCCGTGGTACATTGCCGCGCAATCATCCTTACGGTTTCATGCCGTCGCGCAAGACGGCCTTTGACCAGGCGGATGTCATTCTTCTGGCAGGGACACCGCTGGATTTCCGTATGGGCTATGGACGTCGTCTCAACCCCAAGGCAACGGTCATTATCCTTGACATGGATTACCGTAATGTAGGGTACAACCGCGATTTCGATATTGGCTTGGTGGGCAACATCCGGGCGGTGCTGAATGCCTTGTGTGAGGCTTCTGCTGGGGATGTGGCACGGCGCCATGATCCTTTCCTTGAGCTTTTACGTGGGGAAGAAGCGCGTTCACAGGATAAAAACCGTGCCATCATCGATGCCAACGCAAACCCGATTCATCCCATTCGCCTGTGTCACGAAATCAATGAGTTTTTGTTGGAGGATACGGTGTATATCGGGGATGGAGGGGACATTGTGACTTTCTCGGGATCCATTGTTCGGCCCCACAAACCAGGCGGCTGGATGGACCCTGGTCCCTTGGGGACATTGGGTGTGGGAACGGGTTTTGCCATGGCGTCCAAGTTATTGCAACCGGAGCGTGATGTGGTGGTGTTGTTTGGCGATGGTTCTTTTGGTCTGACGGGGTTTGATTTTGAAACCATGGTACGGAACAAACTCCCCTTCGTGGGAGTGATTGGCAATAATGCTTCATGGAACCAGATTCGCTATGGTCAGGCGCGTAAATATGGGGCCGAACGCGGGGATGTGGGCAACGTTCTTGAAGATGTGCGTTTCGACCGTTTCGCCGAAGCCATGGGAGGTTTCGGAATTCGTGTCACCGATCCAGCAGACATTCGTTCGGCGTTGGAACAAGCCCGAGATTCTGGCAAGCCTGCTTTGGTGGATGTGGTCATTGATCGCGAGAAGTATTCCAGCGGTACGATGAACCAAACCATGTACAAATAACCTCAAATTCGACGGAACACTCCATGGATAACGCATTGGCAGGTATTCGCATTCTCGACATGACCCATGTGCAGGCGGGTCCCACAGCTTCCCAATTGTTGGCCTGGCTGGGCGCCGATGTCATCAAGTTTGAACCCCCCACAGGAGATATCACGCGCGGGCAACTGCGTGATGTGCCCGGGGTCGACAGCCTGTATTTCACCATGCTCAATTGCAATAAGCGCTCCATTACGGTCAATATGAAGAGCGCAGCTGGGAAAGCAGTGTTTGAAGGGTTGTTGCAGGAATGCGATGTGGTGATGGAAAACTTTGGACCGGGCGTGCTGGACCGTTTGGGGTACAACTGGGAATCGATTCACGCCAAAAATCCCAGCATTATCATGGCTTCCATCAAGGGCTTCGGTTCCACTGGTCCCTATGCGGAATTCAAGGCCTATGAGAATGTGGCTCAGGCCATGGGGGGCTCCATGAGTACCACTGGCTTTAATGATGGTCCTCCCTTGGTGACTGGAGCCCAAATTGGGGATTCCGGCACTGGGTTGCATTTGGCCATAGGAATTTTGGCGGCATTACAAGCCCGTCATCGGACGGGGCGGGGGCAATTCGTTGAAGTGGCCATGATGGATGCCGTGATGAATCTTTGTCGCGTGAAATTTCGTGATCACCAGCGCTTGACACGAGGCCCCCTGCCAGAATATTCCGTATCTACAGCGGATTGTGATGCTGCCCCACGCAGTGGCAACGACTCAGGGGGGGGGCAACTGGGCAATGCCATTCGCTGTAAACCCGGTGGTGCAAATGACTATATTTATGTCGTGGTACAGGAAGTCGTGTGGGAGGCATTGGCCCGTCGTATCGGTGGTGATGCCTTGGTTCAGGATCCGCGATTTTCTACCTTAGCCGAACGGCGTAAAAATCAGAGTCAGATGTGGCAGTTGTTGGAGTCTTTCGCGGCCCAATATACCAAACGGGAATTGATGGCGCTGCTCAATCAACTGGATGTTCCTTGCGGTCCCATCATGAGTACTCATGATTTGGCTCAGGATGAGCATGTCCGGTTGCGTGATATGTATGTCCCGCTGGATCATCCGGAACGAGGCTCCTGGCACAATGTGGGGATGCCCATCAAGCTTTCGAACAATCGTGTGGAAATTACCCGTTCTCCGTTGCTGGGGGAACATACGGAAGAAATCTTGAAGGAAGTTCTACAATGGTCTCCTGAAACCATCGAGCGCCATCGTCAGGAAGGAGCTTTCACCAAATGAAGGTCGTTATCATCGGACAGCAGGATTTTGGTAAGGCCGTTTTGGAGGCTTTTTTGGGTCGAGGGGATCAGGTTCTGGGCGTGTTTTGTGCTCCAGAAAAAGAAGGAGGGAAACCCGACCCCTTGCGTCTTGCCGCTCAGGAAAGAGGCGTGAAGGTGATTCAGTTGCCTAATCTGCGTGCGCCAGAAGCCTTGGATGAAATGCGTGCATTGGCTCCGGATATTGGAATCATGGCGTTTGTCCTGCAATTTGCGCCACAGGAATTTGTTACAATTCCGACCCATGGAACCATCCAGTATCATCCTTCTCTATTGCCACGGTATCGTGGTCCGAGTTCCATCAATTGGCCCATCATTCGCGGGGATCAGGAAACGGGGCTGACCATATTCCGCCCCACGGATGGGTTGGACGAAGGTCCGATCGTTTTGCAGAAAAAGGTACCTATCGGCCCTGAGAGTACGTTGGGTACAATTTACTTTGACCAACTCTTTCCTCTGGGGGTAGAAGCATTGGTGGAGGCGGCCGAACAGGTCGTTTCAGGGACTTATGGGGAACAGGTTCAGGATGAGAGTCTGGCCAGTTATGAAGGCTGGTGTCGCACTGCCGAGTCCCAAATCCACTGGGCACAACATGTGGATGGGGTATACAACCTGATTCGCGGATGTAATCCGGCCCCAGGCGCCTGGACCACTTGGAGCGGGAAAAAATTACAGATTTTTGAAGCACGCAAGCGACTTTTTAGAACTTTCGGTGCGGTTACTGGGAAAATTGGAGAATTATCAGGGTTGACGGCAGAGGGGTTTTTGATCACCGCCCAAGGTGGGCAGATCGAAGTGCTCCGTGCCAAGTTGGAGGGAGGAAAGAAACTCGACGCCCGAATACTTGCAGAAGAGCAGGGGTGGGGGGTTGGTACACGCTTTGAAAGCTAAAGGGTTTCTTGGGCCAGAAGCAGTAGAAATTCCGAAACGGGCATGGGACGGCCAAAAAGATACCCCTGCCCCAAGTGACAGCCATAGGATTCCAGAACACGGGCTTGTTCCTCCTGTTCGATGCCTTCCGCCACGATTTCCAGACTGAGATCCAGGCCAATACTGATGACGGCTTTTACCAGAGTATTATCTGTGGGGTTGTCACGAAAACCTGAGACGAAAGAACGATCGATTTTTAATGCGGAAAACGGCAATTTTTGCAGTAACGACAAACTGGAATAGCCGGTTCCAAAATCATCCAGAGAAATACGCACTCCCATTTCACTGATCAACCGTGCGGTGTGCACGGAAGCATCGTTCATCAGTGCTGTCTCCGTGATTTCCATGATGAGCGCATGGGCGGGGATTTCAAAAATTTCCAGTGCTCGGTGAAGATGCTCGATTAAAAGGGGGCCACGCATCAACTGCCGCGGCGAAGCGTTGAAACTCAGTTGCAATTGGTTGAATCCGCGACGTCGGCATTGATGGAGAAAACGGCAGGTCTGATGAATCACCCACTCACCGATGAGATCGATCAGTTCGGAGCGCTCTGCGAGGGGGATAAAATCATTGGGGAGGATTTGTCCCCGTTGGGGATGATTCCAGCGAATCAGGGCTTCGGCACTGCGAATGCGGCGTCCCGAGAGGGATACCTTGGGCTGGAAGTAGAGCTCAAATTCCCCCTCTTTCAGGGCGTGGCGCAGATCCATTTCCAGCACATATTCCTCTGAACGCTGGTCCTCCATGGGTGTGGAAAATAAGCGATAGGAGGCCTTCCCGGAAGATTTGACATGGTACATGGCCATATCGGCGCGCCGGAGTAGGGAATCAAAGTCATTTCCATGGCTTGGGAATACACTGATTCCGACGCTGGGAGTAATAAATAATTCATTGTCATCTACGGAAATGCATTGCATGAGCGTTGTACACAGCTTCTTTGCCAAAGATTCCACTTCAGGTGTGGTGATGTCATTGAGGAGAATCACGAACTCGTCTCCTCCAAAACGGGCAATGGTGTCTTCGTTGCGGATGATGCCTTTTAGTCGGAATGAGATCGCCTGAAGTAGGCGGTCGCCAACAGGATGTCCCTGAGTATCATTGATGCTCTTAAAGTTATCTAGGTCAATAAGCAACAGCGCGAAGGACCAGCTTTTTCTGAGAGCCAGGGCAATGGCTTGATCTACCCGATCTTTGAGCAAAGTTCGGTTTGCCAAGCCCGTTAAAGCGTCATAATAGGCAAAATATTCCAGCTTGTTTTGGGCTTGTTTGCGTTCGTGGATATCGATCCATAGAGACACCAGTGTGGGCGGTTTTTCTTCTGAAACAATTAGCGTATCGGTCTGGTGATACCAGTGTTGTTGTCCCAAGCCGTTAAGAACCAGAACCTCGCGACTCGAATTGGCGTGAAGTAGGCTTGCTCCCGGTCCAAAGTCCGGAAGGCTTGGAGCTGTGCGAGTATAAGGATGAACCATGAATTCAACGAGTTTTCGCCCCTGCAGGCGTTCTGGAGAGGACACCCCAATCATCTGGCCCAAGGCAGCGTTGCAAATCTGTATTTTTTCTTCGGGGAAGGAGCAATAGGCAATGCCAATGCTGGATTGATTGAACAGGGATTGAAAAAGTTCGCGTTCTTCCCTGAGTTGTTGGAGCAGTTGATAGCGTCGGGTCATGTCATGGAAAACCAGTACCACCCCTGTCAACTGTTGACCCGATCCAAACATGGGGGCAGCAGAATCTTCAATGGGGGTGTCATGGCCATCGCGATGGCGCAATAGGGTGTGGTTTTCCAATTCCACGACGCGTTTTTCTTTCAATACCCGTTCTACGGGGTCAACAGCGGGTAATCCGGTGGTTGCATTGAAAATCGGAAAAACAGTCTTGAAGGGTTTTCCTTGAAGTTGGTCGTGGGATTGACCCAACAAGTGCATTGCGGGATGGTTGACAAATTCTACATGTCCTTTCTCGTCGGTAACGATGACGCAGTCGCCGATGGATTCCATGATGACGCTGGCGCGTTTTCCAGCCTTATCTTCTTGTTCCATGAGCCAGTAGAGTCGCAGAAAAGCGGCAACGACGAGCAATTGAAGGGTAATCAGAGCAATGCGGTAGGGCTGGTCAAAAGTGACCACCAGAGATTCCGTGAGGCCCAGATTCCGTGTTTCACTCGAGACATAATGAGTAATCAGATCAGCATTGATTGCCAGCCGACCTTGCAGATGTCGATCTAGGCCGTGGACCAAGGCATCGACTTTGGCATAGGACAAAGGGTTGTTCGAATTGTAGTATGACAAGGCGCGTTTATAGATGGGGTATAAGGCGCGGTGTTCGTCTGCCAGATGCAGAAGATCCTGAGAATTTCCCAGTTTTTCTTGCAGCGCCAGGTGCCCTGCCTGATCAAGCAGCATCTGAGCTTGGTTATGTTGTGTTTCAAATCCTTCCAGGTAATGTTCAAAGGCCCGAGGGTCAGTTCCGCGCAATAGAAGGTCTTTCCATTCCTGAATTTGATGGGCAAAGGTTATCCGGCTGTCTGACAAAACCTCTTCAAGATATTGAAGGTGCGCCGCGCGCTGGCGCACATGATTGAGGTGACTCTGGTTGGATTCAAACCACCAATAGGCCCAGAGGAAGAAACTCAATACCCATGCGGCCAAGATCCAACCAATGAGAAAACGGGTTTCCAGAGTGCGCTGGACAGATTTTTTCACGCGTCAGGCCCGACTGTAATAATAGCGATTTAATATTATCATAGAACTCAGCCTGGGCGATTCGGGGTTTCTAGGCCATGCCATATTCTGTGCCAGGGTTGGAATGCTGGGGAGAAAGGAAGTCCAAGGCGATTTGGATCAGGGTTTCCCAAGGATCACCTGGGTTTAGCCCCTTGATCATGCGGTCTACAGCTGCGGCTTGGTGTAATGCTGCCGCACAGCGGGCAGAGGTAACCCGTTGGCTGAGTCGTTCAATCACTTCGCGACGGCTCCCCCAGAGGCGTGCTTCTTTGACCGCCGGCCCAAGGGGTTGATGGGACTGGCGGGCGCGGCACAGATGCAGCGTCGCACGCCAGTCTTCTGTCAGGGACCAGAGAATCAAGGGTAAGACCTCTCCTTCTTGACACAGGCTCCGAAGGGTAAGTGCAAATCGGCTGCCATTCCCCTCTGCCAGGGCAGAGGTTAATGCCGTCAGAGAGTGTCGACTGACCACCATGACCGCTGCGCTGATCTGGTCCAGAGTCAGCAGGCCCGTGGGGTACAGTAGCCCGAGCTTCTGGATTTCCTGAGCCGCAGCGAGGAGATTACCTTCGGTGCAATCTGCCAGAAAGTTCAGGGCATCTTCGCTGGCCTGCTGATTCTGTCGGGCCAATCGTTGTTTGATCCAGAGGGGCAACTGTGGGCGGCCAACGGTAGGAACATCCACCCGTAACGCCTGTTGGCTGAGATGATGAAACCATGAACTTTGTTGCGTGCGACTGTCCAGTGCGGGCAAAGTCACCAGTAACCGTTTGTCTTCCTGGGGAGTGCGCTGGAGTTGTTCCAGCAAGCGTATGCCGTCTATGCCAGGTTTTCCGGTGGGTATGCGCAATTCTACGGCGCTGCGCGCACCGAAAAGGGATCCACTGGTCCACTCCAGCCACAGATCTTCTCCAGAAAAACGGCCCTCCATGGTCCACACCTGGCGTTCGGCGAAACCACCCATGCGACACGCCGAACGCCAGCAATCCTGGGCTTCCTGCACCAGCAATGGTTCATCCCCCATGATGGCGGTAATGGCGGGAATCTGGTTGGCCAAGTGAGCCGCCAATGAGTCTGGCATTGAGCGCTTGGGATGGGTCAAGGGGTCGCGGTTCCCAACGCGGGATGAACAGTCAGTATACGGCGGAGCATCTGGTGAACAAGGTCAAGTTGCATGTCTTGGGTCAGCAATTGCTGTTCCGTCGGTTTGCCCAGAATCTGAATGACGTTGTAATTGAATAGACGACTGACGGTTAAGGTGGAGGGAGGAACCACTTCAGTTCCCAGATTGTCTGTGGCACGAAAGGTCAGGCGCGCATAGAGTGTGTACTGGGATACGGTGCCTTGTGCATTGAGTGACAGAATTTGCTGGGTAATCTTGATCGGCGCCAGATACAGTATGACATCGGCTTTTTCGGCCTGTTTTACTTGGATGAGATGGGTTTGGTGGATCAGTTGTTGTTGTAATTCCTGATCTCCGACGGCCCCCATGTTTCCGGAAATGTACAACGAATGAAAATTGGCTTCCGGCAATCCGCGCAGCTGAAACCCGCAGGCGCTCATCCAAAAGGCCAAAATAGCCCATGACAACCAGCGCAGGGATTGTCTCAGGGGAAGCCGAGTGCTGAGAATGGTGCGGGCCATGGTTCAGGTGACCACGTTGACGATCCGCTGGGGAACGACCACGATTTTTCGTGGCGCGCGCCCTTCGAGGGCTTTTTCCACGGCAGGGTGAGCCAGAGCCAGAGTTTCAATGGCATCAGCGGCCAAATCCCTCGGTATGGTGATTGTCCCGCGCAATTTTCCATTGATTTGGAGGATCAGATCCAAAGTCTCGCGCTCCAGCGCGGCGGGATCAGGTTCGGGCCAGGGGGCTTCAAGGATGGAATCGCCAAATTTCAGACGTTGCCACAGAGAGTCTGCCAGGTGGGGCGTGATGGGTGCCAGCAAACGCAACAGGAGGGACAGCCCTTCGAGAACCAAACGGTCATTTACTTCCTTGACTTTTTCCAGAGCATTGAGCATTTTCATGGCGGCTGAGGCCACGGTGTTGAATTGTTGACGGACCATGTCATGATTGGCTTGTTGTAACAACCGATGAATTTCATGACGGATATGGGGAGTTTCTAGGGTCAGTTCAGGGGCTCCAAGCTTCCGGCGTGCTTCAAATTGCAGCGCAAAAGTCCAGAGTCGCTTGAGAAATCGGTGGGCTCCTTGAACCCCCGAATCAGACCATTCCAGAGATTGTTCCGGTGGGCTGGTGAATATGATGAAAAATCTTGCGGTATCGGCACCATAGGTATCGATCAGGGCTTGGGGGTCCACGGTATTGCCTTTGGATTTGGACATTTTGCTGCCATCCTTAAGGACCATACCTTGGGTCAAAAGATGGCTAAAAGGCTCGTTGGTTTTGACCAAACCAGCGTCACGCATCAGTTTGTTGAAAAAACGGGCATACAGCAGATGCAGAATGGCATGTTCGACGCCGCCGATATATTGATCCACGGGTAACCAGTAATTGACTCGTTCATCCAGCATGGCTTGGGCATCAGGGCAAGTGTAGCGGGCGTAATACCAGGAAGACTCGAAAAAGGTATCCAGAGTGTCTGTTTCTCGACGTGCCTCTTTGCCGCATTGAGGGCAAGGAACGTGAATAAAAGACAGATCCTTTTGTAAAGGAGAACCCACGCCTTGCATGGTGACTGCTTCAGGCAAGACCACAGGCAATTGTTCGTCAGGGACTGGCACAGTGCCACACTGGGGGCAGTGGATCAGAGGGATAGGGCAACCCCAGTAGCGCTGACGCGAAATCCCCCAGTCCCGCAAACGGTACTTGATTTGTTTTTGTCCGCTCTGGAGCGCAGTCAAAACCAATGCCATTTTTTCTCTGGCGCTGGCAGAATCATAGCCGTCAAAGTCCTCCGAAAAACATAAAACTCCATCATCCACATAAGCGCCCATGCTGGGTTCCGAGGTGCCTGCCGGAGGACGAATGACGGTTTTTCGGGGTAAGTTATAACGCACAGCGAAGTCAAAATCTCGCTCATCATGGGCGGGAACTGCCATGACGGCGCCCTCGCCATAGCTCATAAGAACATAATTGGCCACCCACAAGGGCAAGCGTTCTCCCGTCAGCGGATGAACGACCTGAAAACAGGTGGGTTTGCCCTTCTTCTCCTGAGTGGAGAAGTCGGCTTCAGCCACACTTCCTTGACGGCATTCCTGAATAAAGATGGCCAGTTCGGGATCGGACTGAGCGGCTTCCAAGGCCAGAGGGTGTTCCGCTGCAATGGCCACATAGGTGACCCCGTACAGGGTATCGGCCCGGGTAGTAAAGACGGTGACGGCGTCGCTGCGGTCAGCCAGGGCAAAACGTACAGAGACTCCTTCGGAGCGCCCAATCCAGTGGCGCTGCATGGTTTTTACCTGTTCCGGCCAATGGGGCAACTGGTCGAGGTCATTCAGCAATTCTTCGGCATAGGCGGTGATGCGGGCGTAATACATCGGGATATCACGCTTTTCCACTATCGCTCCGGAACGCCAGCCCCGGCCCTCGATGACCTGCTCGTTGGCGAGAACGGTTTGATCTACTGGATCCCAGTTAACAGTCCCAGTTTTTTGATAAATTAAGCCCTGACGGAAAAGTCGGGTGAAGAGCCATTGTTCCCAGCGATAGTAGTCGGGGCGGCAAGTAGTGAGTTCACGCGTCCAGTCAATGGCCAGTCCGAGGGAACGTAATTGCCCTTTCATGGTTTCAATATTCTGGTAGGTCCATTCTGCGGGAGCTACCCCTTGTTTGAGGGCAGCATTTTCCGCAGGAAGGCCAAAAGCATCCCAGCCCATGGGTTGCAAGACATTGAATCCTTTCATGCGATGGAAACGGGCCAGCACATCGCCCAAAGTGTAATTCCGTACATGACCCATGTGTAGCTTACCGGATGGGTAAGGGAACATGGACAAGCAATAATATTTTGGGCGATCAGACTGTTCCAGGGCGCGGTAGCGCTGAAGGCGGTCCCACTCGCTTTGGCAATGTCGTTCTAGGGAGGTGGGATCGTATATTTCATCCATGGCGCGGCCCAAGCAATCAAAGCCCTGATTATACCTGTCACCGATGGTCTGCGGAGGAGTCTCGTATAATGAGGACATTCAAGGCCTATGAGCGAGTAACGATGACTTCTACGATTTTGGATGGACTGAATGATGCGCAGCGCGAGGCTGTGACTTGGGCCGAGGGCTCAGCACTGGTTCTGGCAGGGGCAGGCAGCGGCAAGACTCGAGTGCTGACTACGCGCATGGCTTGGTTGATGCAAACGAGCCAGGCGCGTCCTACCGAGATGCTGGCCGTGACTTTTACCAACAAGGCAGCACGGGAAATGGTGACGCGCCTGTCGAGTCTTTGGCCCGTACCATCACGGGACCTGTGGGTGGGAACTTTTCACGGCCTGTGCCACCGATTTCTGCGCATACATGCCCAGGAAGCTCAGCTCCCCGCTCAATTCCAGATTCTGGATATGCAGGATCAGCTCGCGCTGATCAAACGGATTCTCAAGTCATTGCAGTGGGATGATGAACAAACTCCCCCTCGCCAGGTTCAGCAATTCATCAATAGTCATAAGGAGCAAGGGTTGCGTGCCCATGCTGTAACGCCGGCAACAGCCGCACAACGACGGTTTCAGGAAGTTTATGAAGTCTATGAAAAGCAATGTCAGCGCGAGGGAGGGGTGGATTTTGCTGAATTGTTGTTACGCTGTGTTGAACTTTGGCACCACCATGCGGCCCTGCGCGAGCATTATCAGCAGCGTTTCAAATTTCTTTTGGTCGACGAGTTTCAGGATACCAATCGCTTGCAGTACCGCTGGCTGCGGTTACTGAGTGGTGCACAAACGGCGGTATTTGCGGTGGGAGATGATGATCAGTCGATCTATTCCTTTCGCGGAGCGGAAGTCGAGAATATGCGTCATTTTCAGAAGGATTTTGGGCTTACCCGGATACTCAGGTTGGAGCAGAATTACCGTTCCCTGGGGACCATACTCGATGCTGCCAATGCGTTGATTGATCATAATCCCTCGCGTTTTGGGAAAAAGTTGTGGACCGATGGAGGGAGCGGAGAGCCCATCGGACTGTATGCGGGCGACAATGAAATGGCGGAAGCCCGTTTCATCGCCGAGGAAGTACAGCGATGTCATCATCAAGGAACGCGTTTGTCTGATATGGCTCTGTTGTATCGGTCCAATGCGCAATCGCGCGCCCTCGAACAGGTATTGTTCAATCATGGTTTACCCTACCGGGTCTATGGGGGGCTGCGTTTTTTCGAACGTCAGGAAGTTCGCCATGTTCTGGCGTATTTGCGATTGGCATTGAACCCAGAGGATGATGCCTCATTTTTACGGGTGGTGAATTTCCCCCCCCGAGGGATTGGCCCCCGTTCTTTGGAAGGGTTGCACGCCAAGGCTGCAGGAACAAGTCTGTATCAAGCCGCACTGAATCATCCTTTCAGTGGCAAAACCGGGCAGGGCTTGCAATCTTTCCTGGGGTGTATCGAAGGTTTGAAAAAGGCCGTGCAAGAAGGGTTGCTGTTGCCTGCTGTGGTGCGTAAAGCCCTCGAAGACAGCGGATTACTGATGCATTATCGACAGGAAAAGGAGGGTGCCGAGCGGGTGGAAAATCTCGAGGAAATGGAGGCCGCAGCATTGGCGTTTTCTCTGGAGCGTGAGGAAGGCGACTTGCTCTCTTTTCTGGCCCACGCCAGTTTGGAGGCGGGCGATCAGGAAGCTTCTCCGGGCACCGATGCCCTGCAGTTGATGACGGTTCATGCCGCTAAAGGATTGGAGTTTGATGTTGTCTGGGTTGCAGGCATGGAGGATGGCCTGTTTCCCCACGAGAATGCCTTGGGCGAGGTCAAGGGTCTGGAAGAAGAACGCCGATTGGCGTATGTGGCGATCACTCGTGCACGGCGTCGACTTTACTTGACCTATGCCCATTCCCGCATGTTGCAAGGGCAAGTACGCTATGGCTTGCGTTCCCGATTTCTCGAGGAAATTCCTGAAGGATTATGCCGGTGGTTGTCTTCTCCAGGCTTATCCCCAAAAAAAACATATTTCTCGGGTTATGAAACCTCTCTGGCACCGTCTGCTTCTGCCGTAAAATCAGGAAATGTATCCTCGCGTTTTCATATTGGGCAATCGGTGCGACACGAGAAATTTGGTTCCGGGGTGGTTTTGGCGGCAGAAGGTGACGGGTCCGAAGGGCGTTTGCAAGTGAATTTTCGCGATGCTGGAGTAAAATGGCTGGCATTGGCTTTTGCCAAACTCACTCCTCTTGCCGGTTGAAATTTGATCTGGATTGCATTTCTTTAATATGCTCATGCTAGAATCGGGAGGCTGTCAGTCCGTATGGCGCAAATGCTGTGAAACATAAGGAAATGATCCCATGAAAAAATGGTTCGGTTGCATTGCTCTCTGTTCCCTCCTGTCAACGGCCTGGGCGGCTCCGGGTGATCCGGAAAAGGGAAAAGTGGTCGCAAGTTCCATATGCTATGCCTGTCATGGGCTGGATGGGGTCAGTCCCATTCCGACACAACCCCATCTGGCGGCACAGATTCCTGAGTATGTGGTGAAACAGCTGAATGATATGAAATCTGTAGGAGGAGCTCCACCCGCCCGAGATAATCCCATCATGGCGGGGATCGTGGCGATGTTGAGCCCTGACGATATGCGCAATGTGGCCGCATGGTACGCCATCCAGCCGCCCCATCTGACGCAGTCTACAGATCCCCAGCGGGTGGCTGTGGGCCAGAAGCTCTGGCGAGCAGGGGATGGGGATCGTGGAGTGCCTGCCTGTGCGGGATGTCATGGGCCTACGGGAGCGGGAGTTCCGGCACTGTATCCGCGCTTGTCGGGACAGTATCAGGATTATACTGAACTTCAGTTGCAGCATTTTAAGGATGGAACACGCGCCAATGATCCGGCTGCGGTGATGCGCAGTATCGCGCATCGTCTGACCAATGACGAGATTAAAGCGCTTTCCGATTTTATGGCCGGTTTGCACTAAAGTGACCGCTCATCTAATATAGCTCCTTTTGCAGTATAGACGGGGAGCAAGCAGATGTTGGACAGGCGTCAGTGGGGCATGCTCGTATTGTTGGTCTGGAGCGTGGCGGCTTTTTTGCTTCTGCGCCGGGGTCCCTATGGAGTGGAAGAAGAGGCGGCCAAAGCGTTATTGCTGGATTGGTCTATGGCAGATCATGTGGCCAATTCGGTAGTGACCCTTGGAGTTCCCGATTTTCGGGTTTTGTTGTGGTTTCCTCTGGGATTTCTATGGCCGGGGCAAGTGATGGCCGCCAAAGGCGTCATGGTAGCCTTGATGGCGGCGACTGCCTGGGGGCTATACCGTTGGTCCGAAGAAGAGGGAAAGGAAGAAGCGGCATTGCTGGCGACGGGGTTGTTGCTGATTTTACCGGTGACGCTGTGGCAGATCGATCACTTATCCGTGGGTATCGGGGTATTGGCTTCTTTCATGGGGGGGTTCTGGCTCGATCGTAGTTATCGTCAGTCACCACGGGTATTGGGCGGCAGCTATTTCGCACAACTGGGTTTGGCCTGGTTTGCTGTCAGTCTTGACCCTGCAGGCTTGGCGTACCCTCTGCTGCTGGCCTGGTCCTGGTATAAAAATCCTGTTACTCCCATACAGCAGCGCTTATTCTTTATAGGATTGGGTATTTTTACGCTGATCGCACTCTTGTTAAGGTGGGGTTGGGGTGGGGGCGGTTGGTTCCATAATCCTCTTCAAGAATTGCCGATGCTTTGGGGCCATTTCCATGAGTTTGACAGTGAATTGTCCCTTATGGATTGGCTGGGGGGCTTAGGTTTAATGCTTTTGTTGGCGACAGTGGTGTTGCACCAACGTCGGATATTATTTCAATCGTTGTTGGGACAATGTCTTTGGGTCGGTCTGTTGATTAGTCTCTTCAAAGGGCAAGGAACCTTCATTTTCCTGGCGGTGACGGTTTTGCTCTATGCAGGGCTACCCTGGATGCTCCAACTGGGCCACTCAAAATTAGGTTTCATGGCGCAGAGGGGGTGGGTTTTGGCGGCGGTTTTTGTGGTCTCCTCCGTGAGCATGCATGCAGATCGTGGGTGGTTCGAACTGGGTCGTGAATTGCAACTGACTGCTCAGGATGAGCTCATTCGCACCATGGCTGTGACGGTAGAACAAGTACGGCATGAAGCAGAAATACAGCATTTGCCGGATCCGCGCATTCGGGTGGCCAGTCAATGGCCTGCACGCACCATGCTGGCCTGTCGCTGTGATGCTTTACCCTTGCCTCCGGCAGCCAAGGATGGCCCCGCTCAATTGGCCATGATGAAGGGGTTGACCCATTTGATCATGGTGCCGACCACTCCAGCTAATTTGGGTTTGACCCAGAACTTGTCGGTATTGGGCAATGAAGTGGAGACGGTGTCACTTCAACCAGGGGGGGTCATGTTGCAGATTCGTAAGCCCGATCTTGCGCCCGCCGCTGTGGCACCGACTTTGGATGAACCTGCCCCGCCCGCTCCCGGAGATCCCGTCAAATGAAAATTCCCCTGCGAGAAGCCGTTGTATATGTGGTCGTCTCACTGAGTTCCTTATTTTTGACGGCCTATACCGTACATATGCTGGTGGGGGGGTTGGTGCCACCAGAGCGCGAATATCGTTATATGGGCTTGGCTTGTACCGTAGTGGCAGGAGTCATCGGCTTTATGGCATGGGACGTCATCCGCCGTCGCCGTTGACTCATGGGGCTGAAGTGAAAATGGATCCAAAAAATCAAGATTTTTTATTGAACATATCCTGAAGGGTCTGGTAATCCCTTTCAAGGGAAAATTGGCCTTTGTGGAAAATGAATTGTAACCGTTTTCCAGTGCCATCTATTCCGGTCAAACCGATGGAACGCCCAGAATAGTCCTTGAATACCTTGATGTCTTTAATCATTTCCTGTGTTTGAGCGTTTTTCAGCAGGACTCTGACACACGGTGCTTGGGAGTCGGCTTCAATGCCAATAGGCGCGCTTGGAAGCAACATCATGCGCGTTTTAAGCACGCGATTCGCTCCCGCAATCAAGAAAAAGGTGGCAAGGAAAACCAGGAGATATGCCAAATTTGGATTTTCCCCATACCATGCGTTGGCCGCAAAAGCACTCAGGGCCGTGACAGTCGGGATATACAGCAGTAAATCCCAGATCATTCCCTGACGGTCCTGTTTCAAACTAAATTTTTTGATCATTGTGGCTTTGCCTGTGAAGGCGGTCTAATTGATCGATGCCTGTTTGCTCGAAGGCAGTGCGGCCCGTATGGCAGAATCCATTTCACGGTAGAGCATGGGGCCAGCCTGTTCATAACGGACAATTCCCTTGCTATCAATGACAAAAGTCCAAGGGTCTCCCATAACGCGATAGGTTTTGAAAGCCTCGGGATTTTCATATTGATCCATATGCAGGAACAATACCTGAGATTGATATTTGTCGAGCATGGCTTTGGTGATTTGCAATTGTCGATCGCATACCGAACAGTGGCCTGGCGTGGCAAATTCGAGCAAAATGGGCTTACCTGTAGCTAGGGCTTTGTCAAGGGAATACTGATACATCCGTTCATCCGGTTGGCGGTAGGTGGTCATACGACTCAGATCCCCTCCGACATCATCCAGGGTTTTGGTGGGTAGACGCGGAGCCACACTGCCAACGGCCAGTCCCATCTGCTGGTTTCCGCATCCACCCAGAGTCAATATAGTAATGGTGGCAAATATCCCTGCACAGGATCGCACACGCTGTCGCTTCATGACGTCATGCTCCTTGTTTGCCAGTCTTGAAAATATTATAGCCCCAGATGATATTGGCCAAGAGTACCAAAGTCCCAAAAAACCCCACACCAGCCATCAAATGAGTGACAGTTTTTTCAATGTCTGGTCCGGGGTCATATCCCCCGATACTACCGGCAATGGAAAACAGCACCACCATGCCCATCAGTCCAACATTGTGCATCCAGAAGTGAACTTTGACCAGTGTGAGGCTGTAAATAGGACGGTTGACCAGACGTGGTACGAAATAGTAGATGGCGCCAAAAATCGCCATTTCCACCCAACCCAGAAGGTTGATGTGACCGTGGGCCAAAAGAATCAAATGGCCGTGTGGAGCAGAGTCAACAAACATTCTAAAGGCAGGGATGCCTCCCATCAGCGCCCCCCAGGAAAAACCAATGATGGCATAAGTGATACACGCATATACAAACAATAGCGTGAAGGTCGTGTAGACAGGATCATTGATTCGTACATCGTAAGCGGACTGTGAAGACATTCTTAAGGTTTCTCCTTGGATGGGTTTTGAGCTTCCTCACGCAAATCGCGATATTCTCCTTTCCATGAGCTCGGTGCCCATACTTTTACCATCTCATCCACAAAACCGGATCTTTCTGGCATGGGAAGGCGGGCATCTGCCGACCCCTGGGTCGCCTTGAGCTCTGAGAGGAAAATCGCTATGGCATGAATTTCGTTATCAGGTAGTGCGGCCACATATGCCGCTTGCTTATTGAGACCATGATCCACCGTTTTGGTTTCATAAGTGGATTCCGGTTTTTTAAGAAATTTTTCGATATAGTCGATACTTTTTCTTGAGCCAATTCCATCCAGAATGACGCCATGGTTGGTGCCGTTACGCAGGGCACGGTGACAATCCGGGCAACCCTTTTCGCGAAAAAGTTCGGAACCCACCTTGCCTTCAGCAGTAAAGTCAAAATGGGTGGTATTGGGGTACATGGGATGGTTCAGATGGGAGCGGTAGACCTCCAGCATGATAAAGCTGACAACCGCAAATATGCACAACAGGCCGAAGATTCCAAAAAGAATCTTTTCACCCAGCTTCAACGATTTCAAATTCATCAGTCAAATTCCTGTCAATTAAATAAAAAACCCGCGAGCACAAGGCACGCGGGTTTTTGGGAACATCAACCGTTGATCGAAACCTGAAACCAGGAAGATTAGCGGGTTGTGTTGGGGACGCGTGAGTTTCCTTCTGTGGTCCGAGGTGCAGTGGCCAAGTAGGTCGCAGCGTTCAGGATATCATCATCTGTCAAGTTTTTGGCAATTGCACGCATCATGCCATAAGGGTCATTGGCACGACTGGCATCACGCCAGTTGTGCAACTGATTGACCAGATAGGTGAATTTCTGCTCGCCGATGACCGGAAACACGGGTGCAGCTCCGCGTCCATTGAAACCATGGCAGGACTGACATGCTGAAACCTTGCCATCCACGCCATACTTCACCAGGATTTCTCCAAGATAACGGGTACCGATGGGTTGACCGCTGTCTTTGATCGCCTGCAAGTCAGAAAGGTCCTTAGGATCTTCCGGAAGGGAATTGACGTAAGCGGAAACATCGCGCCGATCCTGTTCCGTCAGTTGCTGTGCAAACAGAGGCATGACTGCTCCTGCGCCGGAAGGTGTGCGGCGACCTTCGGCCAGATCGGTCAGTTGTTTGACAATATAGGGAAAGCCGAGATTGTTGAGGCGAGGAGCCCCCATGGCTTCTGTACCCCATCCTGCTTCTCCATGACAAGTCATGCATGCAGGAGCGGCTCCTTTCCCTTCGGTAAAGATTTTCTTGCCGTTGGCTGGATCACCATTCATGACCCCCTCTTCATTGGCCAAGGCGCCCAAGCTAACCAAGGTAGCGGCAAGCGCCAACCCGGATGTGATCTTTGTGAGTGACTTACGCATTTACCCCCCTCCAGAATGACATTAAAATATAGGACGGCGACAAAACTATGCCGCCGTGCTAAGTACCCGCGCTGCTCTTATAATTGAGCGGGTCACAAAGGCTCCCAAACGCGCCACGAAATTTAGGAGGGTAAGGTGCCCTAAAATCCTCCTTTCCAGCGCATCGTAGCGGAGTCTATCACGGGAAAATCCGCCTTCGCAACTGAATTTTTCTAGTAACCCCAGGTGGTCGCTGGGTCCGGCGTCAGGTGGTCTACTTGACATTCGGAAAAAGGGGCGATACGCTACACACATGGTCAGTTTTCGCTATATTTTTTTTTGGGCCATGTATTTGTTTATATTGTAAAAAAGTAGTTTAACCTAAAACATATTATTGATCTGGAGGGGTTACAACATGGAAAATGAAATCAAACAATCGCGTCGTCAGTTGCTCAAGATGGGCACCATCGCCATCGTTGCTGCACCCATGACAGGCTTTACCACCACCGCTTTTGCCAAACAGAATACCGGTGTGCGTACAGCTCTGCATTTCCAGAATCACCCCAATGGGGAAAAGCAGTGCAATCGTTGCATGAACTTTATCCCTAACAAAGACAAGCCAACCGATGCAGGCGCAGTTCACGGATGCAAACTGTATCCTGGGGACGATGAAATTTGCCCAACCTGTTATTGCAACGGCTTTGTCGCAAAACCCAAATAACTCATAAAGTTCCAAGCTGTATTCGAAAAGGTGCCATGGGCACCTTTTCGTTTCTCTTTCTGTTCCCTGTCTCTTTGAAGCTAAAGCGGTTACTTTGGCTTTTGTGATGAGGGATTAAGGCAGGGAGGAGAGGCGTGTCTCCAGTTCGAATCTTGGGATGGGCGCTCTGTGCGTGCACGGGTTGTGGTGGTTACGTGCGCATGGACGTGTTATTCAACCTAAGCTGAGGCGAGGTGTGTTTCCGGCTTGTAGTCAGGAATGGCCGTCAAGGTGTTCACCAGATCCGGTGGCGCCACGGAGGACTTTTTTCAGGGCAGGATACTGAATGAATTATTGCAAAAAACTGTTTGTCTGGATGTTTCTAATTGTTATTGGAACTTCGTTGGTTTCTGCCGAGCCCTTTGTTCAGGGTGGTCCCATTGGATCGCAGACCAGTGATGGTTATGACGCCTTGGGCCCGGTTGTGGAACAGCCCATCGAGTTTCCCCACAATACCCATGCGGGCCGCATGCAAATCAACTGCATGTACTGTCACACCTATGCTCGTCGCAGCAATGTTTCCGGAATTCCGCGTTTGGACAAATGTATGGGTTGCCATAATTTGATTGAAGGGGTGAAAGATCGTCCTCGCATCAAGAAATTGTTCGAATATTGGGCGAACAAGCAGCCTATTCCCTGGAAAAAAGTGCATGATCTTCCGGATTTCGTCAGATTTAATCATGAGCGCCATATTCAGCGGTTCTACTTTCAGGAAAAACGGCCGGTGCGTGAAACCTGTGGTTATTGTCACGGATATATTGCCTCCATGACCACGGCGCGACGTGTGAAGGCTCTGTCCATGGGGTGGTGTATCAGCTGTCACGAAAAAGACCATCTGGAAAAGGTGGGAAGCACGGTCACCAGCCACGGCCCGAACGATTGCTGGCTTTGTCACAAATAATACGGCGGCCAATTTAGGAGATTGATATGAGTATGGGGAACATGGATCGCCGGGATTTTCTGCGGGTACTGGGAATCAGCGGTGCGGCAGCAACCCTTGCTGGTTGTGGCAATACGGCTATTGAATCGGGCGTTGAAGAAGTGATGTCTTATGTGCAACCACAGGATTTTGTGGTGCCTGGAATCGGGGTGTTTTACGCGTCTACCTGTACCCAATGCGGGTCGGGGTGCGGCATCATGGGTAAGGTGCGGGAAGGTCGGGTATTGAAGCTGGAGGGCAATCCCGAATCAGCTATCAGTGCCGGAAAAATTTGTGGATTGGGCCAAGCTGCGGTGCAAGCTCATTATAATCCCGATCGTTTGCGCACACCCATGATGCGTAGTGAAGGAGGCTTGATCCCCGTATCCTGGGATAAAGCGACTCAGATGCTGGAGCAGCGTCTGGGGCCGACCAGTACTTTGAAAGGGGACCAGATCGCATTTTTGACTGGAGATATCAGTGGTCACCAGCGGGTGCTCCTGGAAAATTTCCTGGAGAGCTACGATTCCACTCACCATGTGCTATATGACGCCATTTCACGGGTCACGGGTCAGGCAGCCAGCAAAGCAGTCTTGGGGGCAGAGCAGCCCTTGTTGAATATTGATAAAGCTCGGTTGATCTTGTCCTTTGGTAATGATTTTCTGGGGGCCGGGGTATCACCCGTGCACATGGCGGCTCAATATGCCAAGTTCCGCAAAGCCCCGCGTGGAACACTGATTCAAATCGAGCCACGCATGACCTTGACAGGCGGCAATGCTGACCGCTGGTATCCCATCAAACCGGGAACCGAAGGAATTCTGGCTTTGGGTATTGCCCATGATCTTCTGCAACATGAAGAATTTGCCAAGGGGGTGCCAGATGAAGTTCATGCCCTGGTTAAACAGTACGATCAGGCTTCGGTCAGCGAGATCACGGGGATTGGCGCCGACGCTGTCCATCTGATTGCCGGCCAATTGTGGAACAATAGTCCCTCTTTGGTGATCGCTGGCCCAGGAGCTGAAGGGCATGCCTATGGTTTCAGTAACGTGGTCGCCATTCAATTGCTGAATGTGATTTTGGCCAATCGGGGTAAAACCATCGAAGGGCAGGCAGAGCATCCCTTCCCGCAACTCGCTCCGCTGCAAGGGGGTTATCGTGCCTTGGCCAAGTTGCATGAACAAATGGCCAGCGGTCAGTGTCAGGCGTTGTTGATTCACGGTACCAACCCGGTATTTACGTCACCGTCCAACCTGCCCTTTGCAGATAGCATGGAAAAGGTGCCGTTCAAGGTTGCCTTTGTCACGCATTTGGATGAGACGGCAGGAAACTGCGACTTGGTCTTGCCCTTATTGTCGGCGATGGAGGATTTTGGGACCCATGTGGCGGATTATCAGCCTAACGGGGTGGAGTTGATGGTACAGCAACCCTTGATGGAGAAACTCTATCCTGAATCCCGTGGATTTGGGGATATCCTGCTGGATATTCTGAAGAAGCGGAAACCCGATTCCTACACAGCTTTCCCCGATTATTATAGTTACATCAAAACCGCTGTGGTTAAAGCCAAACCTGTGTTTAAGGTGACCGACAGCGATGATCATTTCTGGGAAGATGCCCTGCGTAAAGGGGTCATCAAATGGGAAGGGAAGCCGACCGCGCTCGAGGCCAAACTGTCACTTCTGGAAGTGCCGAAACCCCGCGGATTGGAGGCAGACTATCCCTTCTATTTCGTACCATCGGTGCGTCCGGATATGCGCGATGGGCGCCATGCTTATCTACCCTGGTTGCAGGAATCACCGGAGACCATGACCACCATCGTCTGGGACAGCTGGGTTGAAATTCATCCGAAGACGGCTGCTGAGATGCAAATCAGAGAAGGAGATGTGCTTGTGGTGCAGTCCGCTACAGGGTCGGTTCGCGCAGTCGCCTATATTTTTCCGGGAATTCAGCCCGATACCGTGTCTATGCCCCTAGGGCAGGGACATACCCAGCTAGGGCGTTTCGCTACGGGGGTAGGCGTCAACCCCTATAAGATTCTGGACCCCGTATTTGATGCACATACCGGTGAATTGGCGCTTCATGCGACACGGGTTACCCTGCGTAAAACGGGTGAAAATCAGAATGTCGTGAAAGATGAAGGCCCTACCAACTTCCAGAATGGCCATAAACTCGTAGCCACATTGGATGCTGACCAAGCCAAACTGTCCAAGGAGATCTAGGCATGTCACTCAGTAATCTCATTAAAAACTGGAGCAACTTTCGGACGCGTCGCCCCTACGAAGGTCAGTATGACGACTCTCCTTACAAGTGGGCTATGGTCATCGATCTCGATTCTTGTATCGGTTGTAATGCCTGCACCGTGGCCTGTTATGCCGAAAACAACTTGCCCGTAGTGGGTAAGGAACGGTTCGGTAAAGGGCATGCCATGCACTGGATCCGGATCGAACGTTACTGGGGAGAAGGGGAAACGCTGGAAACCGAATTTCCAGAGCGTGGGGCCCAGTATCTGCCCATGCTGTGCCAGCAGTGCGAAGCCGCTCCCTGTGAACCCGTGTGTCCTGTGGGAGCAACCCACCATTCGCCCGATGGGTTGAATACTCAGGTGTATAACCGGTGTGTGGGGTCGCGCTATTGCTCTGCTAACTGCCCCTACAAGGTGCGTTACTTCAACTGGTGGAATTACCCTGAACGCGCTTGGCCCAATCCTCTCGAGCTCCAACTGAATCCTGATGTAACTGTACGCAGTAAAGGCGTCATGGAAAAGTGCACGTTCTGTATGCAACGATTGCGCGCCGGAATGGACAAGGCAAAGACAGATGGAAGAATTCTGGCCGATGGAGAAGTGGTCACGGCCTGTGCCCAAGCGTGCCCAACCTCAGCCATAACTTTTGGTAATTTGGCAGATAAAAACTCGAAGGTCGCGAAAATGTGGAAAACACAACAAGTGGATCTGGCTAAGAATGTTCAGGAAAAAACCGAGGACGGGATTCGCGGATACCGTATTTTGGAAGACCTGAACACCTATCCATCCATTGTGTATTTGGAAAGACTGCGCAATATGGCGTCGTGATGAGATCCAAAATAATCGTTGACGATCACCACCATTCAGGGAAAAGTTAACCATGAGTCATACTGTACCTAGCCATCCACAGATGGATGTGCAAATAGAAAGAAAGTTTGTTCCTAAACAGAAAGATTTGGGAGAGGATGTCAATTGGGCGCAGATCAACAAAGATGTGCTGCGCAGTCTGGAAAAGCCGCGACCTGCATTTTGGATTATCTTCTTTTCGGCCTTGGCCCTGTTTTCATTTGGGGTCTATTGCGAGGTGTATCAGTACCAGACAGGGATGGGAGTTTCTGATCTAAATAATCCGCAGGTGTGGGGTCTGTATATTGCCACCTTCATTTTCTGGATAGGTATGGGACACTCCGGAACTTTGCTGTCGGCATTGCTGCACATCATTCATGCTGATTGGCGTAAACCCATATACCGATACTCTGAGGCCATGACCACCTTTACGCTGATGACGGCCGCATTGTTCGTCTTAGTGCACATGGGCCGTTTATGGCAATTTTATTATGTGGTGGCCTATCCCAATGAGCGCTGGGTATGGCCCAACTTTACTTCGCCTCTGGTATGGGATGCCACGGCCATTGGAACCTATCTGACTTCATCGTTACTATTCTTATATATGGGGATGATTCCAGATTTGGCCATTTGTCGCGATAATGCCAAGGGAGCACGGCGTGCCCTGTATAAGTTTCTGTCCTTAGGGTGGCAAGGTACGGATCGTCAGTGGGGCAATTTCAAGGTGGCCTATATGACCATGGCATGTTTTCTGATGCCTCTGGCAGTGTCCGTCCACTCCATCGTGTCCACCGATTTTGCTGTGTCCCAAAACCCCGGATGGCATGTCACCTCATTCCCTCCCTACTTTGTTCTGGGTGCTTTGTATTCGGGATGCTCTGGGATTATCACGCTGTTCATCGTGTTGCGATATGTGTTTCGCTTTGAAGCCTATATGACACAACCCATTCTCAACAAGCTCATCAAAATGACCTTCGCCATTGCCATGGTGTGGACATATCTCGATCTGATCGAATATGCCACGACCTGGTATGGCAGTGATGAAGTTGCGCGGCAGGATTTGGTATACCGTGCTACGGGGGACTATGCGCTGCAATTCTGGGGAATGATTTTCTGCGCCATGGTCATGCCTTTTACTTTGTTGATTCGCTTTGTGCGTCAGAATTATGTAGTTCTCCTCATAATTTCCCTGATCCTGAATGTCGGTATGTGGCTGGAACGCTTCCAGATCATTACCCCCACTTTCGCCAAATCTCACTATCCATGGACATGGACTGCAGGATGGTGGCCCAGCTGGGTCCAGTGGGGAATCGTTGCCGGTAGTTTTGGTTGGTTCACCATGCTATTTATGCTTTACTGCAAGATCTTTCCCAGCGTGTCCATGTACGAAGTCAAGGAAATGGTCCATGAGCAAAACATGCATGACAAACTCCACGGAGCTCAGGCACCAGCGCATCAGACTGCATTGGGTGCCATACCTGAAATGAATGGGGGGAAAATCTGATGAAAAAAACACATACGCTGGCACTTTATTCCGATCCGGATGAAGCGGCCAATGCCCTTAAAGATCTCAAATCATCAGGAATTTCAGGTTTCAGGATGGATGATGTGATCATTAAATCGCCTATCGATCATCCGGAACTGAGCGAGCTTCTGGGACCTCGGCCCGTATATATCCAGTGGTTTACCCTGCTGGGTGTATTGCTCGGGCCGACCACCGGGTTGGTGCTGATTGCCTCAGCCCAGGCCAGTTTCATCTATCAGGTACGAGGAGGTCGCCCCGTAGTTCCTTTCCCACCTGATATGGTATTGACCTACGAGCTCTTCATTCTTTCGGGAGTGCTGATGACCGTGTTGTCTACTTTTGTGGCCATGAAGCTACCCGGTAATCGGAGTCCTCTGTATAACGCCAGCGTGTCCGAAGATAAGATCGGCATATTGGTCAAGACCGATCCCGCATCTTTACCGCAAATTAATGAAATTCTTGGCCGTCACAAGCCTCTCGAAATCATGGGAGATAACGCACGATGAAATCCTCACTTCGCTGGATACCACTTCTGGCTCTGCTTCCCTCTTTGGCAATGGCATGGCCATGGAGTAAGGACATGGCGAATCAGATCAGCGTCAAACCTCAGGAAGGCCCAGATTCTGTACGACCCTTTCCTGAACGCTCAGTTCCCATGACAGGAACGCCAACCACGCCTTATGTGCATGACGGGGACGCGGCCATGACTTTGCCGAACCCCAATCCAGCTACAGCCAAATCCGTGGCCAATGGGCGGGAAATGTTCAAGATTTACTGTGTTCCCTGCCATGGAGATTCGGGGACCGGAGATGGGTTGGTGGGAGAAAAGCTGATCGTACGCCCTTTTGATTTGACGGCAGAACGGGTACAAAAAGAAGTTCCAGAAGGATATATCTGGGGACACATCAGTTTTGGTGGAGCACTGATGCCATCCTATGGCAATGATATGTCTCCTTCCGAGCGTTGGGATGTGGTCAATTATGTGCGCCATGGACTGCTGTCCGATCCTACCGCTAAAAAACGCGAAGTCACCACCACAGAGAATAAGTAAGCTGAAAAAGGAGCTGTCCCGTGATTCCATTCGCCAGTTGGTCAGTTTTGACCGTGGATTTTCTCATCGTCCTCCATCTATGTCTTGCCGGAGTGGCGTTACCCTGCCTGTTGCACTTGGTGAATGCCAAGTGGCGCTATGAAGTTCGACATATCGCCGTGGCATTTTTTGCGCTTTACCCCTTGGCCGTTGTACTGCTTCTGATTCTGCTCTTCGGTGGAGAATTGACGTTTCCATGGGTGGGCTCATTTGAACATTTACCCAAATGGAATAACCTGAAATTCTTGCGTGTAAGAGAAATTGCCGGGATCATCGTGGTGGGGGTTGCGTATGGTGCCTTTGTGAGAATGCAGAAAACCTCTGAACAATCTCCCGAAAACATGGCAAGATTTAAAATTCTAGCATCAATCATTCCCTTTATTCATGTGCTTTACTGCACCATGGTGGCGTGGGATTTTGAAATGACACTGTTGCCAAACTGGGAAAGTTCAATGTTCTCGGTGAACTATATCGTCAGTGTGTCAGGAATGTTTCTCGCCTCATTTGTGATACTGCTGTATACCTTGCAAAGTACCGGATTGATCAAGCAGCCTATACGCCTGCAGGTTTTCAATTACCTGGCACAAATGATGCTGGGCTTCACCATTCTCTGGATTTACACCTTCTTTGGGCAATACCTGATCATCTGGTACGGAAATATCACCGAAGAAACAGGGCGTATCTATCAAATGCAGTACGGTGACTACAGTCCGCTTTTCTGGGCATTCTTCGTCATGAAATTTATTATTCCGTTCGTCACGCTGGTCTTCCCTTTCAGTCGTCATAACCCAAAAGTCATATTTACCATAGCCTGTATCATCGTGACGGGGACCTGGATCGAGCGCTACACCTGGATATCAGGAACCTATCCAACACCCCATTTTCCCATGACAGGAACCTTTGATATTGGAGTAACCGTATCCGTCGCAGTGATGGCATTTCTGATTGTCCGAGCGAAGCTGCGAAGCACCAAGGTCATCAAGCCATAAATGTTGAAAATCCGGTGGGGAATAGGTTGAAAACCTCACCGGATGCTGGTATAAAGGCGTATGAGAAGTTGGGTCCACTGATGTATCAACTCATGAAGTCGAAGCAAAAGATAGTCGACAAAATAAAAATATCCTTATGTTGTTGATATCGTTAATTTTAATGAAGCATGATAGATAAAGGGGGGGGGAATGCAAAAAAAATCCATCATTTCACGCGGATTCTGGGTCATGATCGTTGGAGGTATGCTGACCGGAATGGGTAATGGGAGTGTGTTTGGGGCAGCCCTGATGTGCTTTCTGGGACGCGGCGACTTCGGTGACTGGGGTGGCTGGAATGGTCAGGCCTACGATCCTCATACATTCACCGGGTTTATTGACTGGTGTATGCTGGTATTCGGCTTTGCCTATATCGGTATTCTGGCTATTGCATTTCAACGGCATTACGCCATTGAAAATGCAGCATAAGCCTGCACTAACGATTACCGCGCAGAAAATCTAAGGATAAGGAGACGTAAATGCTAAATACGATTGCAGCAGTACTGGGGATATCTCTGGGTTTTTCCAGCATGCTTCTATCTTGGTATGTGCTGATGCCGCGCAAGCGTCAAGGCCATCATTAATCATTCTAATAACAATATTCGCTCAACAGTCTTTTGGTTTTAGATATAACAGGGGGGTTCAAGATGTTCAAGTACCTATTTGCAAAAAGCGAAGATATACCGCAGGGAGCCGCCGCCGTTTACTTTGGCTTCTCTGCAATTGTATGGTTTGTGATCGGAACTGGTTTGGGCGCATTCAACGCCAGCAAACTGGCATTTCCTGATTTTGTAACAGGTCTGGAGTTTGTGTCCTTTGGTCATATGCGCCAAGTACACGTTCATGCAGTGATTTTTGGCTGGATTTCAATGGCGTTTGCCATGGCCATGATGTATATGACCCCCGCTTTGGGTAACACCAAGTTGTGGTCGGAAAAACTCGGGATCTGGAACGCGTTCCTCTGGAATGTGGGTCTGTCTCTGGGGTTGACGTTGCTCTGGTCCGGGATGACTTCTGGTCGTGAGTACTCAGACTTTCCTTGGTTCATCGATCTGTATATCGCCACATTCATGACCATTCCCCTTGGGATCAATGTCTGGATGACGATTATTCATCGTAAAACTCAGGGGATCTACACCACCAACTGGTTTTTCGGTACGGCCGTATTCATGGTCAGCATCGTGTTCATCGTCGGAAATCTGCCAGAGTTTTTCCATCTGACCGGACTGACAGAAGCCTATCTGACCTGGTGGTTTGCTCATAATGTGTTGGGTTTGTGGATTACGCCAGTGGCTGCAGCTATTGCTTACTACACCATTCCTAAAGTTTCCGGTAACCCACTGTACTCCCACCGCATCGGGCACTTGCATTTCTGGTCCGTCGTGGTGTTTTACTCCACACCCGCTGCTCATCATTTGATGTCTGCTCCTTTGCCTGAGTGGCTCAAATCCTTCGCCTCTGTGGAAGGTGTGCTGATTCTGGTACCCGCCGTTGCTTTCGTGTCCAACATTCTGTTGACCATGCAAGGCAAATGGAACATGTTTGTGGAAAACCTTGAAATCCGCTTCACCGTAACGGGTTGCTTGATGGCCATTCCGCTGAACATGCAAGGTGGTTTCCAGCAAACACGCGCTATCAACTGGTATATCCATGGTACGGGCTGGATCGTAGCTCACGCACACTTGGCGTTGCTGGGGTTCTCCACATTCCTGGAAGCGGCCGCCGTATACCTGGGATTGCAAACTTTGCTGAAGCGTAAGTTGTATTCGTTGACCTTGGGTAATCTCCATTTCTGGTTCCTCTTGATTGGCTTTACTACCTACTGGGTTTCCATGACTATTGCCGGTCTGATTCAAGGCGCAGGAAAGATTTATGAAGTGCCTTATATCGATGTGGTGATGGCAGAGCATCCCTACATGATTGCACGCTGGATTGGTGGTTCCTTGGTGTTTACTGGAAACTGCTTCTGGCTCTACAACATGTGGATGACGGCACGCGCAGGAACAGTCATTCCAGAAGGTCGCATGGCACACGAGCTGGCCTACGAGCGCTAATTTGCTCACCGATCTGATTTAGAGGAGAAATCAAATGGTCAATTTTAGAGAGTACAAGATCGGAGCGCGGTTTTTTGGGTTGGCTCTGGGTGGTTCCATGACAATTACCCTGTTCATGCCCAGCTTCGATTTGAGAAATGTGAACGCTACAGAGATGGCGCTGGATAAGCAGCTATGGGCAGGACATGAGTCGGGTTTCAGTTTGGCCGACCCATTTCTGCGCGGTGATAATCGTCCAGTTCGGGTTACCCTCAAGGTGGATCCAAAAACTGGGCAACCCATGACCAATCCAGTCACCGCCTATGTTTACCCTGCAGGCACGCCACTTCCTAACGGGGTGGATCATCCGGATAACCTGGGGCAAATCGTTGAACAGTTGAGCCAAGACAAGGGTCGGATTGGCGAAGCCAGCAAGGCACAAGGCGCAGTGTTTGTGCTGAATTCTGAGCCACAAGGTGATGGGACCAAGCAGTTCTACATTGAAAACGCTTCGGCAACGAAGGGATGGACTCCAGATGAAGTAGTGAAGGCGGCAGGTGATGAGAATACCTACCATGCTTCTTATGGAAAATCCATTTTCGTGCGTGAAGGATGCTGGTGGTGCCATACACTTCTGCCAGAAGAAACCCAGGATTGGCAAGTGTTTGGTGCGCCTCCTATGCTGGGCGACTTTAATGGGGAATCACCCACAGCGTTTGGCTCTGATCGTAAAGCTCCAGATATTCTTCATGTGGGATCGCGGAATTCCTCTCGTGAATGGATGATGCTGCACTTCTTCAATCCACGTTTGGTTCAGCCGCACTCCATCATGCCTCGCTTTGACTATCTGTGGGGCCCTGTGGATGCTAAGGGTCAAAAGATCAACTTTGATCAATGGCGTGCAGAATACAACGAGTATGTGGAAGGAAAGCGGATTACAGCGCCTGAAGTCCCCATGTACGCGAGCAATTCTGATGCCAGAGCTTTGATCGATTTCGTTCTGTCACTCAAATAATCCATAATGCGTCATAAAAGCACCTGCCGCGATCACTCGCAGCAGGTGATTACAAAAGGAGGTCACTATGAGTTGGTCATTTGATTCACCCCTTCGTACACTGTCTGATGAAGAGAAAGTACGCAAGGATGAAGTCCTCTGGGAGAATGATAATCTGGGTGGGGTACATGAAGATAACAACCCTGTTCCTGCTCCCGTTGTCTGGTTGGTGGGATTGACGGTGGTAACTGCCTTTGCCATTACTTTCCCATTGTGGGGGCAAAGACCTACGGCAGCGCTGTATGAACCCTACGTCAATTCCATGGATAAGCCTGAAGTCCTGGCTGCCAAGGATGACAAGGAAGCGATGGCGCGGATTGTGGCCATGAACAAGGGAACACCCAATGATGCATTGTTGGAGCGTCACCCACTGACCATGGATGATTTGCGGATCGTAGCTCCTCAAATCAAGGCACTAGAATCCAAAGGTGCCCATATGCATGATTTCGAAGTGGTGGGAGACAAAGTCGTTACCGCCAATTTCGAGGGCAATTATCGTGCAGATGGGTCACGCATTCGCCAGCAACCCTGGTGGGACAAGGGCTATACCATTGACTTGTTCTATCTGAGTTATTTCTTCTTGTCCGTGTTTATCATGATTAAGCGTCTGCCTCCCACCAGTTGGCAGCCAAAGCACGATCATTGACTAGTGAAACCTAACTAAGGAGTATTTACGAATGATCGATTTAGATTACGGCCCACTGGCAATCGCATTGCCCATCAGTATTGCTTTCATTGCTCCTTTTCTCTACAGTTTTTTTGTGGACAACTTCGACAAAAAATAATGAAATCGGTACGTTTGTGTGAATGAAATAGAACGTTGAAAAAAATATACTGTCATAGTGCCATACCATTGCGGTATGGCACTTTTTTTTAGAACGATTCGTCTGTTGAGGCTGTAACCATGATGTCTGATGTGATGATTGCCCTTGGAGCTGGGCATGTAGATATGAGCATTGAAGGAATGCGTAGTCAGCGCTTCAGTGTCATGATTTTTATTTTCCTGATGATTGGAATCGGAGTATTTTCTGGGATTATTTATGCCCTGATGAAGGGACGCTATGCTCCAGAAAAAATGCGCGTGGGTGAAATGCTGATGTTCATCGCCATCATATTGGGTGTGGTTGTGGCTGTGATATTTGGAGCAACGCAAATGCTCTCGGGCTATTTGTTTTAGTCTATATCTGGCGGGCAGGGGGATATTTGATCATGTTACGCCCTGAAAGGGGAACGTTTCCTGTTAATATGCTTCCAATACGGGTACGGTGGTAAAATCCTTTTACGATGATATCGAGGAAAATGGCATGGGAAATTTTATAGAGACTTTACCGGATGGTTGGACCATCTATCTATGGCTCATCGTTGGCGGATTGATTATCGGCGCGAGCATTTATGGTATCCGCTGGGGGGCCAAGAACGAGCAATTTGATGAAGATATCAAATATCTGGTGTTCAGTGAAAAAGATAAAGATAAGATGCTCCCTGAAGAATATGCTAAAAGCCGCGAGGTCCTAGCTAAGCAGGAAGCTCGTCGCAGTGAATTGCTTGCACAAAAGGCCGAGCAGGTAGCGAAATCCACATGAAGCGAGGGGAAAAGGTCGTACTGGGTATTATCGGTTTGATGGCAATTGCGGCTGTAGTGCAAAACCAACTGTTTTCAAGGCCAACAACGGGACCTGCGGCAGATAAGGGTATCCCTTTTTATACTACCGCAAGCCCTGAATTGGCACGGCATGGATCCGATCTGGTGCGTGAGAATGATTGTCGACAATGCCATTCCTTATGGTCGGTGAGAAACATCATGCAGTCCGTTCCTTCACCGTCCTTGGATGGCATGGGAGATTTGCGTACAGAAGCATGGCTCTATGCCTACCTTTCATCCCCTGCTCCTCAATCCATTTTGCCCAGCCGACTCAAACCAGAATACCGAATGCCCTCTTTTGCCAGTCTTCCAGAAGAAGAGCGTCGAACTTTAGCAAAATATCTCGCCAGTCTTCATGTCAAGGATTGGTATTTGGAAGAGACTCGCAAGAGTGAATATGAGAAGCTGACTGGCAAGGATGATTATAAAAAATGAGCATCATTGTTCCCCAAGAGAAAGATTCAGGAAAGTGGGTGCGGGGATTTTTTGGATTGAGTGTGGCGACCGTCATCAATCATTTTGGCGATCGATTGCTGGGGGTGACTATAGAGGTCTTTACCGGGCCCTTCTCCTATTTTACTTTCTCATGGATGCTGGACGTTTTTTTGGTACCGTTCATCGCCAATTTTGTGCTCGCACTTATCTTCGGTAAGGGCAGCAAATGGTTGTGTTATGTGACACCGCTCATTGTACGTGGCATCAGTTATTTCAATATCGCTGAAATCAGTGGAGTTCCCCAGGGTGGTCACTTGATTCCCATGGGATGGTGGGGTTTTTTCATTATTCTTGCCATGGAAACAGGCATGATCGGTGCGATCATCGGGGAGTCCATGATCAAGAGATACTATGGACGAGCACCGAGTTGGCTGAAACCTGATGGACGTGCTCGGATCGACCGTTCCCGCGCGGAACAGTCTAAAGAAGGAGAAGGCGGTGCCTGATTTGAAGCCCCGGGTTCCTGCCACAGCAGAAGAACGCCTGAAGCGCCGCAAAATATGGTCAGCAACAATTGTCACCTGCATTGGATTAGTGATGATTGGCAGTACCTTACACGTCATCAAACTTGGCGCAGGACGCATGGATGATATGCGTCATATGATTTCCTATGACCCGAAAAACGAGGGCAATCATATACGAGCGGCAGGCGAAGATATTCAGCTCCATGAACAGCATGAAGGCGGAGAAGTGCATGGGAGCTATACTGTCGAAGCTGCGGAACAGTTGCTGACGCGGGAACAATGGGAAAATCTGGCCACAATGATTACCATACCAGCAGCGACGTTTATGATGGGAACAAATCTCGATAGAGCTGATTCGCCAGATAAACCGGAGCATTCTGTGACACTGCAATCCTATGCGATTGATAAATACTTGGTCACCAATGCCCAATATGCTCGATTTGTGGCAGCCACGGGACATCGACCCCCATTGAATTGGAAGGATGGTCGGATTCCTAAGGGGGACGTGCTGCATCCGGTAACCATGGTCACTTGGTACGACGCTAAAGCCTACGCCGCATGGGCCCAGAAACGATTGCCTACGGAAGCCGAGCTTGAACACGCTGGGAGAGGTGCAGATGGACGACGTTGGCCTTGGGGAAACACCATGGATCCTACCAAACTCAATACTTATTACAACGTGGGTTCTACCTCGCCGGTTACGGCATATCCACAGGGGGCCAGTCCCTATGGAGTTTTAGATCTGGCAGGCAATGTGGATGAATGGACTGCCAGTGATTTTGCCCCGTATCCGGGATCCATTGCACCGACCATTGTGTTCCAAGGTAAAGTGGCCGTACAGGATTCGACGCAGGATCGTGATTTGAAAATTTCCGAACAGAAAATCGTGAAGCGCAGTTATAAGGTTTTGCGCGGCGGTTCCTGGAAAGGAGATCCATTCTCCACCTCACTGTTTCATCGTGATAGCGCATTTGCCAACATGACGTCCGATTTTTATGGCTTTCGTTGTGCCAGTACCATTCAAACGTCTCACTGAGCTCATACCATTATATCCTATCGCAAGT
This sequence comes from Ferrovum sp., assembly GCA_010435995.1. GTDB lineage: Bacteria > Pseudomonadota > Gammaproteobacteria > Burkholderiales > Ferrovaceae > Ferrovum. The sequence continues at coordinate 17,509 of JAAGNR010000022.1, read as the reverse complement.
TACTACTCGTACTACTCCTTCAGGCTGGCGGCATATCTCAGGCATTTGCCCTGGATAGTTACCGTTATCTTCATGTTACGGTAGATACCCCATGGAATATATTCTTATTTCTCCTGATCGGAATTTTTGCGCCGTTTATTTTGATGGGAATTCTGGCATGGTATTTCTCCTTCAAAAAGAAACCGGAGACTAAAACATTACCCTCCGAGGATCAACCATGAGAGGCAATGAAGGGAGCAAACAGAAGGTCCAGAGTGGATTGCAGACCATGATAGCTGCGCTTTTTTTGGCTTTTTTTGCCCTGTTCTCCAGTCCGATCTGGGCAGAGGGATCTGGTGGCTCCAATGCAGTGAACAGCATTCAAATGATGGAGTCCTTCAAGAAACAACAGGGGTACCAGGATGATGGGGTTACTCCTGTGGATGATAAAAAGCGCAAGCTGATCATGTTTCTTTTGGGTATCCCACTGATTATTCTGGTTTTGGCTACGGGTGCAGTGGGCATTGGCATGGGAATTTACGGGAAACCGTGGTTTATCCCCCATATGATTTTGGCGGGATTATCCATGACGTTAGCGTTGGTACATGCCGTGGTTGGGGTGGCCTGGTTCTATCCTTTCTGAGATGTTAGGAATTCTTGCCCTATACGGGCTATCCGGAGCCGTAGGCTTGGCCTATGAAGTATTGTGGGTCAGAATGATCAGCCTGCAGTTCGGTATCAGCGTATTTGGGGTCGTAATTACCGTAGCCGCCTTCATGCTGGGATTGGGCCTAGGCGCCTTTCTGATGAATCGAGAGGGGGTTAAACACCCATTGCGGTGGCTCTCAGCCCTTGAGGTAGGAGTCGGCATTTTCTCTCTGGCTTTGCCCCAGATTGCTCCACTCGAGCAAAATCTTTTGATGAAGGTTTTTTCCCCCTACGGGATCGGTATCTGGCATGCGGGCCTGACTTTAGTATCCATGATCTTACTGATGCTTCCAGCAATGGCACTGGGGGCGGGATTCCCCTTGGTTTTGGCAGCATGGCGTCAGAGAAGGGCGTCCCAAGGGCTAGGTATGGTGTATGGAGTTAACACCATAGGAGCGGTTTTCGGCGCCTTACTTCCTGTTATTTTACTGCCTTGGTTGGGCTGGGTTCATGCCCTGCAGGGGGTGGCCACTATGGGGATACTCGTGGGATGTGGTTGGGGTATCATGGCCACAGTGGAAGAATCGTCCCGCTTTTCTGTACCGGACAACGTGTCCGTATTATCGGTAGATGTCCGCTCCTCCAGACCAGAAACCAAATTACTTTGGGCTTATGGCTTGATGGGAATGGCTGCATTGTCACTTGAAGTGGCATGGACCAGACTGTTTAGTCTCTTGTTCTTGCGAACAGAATATGTATTGGCTTTGATTTTGGCGATTTTCCTTTCAGGGATCGGAATGGGAAGCATAATAGGCGCGCGCTACCCTCTTCAGCGAGTGCGATTATTTCTTCCTTGGCTCGCCAGTGGAATCATTCTGGCGGGGCTGGCGGTTCTCCCTTGGGTAGCAGAGTGGGCTGAAAGTCCTCATGGCGAGAGTTTGTTTCAGGCATTGCTCTGGCAAGGAGGCATGTTGGTTTTTCTGACCCTTCCCGTTACTTTCATTTTCGGATTATGGTTTCCGCTCTTGGGACAGTCTTCAGACAATGCAAGTACTAATGGTGTCTTATTATATGCGGTGAATTCTGTGGGGGGGGCAATCGGGGCATTGGTAACGGGGTTTCTCTGGTTACCCTGGACGGGTACCGCAGGGACGGTGGTTTTGAGCGCTGCACTGATTTTGGGTGCGAGTTTATTTTGGACGCGTCCATGGAAACCGGTCATGGGACTGGGGGTGCTGTTTATTCTGGGAGCGGGTGGACTGCTATGGCATCTGCCCTCAGCCCAGCGTCTTTTGCCCCAGACACTGGCGGGAAGCCACGATCTTTATCGGTATGAAGATGCCATAGCCATTACTCAGGTGGTCGAACGTCCCGATGGTCAACGTTTACTCCTCACAGATCTGCAACGACACGATGCCTCGACCGAGCCTACCGCGGTATTTGTCCAACGCAATCAGGGGGAGTTGCCCCTCCTGCTACACTCTGGGGCAGGCAGAGTGCTGTTTCTGGGTTTGGGAACAGGGCTGTCTCTGGCGGGTACAGAAGGGTACCCCAAACTGCACCGAGATGCGGTGGAATTGTCTCAAGGAGCCATTACGGCGGCAAGCCAATGGTTTCAACCGGTGGATGGAGATGTACTCGGACAGTCCACCATATATGCTGATGATGCACGTCACTACTTATCAACCACACGCAATACTTATGATGTGATCGTGGGAGACTTGTATCATCCCGACCTTTCTGGAGTCGGGGCGTTACTGTCTCGTGAACAGTTTCAACGTGCTCGGGATCATTTGAATGAGGACGGCTTGTTTGTGCAGTGGTTGGCATTGAACCAATTGGATTCTTCGTCTCTCCAAGTCTTGCTGAGAACGTTTCGTCAGGTATTTCCCGATGCGCGCCTGTTTCTCGATGGGATGCACCTGGCATTGGTGGGTCCGCGTCATTCCTGGGCAGGGTGGCCGGCGGTAGAACATAATCTGCGGCAGTTGGATCCATCTCAGCAGGCCAAGGTCACTGGAGGTGAAGGGGCCATGACCTGGATGGGACGGTATTGGGGCCCCATCCCGAAAACTGTAGGTTCACTTCAGGAAGAATGGCATCCGGTGATCGATTTTGATTTGCCCCATGTCAAGTATCAGCCAGAGAATCTGGACGCATTATTGGGTAACCTCTTAGAGCAGCGTCCCACGGCAGATCAGGCTGCGCTGCAGTTGGGTCTGGGATCAGATCAAAAAATACAGTTTGAGAAAGCATATCAAGCCACCCATCATTTGGTGCAAAGCTGGCGAGATCGAATGACGGGGAGGGAGGGGGAGGCCAGTCGATTGGTACGTTTGGCTTTTGAATTGAACCCTGCCGATCATTGGGTGGGATATGCCTTGAGTGATGAAGTGCTGGCCCAAATGGGCGAGGCAAGACTACCAGCGGTCCAACGAGAGCAAGTGGTGGCCAAATTGGCCCAGCGTTTTCCGTGGCAAACTGATGTACTGCGTACGTTATGGCATTTGCAGATGGAACAGCAGGATCGGGATGGCGCGGAAATGACTCGTCAGGCACTGCTCCAAAGCTCACCACTTGACCGCGAGGCGCGGTCGGAGAAGAATGGAAGCTTTGGACAGGGGCCGAATTTCAGGAATTGATGGCAATGGATATTTCTTTACCCACTTCAACCCGTTTTCATCTGCAACGGCGCTTCGTTCAAGTGCTGACACTGGCTTTGGCGATATTGATCCCCGCCACGGGTTTGTTTCGTATTGATCCCCGGGCAGGAGCGTTGGTCATTTTGGACCGACAGATATGGTTTGCCGATTTTTTTCTGATTGCTGGGCTGTGGATTACTCTACTCAGCCTTATGGTCATGCTCTATTCTACGGCGGGGACGGTGTTTTGTGGTTGGGTTTGCCCCCAGAATATTTTTGCCGAATGGGCCAACTACATGACGCGTCGTCTCTTGGGGAAGCGTGCAGAAGTGAGCTTGGATGGTGATGCGCCAGTGATTGCACCTGCCAAAAACCGTGCCCTCAACTGGATTTTATTGGGATTGTCTTTTGTCCTTGCTTCCATGTTTCTGGCGGTGATTCCCCTGTTCTATTTTTATGATCCTTCGTTGGTGCTCTCTTTTATGCTCTGGCGCTCGGACCCGGCATTGGCGGGTTCGTTGCACTGGATCTACGCCATGTTCGTACTCATCATTTTTATCGATATTGCCGTGATTCGCCACTTTTGGTGTCGTTTTGCCTGTGTTTACCGAGTCTGGCAACATAGCTTTCGTACCCGTGAGACATTACATGTGCGCTATGACAGCAGCCGTTCCAGTGCGTGCGAAAAATGCAACTATTGCGTGACCTCTTGTTTTATCGAGATCGATCCGCGGAAGACGGCCATTTATGATAGCTGCATCAACTGCGGGGAATGCATCGATGCCTGCAACCGCCTACAGGCAAAAAAGGGGCAACCAGGGTTGCTGAGCTTTGGGTTTGGTGAACAGAAAGTGAAGAAGGAAGCTCGGGTTCATTTTCGCAACAATGCGATTGGATTGACTTCACGGACCAGCTGGATGGCCGTGATCCTGACTTTGGGTTTGAGTTTTTTTGGTTGGGGCTTATGGAGCTGGCAACCGATGCATCTGGCCGCTTACCGGGCTGAAGTGCAGCAGGCATCAAACGATCTTGACTACCGTATTGAAATTGCCAATAAGCGTTATCGTCCGGAAGAGGTATCTTTAACGCTGGAAGGGTTGACCCCGCAAGAGTACCATTTCTCAAGAACACACTTTACGGTGGGTGCAGCAGAGCGGCAGTCGGTGATTTTGTCCATTTCTCCAAGTTTGCCCCATGGTGTTCATGCTTTCAGGATCGTTGCCCATGCTCCGGTAGAGGGCTGGGTAGATACCTTCGCCATACAACACTTTTCTGAAGCCCATGTGGGAGGTCAAAAATGAATGAAACCCAAGATCCTCGTTCCTCGTTGACGGAAATCAAACCGGAGTGGGGGCAGCAGGACAAGGACCACTTCGGTTACGCCACTGATGAGGAGCGCAAGACCAAACGGGGATTAGAGGATTGGGAGTTGGTGAACAGTGTTCCTCTTTCCCAAAAACCAGTACCCTACTGGTTTTTTGCCGTGATTGTGGTGGTTCTGCTGGTAGCTGTTGGGCTCGCTTTCCCCTTTTGGGGAAGCCGCCCAGGAAAAGTTCGACACTGGGTGGATTGGGGGTTTCTCCTGGCGTTGGTGTATATCGCCGTGGCAGGTTCCTTCGTCTATTTTATGGTGCGTATGTATGGTGTGGTCGAAGCGGACATGCCGAACCCTGATCATGACAGTACGGATGCCGATTCCGAAATCAAGCAGGCGGTCCTTCACGATGAAAAAAATTGAAGTTTGGCAGGGGCTGGTGTTAGGGTGTGCATTTTTGGCGAGTGCGTGTGGCCAACCCGAGACGACTCAAGCCGATACACAGGCTCAGCAGTGGCAAGACTGGCAGGTTCAAGTGCAGACTCGTCCCAGCCCTCCCCAAGATGGGATGGATGAGTTTTTAATTATCGTTACCGGCGCTCACGAACATCCCGGATCGGGTTGCCTCGTCGATATTCGAACCGCCTCTGCCGATCCATGGAAGCAGGCGATACAGGATGGTCGTGTTGGAGTATATCGGCGTGCCGCATTGGTATCACCTGGGGAAAGGCGAACCGTTCAAGTACGATTACAATGTGCCAAGGATCAAGAGAGCGGGGTACTGTATTTCCCGCTCAATGTCCCCTCCTCTTGATCAGGAAGCGGGGCGCTCCTCAATAACGGGCCCCATCAGAGTGAGTACGATATTGCAGAAATAAACAATAAAGCCTACGGCCATACAGGTACCGGCGACGGCAACGATGGGTCCGTAATGATGGTGTGCAGCCATCATGGCGTTACGATCATGAAGCATAAGATATCCTTCCCAAATACCAAAAACCATTTGGGTAGAATAAAATCCATATACTCCCATAAATAACCACCAGAAGTTATGTTCCACCAATCTTTGGGAATATATGGCTTTGCCGCTGAGGCGCGGCAGGAGGTAATAGGTGGTGCCCATAGCCAGGGATACCACGCCCCCTACCAAATTCATATGGGCGTGGGCCAGAGGGTCAATCATGTGTCCTGGGCCTCCATAGGGACTGCCAATGGAATCCAACCACGCCCGAATCGGGGGAAAAACCTGCAGCATCCCGTGCATGGCCCCAATAAAGAGTGAAGTGGCCGACATAATGAAATATTTAACCAAGCGGCGGTGATTTGAAAGCGAGCTCATGCGCCATCCTATGAAATGGAGTCGGAAGTTTGGGGGGCCTTAAAACAAAGCACCCGGTGAATGGACACCGGGTGTTTGGAGAAGTTTCCCGCAATCCTGAAAAGAACGCGGAGAATGAAGCCGGATTACTTTTTCTTCTGATCGTTTGACAAAATGTCCACTCCCATGCCACCCAGGCTGAGAGAAACCAGAATCCCCCCAACAAACAAAATGACGGGAATGATCATGTAGCCTTTATCCATAACTTCCATCGTGAACTCCCCCTTGAAATTTAGATTAATGAATCTTGCCGAACGGTTTCGACGAGACTCTGGAATGGTATCAAAGCCTGCTTGGCAACGCAAGAGATTTCAGTGAATTAGGGGATAATGGTCAGTGCCGCATGATGGCCCACGTTTCTGCAAACATGCGCGCAGTGGTTTGCGGCATTTGGAATGAGGCTTGCAGTTGTCCTTGGGGATTGAATAAGAAAATGGCACTGCTGTGATCAACGGTGTAATTCCCTTGAGCATCGGCTTCATCACGGTGCCGTACGACATACACCCCCAAGGTTTGGGCAAAGGGTTGGAGTTGGGTGTCATCTGCCTGGGCGCCGATAAATGAGGGGTCAAAGGCAGGAACGAAGCGTTTCAGAATGTCCAGCGAGTCACGGGCAGGATCCACTGAGATGAAAACGACCTGGGGGGGGGCGGTGGTTTTTTGCGAGGTGGCAAACGAGTGTACAACTCCGGCCAAGAGCGCAAGATCCGTGGGGCAGACATCTGGACAATGGGTATAGCCAAACAGTATGAAGGTCCAATGTCCCTGCAATTGATTTTGGGTCAGTGTTCCTTGGGTGGATGGAAGAGAAAAATTGGCCAACTTCGGTCCGCGCGCCAACCACTGGGTGCGATCACCCAGTCCTTGTGGTGGGGTCGGTTGACGCAAGAAAAACGCGCCTAATCCGCCGAGAAACAAAGCCCCCAGAAAAATCAACAGGATTAGGGAGGTTCTGCCATTTTCGGAGGGAGGACGGTCCAATCGATTCATTGACCTCGCACCAAACGGAAGCCAATGGTTTCCACGCGTCCCAGAGGATCATCGGCACTGCGACGGGTCAGAGCCATATCCTGTGCATTATTCCGCCATGATCCGCCACGTACGACTCTGGATAGACATTCGCCGCCGGGTTCCGCAGCATTACCTTCCCAAGCGGCTCCGTTATCTGGGATGCTCCGTTGATCGTCCTGGTTGATGTGACGAGTATCTTGATAACAGTCTTCCATCCATTCCCACAGATTCCCAGTCATATCGTAGAGTCCCCAGCCATTGGGGGCTTTGGTGGCTACAGGGTGGGGGCGGTGGTCACTGTTTTGATCATACCAGGCAATAGGATCGAGTTGATCGCCACCGCAATAGGTACTGTTCAGACCGGCACGACAAGCATAACCCCACTCGCTTTCCGATGGAAGACGGTAATGCTGGCCAGTTTTGGCATTGAGACGCAGAATATAGACCTGAACATCTTCCCAACTGACGCGATCTACAGGACAGTTATCTCCGCATTGGGGAAAGGCGCTGGGATTATGATGCATGATGGCACGCCATTGTCCTTGGGTCACCAGGGAGGCGCTCATGAAAAAGGGTTTGGCAAAAGTCACCTTTCCCCCCGCGTTCAGTGTGAAATTTCCAGCGGGAATCGCAACCATTTCCGGACAGTCTGGGCAGTCACTTATGCTCGATCCGGCGGGGGCTGCCATGGCGGTCAGCGACCATAACAACAGTATACTGCCAAGAATTTTAGAGCCCGGGTTGATCATTGCATTGTCTCCTCAGGAATGCTTCGGAATTAATCTATTCGCTCCATCTAATAGAGAGTTTAGCCCACGTCAGGATAGTTGAAAAGGGCACAGGAAATCTTGCGCTGTCGCAAACTAGGGGGCAGAAACGGAGGATGCCGTGGCACCAAAAACATCTTGGTATGAAGCGTAAACGCTGGCGATGATGATGGCGACGATAACCAGCGTCAGCAGTCCACTGATCAGAGGTAAAGCGAAGGCTACCAGAGTGACGGCAAAAAGAAGCGACCCCATGATCAGGGTGTACAGTAAAAAGGCGGGCAGGTTGATTAGGCAGCCACGACTGCTTAGGGTCAAGGCCTCTGCCGTAGACAGCGGGGTGAAAACCAGTAGTGCTGGAGCAAACCATCCCATCATCAGGAGGGCAATCTGGATCAGGGCCAAGGTGACGAAAAGCGGTGTCAGGGAAAATATGGCGGCTTGGAGTTGTTCCAGATTGGCGGCTCCATCCATGGAAAGATTTTCCAGTGCGATCACCTGTTGCCCACCCCACAGAACCAGGATCAAAGTGAGTAACGTTTCCCCGGCAATATTGACCATGCCCAGTTGGAATAAGCGCTTGGGCTGGATCTTCAATCCGGAAAAAAGATGGTTGATCCGGAGTGAGCGTCCTTCTTCTATGGTGCGGCAACCGATCATCATTCCTGCGAAAAATGCCGGAAGAGAGAGGGAAAAAGCCACGGGGCCGGCCATGGGTAGCATGCTGCACAGCATAAGAAAGGCAAACCAGGCAATTTGTGTGCTGAACCAGCCGATGGGGCTGTGCAACACGGCATGCATGCCACTCACTATCCAGCGGGCACCATGGCTGGCAGGGACGCGTCGAGGTTGAATCAAGGAAGCCATGGGGAGGGGTGCTCAAGGTGGAACCGCAGGATGCGTTCAAACCAGCCTGGGTCATGGGGGTGGAGTACCGCACCAGATCGTGGTAAATGGCGGTCAAAGAGGCGCGACAGCCAGAACCGGAGTCCGGCGGTAATGAGAAAACGGGGCCATAGTTTACGTTCGGCGGCAGAGAGTGGTCGCTCCAGGCAGTAAGCCGTGAGTAGGGCCTGGAGACGAGGGGGGGCAAAGTCTGCTTGGTCGGTGACACACCAATCGTTGGCAATAATGGCCAAATCGTAAAGCCAATTGTCTGTGCCGGCAAAATAAAAATCGATGAGTCCGCTGACTTGATGTTCTGAGAACAGCACATTGTCGCGAAAAAGATCTGCGTGGATCGTCCCTGATGGCAGAGCGGGATCAAAGGGTAAAGCCATTTCCATGGCTTGGGTCAACAAGGTCCCTTGCCTTTGATCGAGGAACGGGCGCACCTGAACTGCGGTGATCTGGCGCCAGTCAGCTCCGCGTGGATTGGCTTTAGTCTGGAGGTAAGAGTGGGCCGCCCGATGAAGCCGTGCTGCGATCTGACCAATGGCAGCACAGTGGTGTGCAGTCGGGTGTTGTACCGAAGTACCTTCGAGACGGCTGACCAGCGTGGCCGGTTTATTCTTGAGCAGGCTCACGAATTGATGGCTTTCATCCTTGCACGGGCGTGCACAGGGGAGTCCCTGTTGTGCCAGGTGGTCCATAAGACCGAGGTAGTACGGTAATTCGGTGAGCGCTAATTTTTCAAACAGGGTGAGAACGTAATGACCCTCTTGGGTCGTGACAAAGTAATTGGTGTTTTCAATGCCGGAAGAAATCGGCGTTAGAGACAACACTTCGCCGAGGTGGTAACCACGGATCCACGGCGAGAGTTCCTCGGGAGAGACGGGAGTAAAGACGGCCATGACAGCGCCGTTAAAATTTTAGAATGACCCAGCGCGGAGGCTGAAAATTATTATCCAGCGCGTCATGTCGGTGCCACAGGCCATGCCCTTCTTCATCGATCAGATAGTACGGAGGGCCGATTTTTGGGGTGACTTTGATTTTGTAGAGTCTTCCATTAATGCGGTACTCTTCAAAACGGGTTTCCTGTTTTTCGACAATGGTAACCTCGGCATTGTCATCAGTCGCGGGAGGGGCCTCTGTGGTAGCCTGCGGTGGCGGAGTGTGCGCGTTTGCAGGAGCAGTCGCTGAGGAGGAGGGTCCCTCTTCTTGTACTGTGGGGGGTGGAGGGGCGTCCGTGAGTCCGGGGAGCGGTTCGCTCTGAGCCCTCAGGGTGCATAAAGCCAAGGCAAGAGTTAGGTAAAATGGGTATCGTGCGTTCATAATCTGATTCTATCAGGTGTTGAACGGCTTTGTGAGAATTTAAGGGGGAAAATGGACTGGAAGACTCGGAGCTTACGGAGCCATCTCAAGGGGGGGGGAGTACTCGCCTATCCCACGCGAGCAGTTTATGGACTGGGTTGTGATCCCCGGAGCCAACGCGGATTGCGGCGGCTATTGCGTCTCAAACAACGTCCTGCCCATAAGGGAATGATTGTTGTCAGTGATGCTCTTGCCCGGTTGCAACCCTTTCATATGCCCTTGAGTTCGGCCGAGCAAGCGCGTTGTTTGTCGCGCTGGCCTGGAGGACATACTTGGCTGATTCCAGCGTCACGTCGAGTCTCTGGATTGCTGCGCGGCAGGGCGCGCGGATTGGGTGCAGATCGTCGTCCACGGGTCGCCTTACGTCAGGACGATTACGTGGCCGTACAGCGGTTGTGTCACCGTTTGGGGATGGCCTTGGTATCCACCAGTGCTAATCGTTCAGGTCAGAGACCATTAGGGACGACCAGAGCGTGTCAGCGACTGTTCGGTCATCAAGTGCGGGTGTTGAGCGGGCGCACCCAGCGCCATGCACGACCCTCGACCATTCAGGACCTGATGACAGGAAAGGCCGTGCGGGGATGAAGGGGGAAAAATCAGGGGTGAGATTTCAAGGCACGCCAGCCGATGTCCTGGCGGTATTGCATGCCATCAAAGTGAATGTGTTGCACCCGTTCATAGGCTAAGTGGCGTGCCGTACGCAGGGTATCGCCCAGAGCAGTGACACAGAGTACCCGTCCTCCTGCCGTGACCATATGTTGTCCCTGTGCCTGCGCTCCGGCATAAAAAACATGAGTATCGGCAAGGGGGCGGTCAAGTCCGGAGATGATCCCTCCCGTGATCGGGGATTCGGGATAGCCGGGAGCTGCCAGCACGATGCCAATGGCAGGACGGCGATCCCACTCAGCCATGGCATGCTGCAGCTTGCCGTGCAGAGCGGCTTCGATGAGTTCCACCAGATCTGATTTGAGACGCATCAGCAGGGGTTGAGTTTCAGGATCCCCCAAACGGCAATTGAATTCGAGGGTTTTCACCGAGCCGTCTGGGGCGATCATGAGACCGGCATATAAAAATCCCGTATAAGGCCGCCCTTCCTGAATCAACCCTTGCAGGGTGGGTTGAATGATCTCGCGCATGATTCGGCCATGCAGGGTGGGGGTGACGAGGGGGGCGGGCGAATAGGCACCCATGCCGCCGGTATTCGGGCCTTCGTCATGATCGCGCAAACGTTTGTGATCCTGGCTGGTGGCTAGAGGTAACACTTGTTCGCCATCGGCCATGACGATGAAGCTGGCTTCCTCTCCTTCCAAAAATTCTTCAATGACCACACGATGCCCAGCTTGACCTAGAGCTCCCCCCATCATGTGATCTACGGCTTGATGTGCTTCTGCCACGGTCTGGGCCACCACGACACCTTTGCCGGCAGCCAGTCCATCGGCTTTGATGACGATGGGGGCACCCACCTGATCTAGATAGGCATGGGCGCTGACAGCATCTTCAAAGGTGGTGAAGCGGGCGGTCGGGATGTTATGCCGCTGCATGAACTGTTTGGCGAAATCCTTGGAGATTTCCAATTGGGCAGCCGCCTGGCTAGGTCCGAAAATGGCCAACCCTGCAGCACGAAAATGATCGACAATGCCATCGGCAATAGGGGCTTCGGGGCCCACGACCGTGAATGCAATCTGTTCGGTCTGCGCGAACTCAAGCCACGCCTCGATGCCTTGCAGGGGGACGCAATGGACTCCTTCTTCTAGTGCCATGCCCGCATTGCCAGGGGCAACAAAAACATGGGAAACTCGTTGAGACTGGACCAAGCGCCACGCCAAAGCGTGCTCTCGTCCACCGCTGCCGATGACCAGAATTTTCATGAAAAAGCCCGTTTCAATGACGAAAGTGACGAATGCCGGTGACTACCATAGCGACCGCTTGTTCGTCCGCTGCTTGGATGACTTCACTATCGCGTACGCTGCCCCCCGGTTGAATTACGGCGCGTGCTCCGGCGTGGGCCAATACATCCAGACCATCGCGGAAAGGGAAAAAGGCATCGGAAGCTGCGACGCTGTTTACCAGCGAAAGTCCCGCATCCTGAGCCTTGCGTTGGGCGATACGGGTGCTGTCCACTCGGCTCATTTGGCCTGCGCCGATGCCCAGGGTGCGACCCTGACCGCAGAATACGATGGCGTTAGATTTGACGAACTGGGCCACATGAAAGGCGAGGCGCAGGTCAGCCCACTGTTCTGGGGTGGGGTGGGTGCGGCTCACCACTTTCATGGTGTCCTCGGAGAGGCCGCCCGCATCTGGGCTTTGCACCAGTAAGCCTCCTCCAACCCGTTTCATATCCCATAGGTTTCGTCCTTGTCCCAGGGGGATTTTCAGAACCCGAACATTGGTTTTTTGTGCCAGTTTCTGAAGGGCCTCATCCGTGAACCCAGGAGCAATCAGGACTTCCATGAATTGTTGTTGCAGCGCCAGTACGGTGTCTACATCCACGGTTTGGTTGAATGCAATGATGCCGCCGAAGGCCGAGGTGGGATCGGTAGCATAGGCGCGTTGATAACATTCCAGGGGTGTTGCTCCCAGTGCTACGCCGCAGGGGTTGGCATGTTTGACGATGACACAGGCCGCGAGGTCGAGAAAACGAACGCAGTCCCATGCCGTATCTGCATCAGCAATATTGTTGTAAGACAACGGTTTGCCTTGGAGTTGTTGATAGTGTGCCAATACTCCAGAGGGAAGCGTAGGGTCGAGATAGAATGCGGCACTTTGGTGAGGGTTTTCGCCGTAGCGCAGGGATTGGTGCTTGACGAAAGAAAGGTATAGTCGCTTGGGATACCCATCGGCCTGTTCTTCTGCTCCACGACCAGAGAGATAGGTGGCAATGGCCCCATCGTATTCGGCGGTATGGGAAAAAGCTTTGACAGCCAGTTCGAAGCGGGTGGCATGGGATAGGGTCCCGCGATTTTGTTCCAGTTCGGCAATAATGCGATCATAGTCCGAGGGGTCCGTGACTACCGCCACATGGGCGTGGTTCTTGGCGGCAGAGCGAACCATGGCAGGGCCGCCGATATCGATGTTTTCGATGGCTTCTTCGAGGCTAACGCCTGGTTTGGCGATGGTTTCGCGAAAAGGATAGAGATTGACCACCAGCAAATCGATGGGATCGATGCCATGACGTGTCATGGCGTCCTGATGGCTGGGCAGCTCACGTTTGCCCAGCAAACCCCCATGAATTTTCGGATGCAGGGTTTTTACTCGTCCATCCAGCATTTCCGGAAAGCCGGTGAAATTCGCAACCTCCATCACTGGGATTTTGGCTTCCCGCAGCAATTGAGCGGTTCCGCCTGTGGAGAGAATCTCGATGTTCAGGCGGTGCAAAGTGCGAGCCAGTTCTACGAGGCCGGTTTTGTCTGATACGCTGAGAAGTGCACGTTGTAGGGTCATAGCAATTGGTACCGTTGCATTTTTTTTCGAAGGGTGGTGCGGTTCATGCCCAAAATCTCGGCAGCCCGAGTCTGGTTGTTATCACATTGAGCGAGAACCACATCGATCAATGGTTTTTCCACGCTGTTGAGGACCATTTCATGTAACGAGCTACAGCGTTCACCTTCGAGATGGTGAAAATACTCTTTCACCATGCGCCGAATACAGGCCGAAAGGTCGGTTTCAGGCGCGTTCATGCGGCCAGTCCCTCTTCCACGATGGCTTCGTTATAGCGCAATACGGGGCTATGCTCGGCTTGAGCAACAAAAAAATCGGTCACGGCGGTGCGTTGCTGTTCCATGGTGGGGAGACGGTTCATGGTGTGGCGAAAATGAGCTGAACCCACCAGTCCGCGGGTGTACCAACTGATATGCTTGCGGGCAACACGCACACCGAGGTCCACCCCGTAGAAATGATATAACTCTTCCAGGTGGGACAGCAGAACCGCATGAATTTCTGTAACCGTAGGGGGGGGCAATTTCTCGTCGTTTTTAAGAAAATATTCGATTTCTCTGAATATCCACGGCCGTCCCTGGGCTGCCCGACCAATCATCAGTCCGTCGGCCCCCGTTTGCTCCAGCACGGCGCGCGCTTTTTCCGGTGAAGTAATGTCGCCATTGGCGATGACGGGAATCCGCAGCGATTGTTTGACGACAGCAATGGTGTCGTATTCGGCATTTCCAGAATAACCGCAGGCACGAGTCCGGCCGTGAATGGCTAGGGACTGGATTCCGCACTCTTCGGCCAGACGGGCGATGGCCAAGGCGTTGCGATGGTCGCGGTCCCAACCGGTGCGGATCTTCAGGGTGACGGGCACGGGCACGGCCTGCACCACGGCGTTAAGAATACGTTCCACCAGAAGTTCGTTTTGCAGCAGGGCTGAGCCCGCCATGACATTGCAGACTTTTTTTGCAGGGCAACCCATGTTGATGTCGATGATCTGGGCCCCCTGATCGACGTTGTAGCGTGCGGCGTCAGCCATCATCTGCGGGTCTGCCCCGGCAATCTGGACGGTGCGCGGTTCTACCTCTCCCTCATGATTGGCACGACGCCGAGTTTTCTCCGAACCCCACAACAGGGAATTGGAAGAAACCATTTCCGATACGGCCAAACCGGCTCCCATGCGTTTGCATAATTGACGAAAGGGGCGATCCGTGACTCCCGCCATGGGGGCCACCACAAGATTGTTTTTTAGACGGTAAGGGCCTATGTGCATGGGAATGGTGCGGAAATATTGGTTCGAAGGGGGATAGTATACCTCACCCAGAGTGGGGGTTAGTGCGCTTCATCCCAATTTTTACCCTGACCGATGGCCACTTCCAGAGGGACTTTGAGGACGGCGACCTGGGTCATGAGGCCAGGGAGTGCTTGGCGGACGGTGGCGATTTCGGACTCGGGAACTTCCAGAATCAGTTCGTCGTGAACTTGCAGTACCAAATGGCTGGCCAGTCTTTCACGGTCGATCCAAGATTGTAACGCCAGCATGGCGCGTTTGATCAGATCGGCGGCGGTTCCCTGCAATGGAGCGTTGATGGCAGCGCGTTCGGCAGCTTGGCGGCGCCCGGCGGGGCCACGTAATTCGGGAAGCCAGAGGCGACGACCGAACAGGGTCTCGACGAATCCTTGGTGTCGTGCAAGACGGCGAGTTTCTTCCATGTAAGCGGCCACCCCTGGGTAGCGTTGAAAATAGCGGTCCATATAGTGTTGCGCTGCCGGGCGGGTGATGGAGAGTTGTCGCGCTAACCCGAAGGCTGACATGCCGTAGATCAGGCCAAAATTAATGGCTTTGGCAGCGCGGCGCTGTTCGCCGCTAACCCCATCGAGGGGGACTCCAAAAATTTCTGCGGCGGTGGCGCGATGGACATCCTGTCCCAGGGCAAATGCCTGCATCAGGCCCGGGTCTTCTGAAAGGTGGGCCATGATGCGCAGTTCGATTTGGGAGTAGTCGGCAGCTACCAGAAGGTGCTCAGGAGGGGCGATGAAGGCGCTGCGGACACGCCGTCCTGCGGGAGTACGGATGGGAATGTTCTGCAGATTGGGGTCGCTGCTCGACAATCTGCCGGTGACTGTTCCAGCTTGGGAAAAGTGGGTGTGTACCCGACCGGTTTGAGAATCGATGCGCCGAGGTAAGGCGTCGGTATACGTGGATTTGAGTTTGGCCAGTCCGCGATGTTCTAGCAGTAACTTGGGTAAGGGGAAGTCCAGTGCCAATTGTTCAAGAACTTCCTCGTCGGTGGAGGGCTGTCCTCCGGGCGTTTTTTTGAGGACGGGCAGTCCCATTTCCTCAAACAGAAGTGACTGAATCTGCTTGGGAGAGTTGAGATTGAACGGATGTCCCGCCAAGTCATGGGCTTGGGCTTCCAATTGTTCCAGTTGCTGTGCTAACGTATCGCTTTGTTTTTCTAGGGATTCGCGGTCCAGCAGCACCCCTTTTCGCTCCATGCGCCAGAGCACCTCCTGCAAAGGCATTTCCAGGTTTTGATAGAGGTCCAGCAAGCGGGGTTCTTGGCACAATTGAGGATACAGATTATGGTGTACGGCCAGAGTGACTTCCGCATCTTCTGCCGCATAGTGTGTCGCCTGGTCCAAAGAAACTTGGGCAAAGTTTAAGGCAGAACTGCCTTTGCCGGTGACCGACTCGTAGGACTGGGTATCCCGCTGCAAGTGACGCCGCGCCAGACTTTCCAACCCATGGGGTTGGTGGGCTTCGAGTACGTAGGATTGCAGCAGCGTATCATGGTGAATCCCGCGCAGGGTGATGCCATGATTAGCCAGAATGTGGCGATCATATTTGAGGTGTTGTCCCACTTTGGCGCGCAGCGGATCCTCGAGCCACGGTCTCAAGCGTTCCAGGGTTTCTGTAAAGGGAAGCTGGGCGGGGGTGTCTATGCCGTAGTGACCTATGGGAAGGTAGGCCGCCTGACGACCGTCACAGCAAAAGGACAGCCCGACCAGAGTTGATTGCAAAGGATCCAGTCCCGTGGTTTCCGTATCCAGTGCCGTGAGGGGAGCCTGCATCAGGGTTTTTAGCCAATGGTCCAGGCGTTCACGGGTCAGAATGGTTTCGTAGGCGACGGGAGGCAAAGAGGAGGGGAGGGGTACGGGGGCCGAGACTGGGGTTGCTGGCTTCCAGCGCTTGAGGTCATAACGCACGGCTACAGTTTCCAGAGCGGCCGTATTCAGTGGTTTGAGATTCAGGTTGAGGGGGCCCTGGGTCAGTTCCACCCTTTGTTCCAGCGTCAGCAGTTGGCGTGCCTGGGGTAACCAAGATAGGGTGGCGCGCAAATTTTGACCGACCACCCCCGTGACTTCAGCGGCGCGGGCCATCAAGGTATCCAGCGAATCAAATTGCTGAATCCATTTGGCTGCGGTTTTAGGCCCCACCTTGGGAACCCCAGGGACATTGTCCGCGGTGTCTCCCACCAAGGTCAGGTAATCCACGAATTGATCCGGTCGTACTCCGTATTTGGCGGTAGACCCCGAAGCATCGAGAACTTCGTTGGTGAGGGTGTTGACAAGGCAGACTCCCGGCCGTAAAAGCTGAACCAAGTCCTTGTCGCCACTCGAGATGGTGACACTCCAGCCCAGCTCCAATGCTTGTCGGGTCAGGGTGGCGATGATGTCATCGGCCTCTACTCCTGATTGGGCCAAGAGGGGCCAACCCAAGGCTTGAATGGCGTGATGGAGCGGCTCGATCTGAAGCCTCAGGTCGGGGGGCATGGGAGGACGCTGGGCTTTGTAATCCGGAAAAGCAACATGGCGGAATGTCGGGCCTGGCGCATCGAATACGCAAGCCGCATATTCCGGCTTATAATCCTCCTTCAGTCGGTGCAGCATGTTCAATACGCCTACCAGAGCCCCGGTCGGTTCGCCCAAGCGGTTGCGCAGATCGGGTAAGGCGTGAAAGGCGCGATACAGGTAGGACGACCCGTCCACTAGGATCAGGTTGGGTTTTTTTTCTTCAATCATGGAACTCATTATGGCAGAACCTTCTTCCCTGCAACAGGATATCGATTCCGTAGAGTTGCGGCACTAT
>JAAGNR010000021.1 GCA_010435995.1 Ferrovum sp. | reverse complement strand
CTGGAGCGCACGGTGGCCGAACTGAATGGCCTGCCCTGCATCGAACTGGAAGAAGAAAGTGCCAACAAGCAACAGATCATTTCCAGTCGTTCCTTTGGCAGACCCGTGGAAACCCTGGAAGAACTGAGGGAGGCAGTAAGCAGCTATATGAGCCGAGCCGCCGAGAAACTGCGCGCCCAACACTCCGTAGCAGGGATTATCGGAGTTCATATCCAGACCAATCCTTTCAACCCAGAAGCCCCCCAATACCATCCTTCTCAGATGGTCCCCCTGATCAAACCCACGGATGACACGCGCTATTTGACTCAAGCGGCACTGCATGGGCTGCAGCACCTCTACCGATCCGGATTCAAATACAAGAAAGCCGGGGTGGTCCTGATGGCGCTGGAAGCTAAGGCCACCCTGCACCCCACTCTATTTGATGATCCCGCAGCAGAAGCACGCTCATCCCGACTCATGAAAGTCATGGACACCATCAACCACCGCATGGGGCAGGACACCCTGAAACTGGCCTCCTCGGGGATCGAGAACCATTGGCGCATGCGACGTGGTTGCAAATCTCCCAACTACACCACTCACTGGGCAGAGATTCCCCAAGTCACCGCTTGATCGCCCCCCTCTTCCACACAAGTCCGCCTCTGCCGAACATGGGCGCTCCAATAGTTGGCGGATACCTTAATGATCTACCCAAATTCGGTGCGGCACCTTTCCTACAAGCCAAACCACCGATGGAGCACCCCCGTACGCTCCAATACAAAAAATAGAACAATGCCTGCCAAACCACCACCACCGAACCACTGGACTATGGTCATAGTTGCAATCTCCCTTCATACTTTTCATGGTGACCTGCACTGACAGGGTGTTACATGGCAAGCCAATCTTCTGACAATTCCAGGTACAGTTTTCCCCATGCCATTATCCATACCGTGGCAACTCATTCGCCATGACTATAGTCAAATCTGATAGCAAAGACTTGCTTCTGTTGAGCTACTCGGACCACCTACGACACTCGTGTATTGGTCGATCAGAGCGTAGAAATTTCCGCAAAGAATTGTCCGTCATTAATGTGCCTGCCAAACCGCCCCCATACGCTGCGTCAAACCCCAGGGGACGGTAAAGAGCCATTCTCTGGTAAAGTAATCACCATGGAATTGGACGTTATCGACAATCTGGATAAAATCCACGCGGTAGAGTGGAACCGACTGGCTGGCCACAGTCCGCCACTGCAACACGCATTTCTCACAGCCTTGCATGACAGTGGGGCAGCTTCCGCGAAAACGGGGTGGATCCCACGGTATCTTACGGTACGAAAGGGTGATGCCTTGGTGGGGGCCATGCCCGCCTATGAGAAATATCACTCGCATGGTGAATATGTCTTTGACTGGGCCTGGGCTGAAGCCTATGAGCGCTATGGATTGGCCTATTACCCCAAGATCCTCGTGGCGATTCCTTTTACCCCTGTTCCCGGACCCCGTTTACTGGCTTCCTGTCCCGAAGTGAGGGCTCGTTTGGTTGAGGGTTTGGGGGAATTGCGCAGTGCCGTAGGAGCCTCTTCAATTCACTGCCTCTTTCCCCATGAAGATGATTGGCCAGCTTTTACACAGGCGGGCATGATGAGTCGTGAGGGAGTTCAATTTCACTGGCAGAATCAAGATTATGTGAATTTTGAAAGTTTTCTGGCAACCCTCAATCATGAAAAACGCAAAAAAATTCGTCAGGAAAGACGCAAGATTGCGGAAACCGGCATCACCTTTGAGTGGCGTCAAGGTAACGAGATTCGCCCCCAGGACTGGCTATTTTTTGAAGCCTGTTACCGTAACACCTATGCCCTTCATCGTTCTACGCCTTACCTGAACCAGGAATTTTTCCAGCAACTTGGCCAGAACCAGAGTCATCAGGTGTGTTTGATTCTGGCGCTTCGTGAAGGGCGACCCATTGCCAGCGCATTGAATCTATTTGATTCGCAGCGCGCCTATGGACGCTACTGGGGGGCGCTGGAATATGTACCAGGACTGCATTTTGAAACGTGTTATTACCAGTCTCTGGAGTTTTGCATCCACCGGGGGATTGCCGTTTTTGAGGGAGGGGCCCAAGGTGAGCATAAACTGGCACGGGGCTTGATGCCGACTCGCACCCTATCATTTCACCAACTGGCCGATGAACACTTTTCCACAGCAGTACAGCAATTTTTAGCGCGCGAGAGCCAGGGCATTGCGCATTACCGCGATGAGTTGGAAGCGCATGGCCCCTACAAGAAGGAATCCATGTAGCAGCGTTTCCCGATTCACCAACAAATGAGGGAACCGGCATAAGACCATTGGCTCCCAGGGATTCCCTGCACGGATATTCTGAACGACGCTGTACAGGTTCCTGCATATCCCAAAAACGGAGATATATTATGCTGATTTTTAGGCAACTTTTTGACACTCAATCATCGACTTACAGCTATTTGCTGGGCGAGAGCACCACTGGAGAATCCATCCTCATCGATCCGGTGTTCGAACAAGCCGCCCGAGATGCCGCACTGGTGAGAGAGTTGGGGCTGCACTTGATCGCCACCCTCGACACCCATGTCCATGCCGATCATGTGACCGGGGCCTGGTTGCTAAAAACCCGTCTTAATTCCAAAATCATCATCTCGGCCGAGAGCGGTGCCGACGGCATGGATGTCAAACTTGCGGATCAGGATCGCGTCTATTTTGGCAAGCGTTATGTCATTGCGCTCGCAACTCCAGGTCATACTGCCGGGTGCATGTCGTTTGTGCTGGATGATGAAAGCATGGCCTTCACCGGGGATGCCCTGCTGATACGTGGGTGTGGACGGACTGACTTCCAGCAAGGCAGTGCGAAACAACTCTACCAGTCTATCAAGACGAAAATCTTCACCCTGCCCGATGATTGCCTGCTGTGGCCTGGACATGACTATCGCGGATTGACCGTAACCAGCGTGGCCGAGGAAAAAATACATAACCCGCGACTCGGCGGCAATATTTCCGCAGCAGATTTTTTCGGATATATGAAGAATCTCGGATTACCTCACCCCAAGCAGATTGATGTGGCAGTACCAGGGAATCTCGTCTGTGGGCGGCCCGCCCATACCTCATCAACCGTTGAAAACCCGGATTGGGCACCGCTCACCTACACTTTCGCCGGTTTCTGGTCCATTGATCCCACTTGGGTGGCCGACCATACCACGTCACTTCAGATCGTCGATGTTCGCAATGCCGAGGAGTTCTTTGGGCCACTGGGCCACATTGACGGGGCCACACTGCTGCCTCTGGACGAATTGATGGAGCGCGCGGGAGAACTGAAGAAAGATCTTCCGATTGTGACCCTTTGTCGCGCTGGGGGGCGCTCAGTACAAGCTGCCGCACTCCTCAGAAAAGCTGGATTCGACATGGTGGCCAGTATGAGCGGTGGTATGTTGCAGTGGCGCGCCCAGAACCTACCGACTCTGGGAGTACGCGACTAACCTGCTGCGCCGAGAAAAACCACCCATCACTTGGCGCAACCCTCTGAAATACCTTGAAGACGATACCGCTCAGTTCGGAAGTGGTTCTGCGCGCCACGTTTTCTTCTTGCTCACCTTTTTTTAAGCATGATTGGTACGCTACCGCACGGACATAACTTGCGGTGACCCGTAGTGTTGAATCCTGAACCAGATACAGGGAGCAATACACATGAATCCAATCACATCATTTCTGGTCTTCGTTCTTATTCTGTCCGGCATTGCCGCTGGCAGGTGGGTGAACCCCTATATGGCACTGGCCTTGTTCGTCGCCGCAGCAATTGTCTCAATGTCATTGAAAATGGCCAATACGTGGCAGAAGTTTGTCATCCTGAGGATGGGTAAACTGCAAAGTGTCAAAGGAGCGGGGATGTTCCTCATCATCCCGATCATCGATAATGTGATCGCTGTGATCGATGAACGCATTCAGACCACGGGCTTCAATGCCGAGCAGGCCCTGACTAGGGACACGGTTCCTGTGAATGTTGATGCGATTATTTTCTGGCACGTACACGACGCAGAAAAAGCCGCGTTGGCCATTACCAATTATCCCGCTGCCATCGATCAGGTAGCACAAACCTCGCTGCGCGAGATGATAGGATCTTCGATGCTGGCCGCATTGTTATCTGATCGCAA
The DNA here is from genome assembly GCA_010435995.1 of Ferrovum sp. Lineage (GTDB taxonomy): Bacteria > Pseudomonadota > Gammaproteobacteria > Burkholderiales > Ferrovaceae > Ferrovum. The sequence continues at coordinate 9,947 of JAAGNR010000021.1, read as the reverse complement.
GGATGCCGACGAACAGCTGAAAAACGAGATCGGCGCAAAAACCGCTCCTTGGGGCATAACAGTGGGCTCGGTTGAGATTCGTGATGTCGCCCTTCCTGTGGCATTGCAGGATGCCATGTCGCGCCAGGCCCAGGCCGAGCGTGAGAAACAGGCACGGGTGATTCTCGGATCAGCTGAAGCCGCCATCGCCGGAAAGTTTGTTGAGGCCGCAGACATATATGAAGGCCATCCCGCAGCACTTCAGCTTCGCGCCATGAATATTATTTACGAGACCACCAAGGAGCGGGGAGCCACGATCCTGATTCCCAGTTCAATGGTCGACAGCCTAAATCCTTCGGTAACCAGTCTGGCATTGTCTCTGGCGACAAAAGAACTGCCTGATCCAAAGGATGTGACACATACGGTACAACCGCAAAATAATCCAAGGCAAAAATAATGAATATTTTAGCAATTGATAACAAATCCCTCGAAAAATTCGGGCCGCATACTTTACTCATCGGGATACTGCTGATCGTGCTCGGAATAGCGGGGATTTTGCTGCCGACGGTGATGTCCCTGAGTACGGTCATGATTATCGCCTGGCTCGTGCTTGCCGGTGCTGGTTTATGGGCCATTCACACCTATAAATATAGCCCGAAGAACGTCATGGACTGGATCAAACCCGTCTTACTGTTCATCTTTGGCGGCTTGATGCTGATCTTTCCTGCAATCGGAGTCGAAGCAGTGGGACTGTTGCTGGCATTTTATCTGTTGTTGGATGCGATGGGCAGCTTCACCATGGCTCAGTCTATTTATCCTGTCAAAGGCTGGGGCTGGATGACTTTCAATGGAGTTTCCGCCACTCTGTTGGCCTTGCTATTTCTGATCGGATGGCCAGCGACTTCACTGTGGCTGGTGGGATTGTATGTGGGCATCAGCTTGCTATTTGATGGCTTTTCCCTAGTTGCGATCGGCTTTACGTTACGTCATGGCAAGCCCTCTTGAACGGTTGCTGCGACATTCAGCCCATTGAATTGCCGGAGGTATTCCCGTTAACAGAGATGACCACCGCTGCTGTGATCATCGATTGCCCAGTTGACATTTCCAAGAATTTTCGATTAAGTCAAAGAGTCGGCGCGATCATCTGGCCGACTGGAGAACATTCATGACCACTAACGCACTCTCGCCCGACCTGTTGCATAAGATGAATGCCTACTGGCGTGCGGCCAATTACCTTTCGGTAGGACAGATTTATCTCTACGACAATCCACTGCTGAAACGCCCGCTGGAACTGGCAGACGTGAAACGCATGCTGCTGGGACACTGGGGTACGACACCCGGGCAAAACTTCATCTATGTGCATCTCAACCGTATTATCAAGCAATACGACCTCAACATGATCTACGTCTCCGGCCCAGGACACGGGGGTCCGGCCGTGGTCGGCAACACCTATCTCGAGGGCACCTACAGCGAGATCTATCCGAATATCAGTCAAGACGAAGCTGGACTACAGAAGTTGTTCAGGCAGTTCTCGTATCCCGGCGGCATTCCCAGCCACGCCTCGCCGGAGTGCCCCGGTTCTATCCACGAGGGCGGCGAGCTGGGTTATTCCCTCAGCCACTCCTTCGGAGCGGCATTTGACAATCCTGATCTCGTCATTGCATGTGTCATTGGTGATGGTGAGATGGAAACCGGACCACTGGCGACATCGTGGCACTCGAACAAATTTCTCGACCCTGCTACCGACGGTGCGGTATTGCCCATTCTGCATCTCAATGGCTATAAGATCGCCAACCCGACCGTTTTCGCCCGCATCGAGCCGGAAGAGCTGGATCAATTTTTCCGCGGCTGCGGCTGGTCGCCCTATTACGTTATAGGAAATGATCCCACACTAATGCACGAGGCCATGGCGGCAACACTCGACAAAGCGGTGGAAGAAATCCGGCGTATCCAGCATGATGCCCGCGTCAACGGCAATCTCGCACGTCCGCGCTGGCCGATGATCGTGTTCAAGTCGCCCAAAGGATGGACTGGGCCCGAATGGGTAGACGGCCTGCAAATTGAAGGCACATTCCGCGCGCACCAAGTGCCGATTGCCGTTGATGTAGACCATCCCGAACACCTCAAACTGCTGGATGACTGGCTGAAAAGTTACCACGCAGAGGAATTGTTCGATGCCCAAGGCCGCCTACAACCGGCACTGTCCGAACTTGCGCCCAAGGGCGAACGCCGCATGGGCGCCAACCCCCACGCCAATGGCGGCATGCTGTTACGCGATCTGATCATGCCCGACTTTCGCGAGTATGCAGCCAACGTGCCGACACCCGGAGTTCCCGGCATTGGTGACACACATGTGCTCGGATATTTCCTGCGCGATGTGGTCAAGCTCAATCAGGAACAACGCAATTTTCGTATCTTTGGTGCTGATGAAACACTCTCCAACGGTTTGAGTGCGCCGTTTGAAGTGACCAAACGACAGTGGGATGCCCGTATTCAGGACAACGACGAATTCCTTGCGGTGGATGGCCGTATCATGGAAATGCTCAGTGAACATCAATGTGAAGGCTGGTTAGAGGGCTACCTGCTCACGGGTCGGCATGGACTTTTCAACTCCTATGAAGCATTCATTCACATTATTGATTCGATGTTCAATCAGCACGCCAAGTGGCTAAAAATCACGGCTGCGCTGCCTTGGCGGCGCAAAATCGCTTCTCTAAATTACCTGCTGGCCTCCCACGTCTGGAATCAAATTCACAACGGTTTCACTCATCAGGACCCTGGATTCATTGACCATGTGGTCAATAAGAAGGCCTCCATCGTACGAGTGTACCTGCCGCCCGATGCGAACTGTCTCCTGTCAGTGATGGACCATTGCTTGCGCAGCCACCATTACGTCAACGTCGTGATCGCCGGAAAATATGTAGCGCCTCAATGGCTAACGATGGATGAGGCCGTCAAGCACTGCACGAAAGGCGCAGGGATCTGGCAGTGGGCCAGCAACGACCAGGCCGTCGCACCTGATCTGGTCATGGCTTGCTGTGGCGATGTGCCCACGCTGGAAACCTTGGCGGCTGTCTCTATCCTGCGCGAACGTTTGCCTGACCTGAAAATCAGGGTGGTGAACGTCGTCGACCTGATGAAACTGCAACCGCAAAGCGAGCACCCCCATGGCCTGTCCGATATGGATTTCGATGAGCTCTTTACCCCGGATAAGCCGGTCATATTCGCCTTTCATGGCTACCCCTGGCTGATCCACAGGATCACCTACCGACGCACTAACCATGACAACTTCCACGTGCGCGGCTACAAGGAAGAAGGTACTATCACCACCCCCTTCGATATGACCGTACTCAATGATCTGGACAGATTTCATCTGGTGATGGATGCGATAGACCGTTTGCCGCAGACCGGCGACAAAGGCATTTATATCAAGCAGCAGTTGAAGGATAAACTCATGGAGCACAGGCAATACATCATCCAGCATGGTGAGGATATGCCCGAGATACGCCACTGGAAATGGAACGATGCCATAGGAATACACCAGAGCTGATGACTACCATGGGAACACTGGTCACTGATAATACTGCCGCCATGACAGTTGCCTGCGCATGAAAACAAGCCCCCCTACCTCACTGCGCCTCTACCTCATTCGGCACGGTGAAACCGAGTGGTCGCTCTCTGGCCGCCACACGAGCCATACGGACATTCCATTGACCCCGAACGGCGAGCATGAGGCGCGTGAACTGGGCAAGCAACTACTAGATATCCCATTTGCACAGGTGCTGACCAGTCCGCTCAAGCGTGCACGGCAAACCTGTCAGTTGGTCGGTCTGGATAAAGCCCCAGAAATGGAGCCCGATCTTCAGGAATGGGACTATGGCGATTACGAAGGACAGCGCTCTGTAGATATCCTCAAGGAGCGGCCAGACTGGAATATTTATCGCGATGGTTGTCCTGGCGGTGAATCGCCCGCACAGATTTCCGCTCGTGTTGATCGTATGATCACCCGCCTGCGCCAGCTGGATTCTACTATCGCCCTCTTTACTCATGGCCAGATCGGCAGTGTTATGGCTGCGCGCTGGATCGGTTTGCCCGTCGCCAAAGCACAGCATTTCATGCTCAGCACGGCATCCCTCAGCATTTTTTCCTACGACCTGCACCACCCAGATGTAGCGGTCATCGCGTTATGGAATAAGCGCTCGTAGGCAACATCCACATCCAGTTCGTTCCTCCCTGCGTCACCACCTTGATCGTAGCCGCCGACAAATCACACTGCACTGCAACAGAGACAGGGAACATTATGGAACCCAATGGCACCTCCCCCAAAGCTTCCGCAACAAAAACCAACGTAAAACCCGAACCATCGCCTGATGCGCAAGACGATCTGAGATCATTGCCTCTGGTGGAGGTGGCTAAAAAACTTGGAACGTCGCAGGAGGGCCTCACCCAGACCGAGGCGGCAAAGCGGCTGATCCAATATGGTCCCAACGAAATCGAAGGAAAAAAGTCCAATCCGCTGCTGAAATTTCTCAGCTATTTCTGGGGCCCTATCCCGTGGATGATCGAAGCGGCCGTGATCCTGTCTGCGCTAGACCGGCATTGGCCTGACTTCGGTATCATCTTGGTTCTGCTTCTGGCCAACGCCATGGTTGGTTTCTGGGAGGAACACACAGCGGGCAATGCCATCGAAGCCCTCAAGGCCCATCTGGCGATTAGGACCCGAGTGATCCGTGACGGTCAGTGGGTCAACCCAGCGGCGCGCGAACTGGTGCCGGGCGATGTCATTCGCCTGCGACTTGGCGACATCGTGCCAGCAGATGCACGCTTGCTGGACGGCGATCCCATATCTGTCGATCAGTCAGCGCTGACTGGAGAGTCCTTGCCCGCCACGCGTAAGCCAGGCGACGCGGTGTTTTCTGGTTCAATCATCCGTCGGGGTGAAAGCAGCGCGTTGGTATACGCCACGGGGGCAAACACCTACTTCGGCAAGACCGCTGAACTCGTGCAGAATGCGCACACTGTCAGCCATTTTCAAAAGGCAGTACTGAAGATCGGCAACTACCTGATCATGCTCGCGGTGGTACTGGTGGCCGCGATCATTGCCGTCGCGATTTACCGTGGCGACCCGATCCTCACCACCCTGCAGTTCGCCCTGGTGCTGACCGTTGCGGCGATTCCGGTGGCAATGCCTACAGTATTGTCAGTCACAATGGCTGTCGGTGCCCGTTTTCTGGCGAAGAAGCAGGTGATCGTCAGTCGCCTGGTGGCCATCGAGGAACTGGCCGGTGTTGACATATTGTGCGCAGATAAAACCGGCACACTGACCCAGAACAAGCTCACGCTGGGTGATCCATTCAGCGTCAACCCTGTTCTTCCTGAGCAGGTCATCCTTGATGCTGCTCTGGCATCGCGCGCAGACGACGGGGACAACATTGACCTAGCCGTGCTGGGCGGTCTGAAGGACAAGGATGCGTTAAGGAATTATGAGATTGTCCATTTCCAACCGTTTGATCCCGTGCACAAGCGTACCGAAGCGACCGTCAAAGCCGCTGACGGAAAGTCATTCAAGGTGGCCAAGGGCGCGCCTCAGATAATCTTGGCACTGGCGGCCAATGCTGGAGAAATCCAGTCTGACGTCGACAAGGCTGTCAATGCTTTTGCGGCGAGTGGTTTTCGATCACTCGGGGTTGCCCGATCCGATGAGGAAGGAAAGTGGATGTTTGTCGGCTTGTTGCCTTTGTTCGATCCGCCTCGGGACGATGCCAAGGCAACCATCGCAACCGCACTGGCGATGGGCGTGACAGTCAAAATGGTGACGGGGGATGCACTGGCCATCGCCAGGGAAACCGCAAAAAAACTGGACATGGGGGCCAACATTCTCGATGCTTCCAGCCTAGGCGACTCAAAAAAGGAAGAAACCGCAGAGGTAGCTCAGTCCATTGATAGGGCAGATGGCTTCGCCCAGGTCTTTCCCGAACACAAGTTCCATATCGTCGATGTCCTGCAAAAGCACGGGCATATTGTCGGCATGACAGGCGATGGGGTGAATGACGCTCCCGCACTGAAAAAAGCTGACTGTGGTATTGCCGTATCGGACGCGACGGACGCAGCGCGTACAGCGGCGGCCATAGTGCTGATGACACCCGGCTTATCGGTGATCATCGATGCCATCAAGGAGAGCCGGAAGATTTTTCAGCGGATGAATAGCTACGCAATCTACCGCATCGTTGAAACGCTGCGTGTGCTGTTATTCATGACGCTGTCGATCCTGATATTCAACTTCTACCCGGTGACGGCGGTCATGATTGTGATGCTTGCCTTACTCAATGATGGCGCCATCCTGTCCATTGCCTATGACAACGTGCACTACAAAAACCAGCCTGAGGCTTGGAACATGCGCATGGTACTGGGGATATCCTCGGTGCTGGGCGTTATGGGGGTCATTGCCTCTTTCGGCATGTTTTATCTGGGTGAACGCGTATTTCATCTTGACCATGGGCATATCCAGACGCTGATGTATTTGAAGCTTTCCGTAGCGGGGCATCTGACGATTTTCCTCACTCGAACGCGTGGTCCCTTCTGGTCGACACGCCCCGCACGGATATTATGGATGGCCGTACTCGGCACGCAATGTGTAGCGACGTTGATTGCGGTTTACGGATTGTTCATGACACCTATCAGTTGGAAATGGGCAGGATTCATATGGGGCTATGCACTGCTGTGGTTCCTCGTGAACGACCGCGTGAAATTGCTCGCTTATCGGATTTTTGATCCCCTTAAAATCGAGCGGTAGAGTCCCCAAGGCAATTGTCCAACCGGCTGTTGGACAATTCAGCATCTGGCCACACCTCTGCCATGGGAAATTTCCCGGAGATCAGTTCACAATGACGAACGCTCACATCGTGCCAGATGCAGACATTCTGGAGTACCCCAACAACACCCGTCCATATTATGATGTGTGCTTTGGCAGAGAACTAAAACCTCAATTCTTATGCTCTACTACGCACTCAAGGTAATCATCTCGGCACTAATTATTGTTGTCGTCTCTGAAATCGCTAAGCGTTCTACAGGTTTTGCCGCATTGGTGGCATCCATCCCGCTAACCTCATTGCTTGCCTTTGTATGGCTGCACATGGAGAGATCTCCCTCTGACCAGATTGCCGATCTATCAAGCCAGATTTTCTGGCTTGTCCTGCCCTCGCTTCTGCTATTCCTGCTGCTGCCGCTTTTGCTCAGACATGGCTGGAGCTTCTGGTTCAGCCTAGGCGTATCTGTGGCAGCAACTGCTGGCTGCTACATTGTATTGCTGCCATTGTTACGCCGCATGGGTGTTAGCCTATAATTCAGATGGCCGGTCGAAAGCGACACTTCATTTTTCCGAATTTGGCATTCAAATTTGATGCCCATGCAAATAACGACTCCTAACCTTAGAGGTCAAGAGGGAGGGGCAAGAAGCCGCCCGCCCCTTCCCTCAACATTGGGCATCTTAAATGCGTACACCTGCTCTATAATTCCTTTGGATGGAACCCCTGAATTACCGGTAATACTTCCTCCAGGAATCGACGCGGATTGAATTCCTGTTGGCAATGCCTCACATGATTGACGACCATTGTAAACCCGGTTACTATATTCCCGTATTTCAGGAAGTACATCATGTGGAGCAAAACCTACAGCAAGCGGGTTAGCGGCTTGCCAACGGAACGGCGGCGCAGACGGAGGCCCTGATTGAAAAAACAAGAAGTGCCTGAGTCTTCACCCTTCAAGCATGAACAGGCTGACGATAGCCCAGGATTTCTGCTGTGGAAACTCACTACCCTATGGCAACGAAAACTCGCGAGTATATTCGATGAGTTTTCCATTACCCAAACCCAGTTCGCCATAATGGCTTCGCTCCTGTGGTTCGAGCAACAGCGTGAGTCACCCACCCAGGCTCGTCTGGTCGAGCATGCCAAAATCGATAAAATGACCCTTTCCAAAGCCATTCGGAAACTCGAGGAAACAGGACTCGTCAATCGAGAATCCTCAGCGATCGATACGCGTTCCATTCAGGTTCGGTTCACGGCGAACGGACGCAAACTGATTCACCAAGCCATTGTTGCCGTCGAACGCGCTGACGATGAATTCTTCTCAGACCTTACGGAACAGCAGTTAGAGTCCTACAAAGCACTGACCCTTTCCATCATCGCTGGCAATAACCCATGAGCGCGCGCTATTGGATCGGAGTGGCATCGAAGGAACATGTCCATATTGGTGTGGCTGGTGGATTTAGTCAGTTGTGCCACGGCAAAGCCCAGCCCCTAAAACGGATGGCGGTGGGCGACTGGCTCATCTATTATTCACCCAAGGAACGATTCGAGGAATCCGCGCCCTGCCAAAAATTTACCGCGATTGGCAAAGTCTCTGGTGACAAAATCTACCCGTTTGAAATGTTCCCTGGCTTTGTCCCCTACCGGCGCGATGTCAATTTTCTCCAGGCTAACGATGCGCCTATTCGTTCTCTTCTTGAGCAACTTTCCTTCATCCAGAACAAGAGCAGATGGGGCTATGCCTTTCGCTTTGGACATCTGGAAATTCCGAAATCAGATTTCGAGGTGATCGCGACCCGTATGCTGGGATGTATACCTGAAGATAATTGACCATTTCTCGTCACTCCATCCTGTTAGCCTCCGTGCGAGCAAGCCTGCTGGTGCAGGATGATGCCCGAAACAAACTCATCCGTCATTACCACTGGCTAAGCCGATCGAGGTCTCTGGACCAGCAGGCACGACAAGGGAAATCAGCATTTATCATGAAGTCTCCCGCCACTAAGCGCGTAAACGCGTTGTAGTGTGGGTTTCTTCTTGGGTCAACGACCAGAGCACGAGGGTGTTACCACCACCACTTACCACGGTCTTACCAAGCCTAGACTGCGATTCCTCGCAACCGGTTCGAGAGCCTTCCGCCCCTACCTTGATCCTTGTGATCCTGCACCGTTTCTTTTCTTTCTGAACACCCTTCCCAGACAATAATTGTCGAACGCCACGCATGGCAATAACGATGTAGGTGTTCCAAGCCGGAACCGCCGAAAATTCGTGAAATCGGTTTAAAGGGGTTGTAAGCCCAAACCGGCGGAATTTGTCCAATCCGTCAGTGCTGCGTATTCCAAGGGTTGATGACAGTCAGGCCAGCGGCTTCAAAAGGGCCGGTGTCTCGCGTTGCAACAATCAAACCATGTGTCGTGGCCGTAGCGGCAATGTAACCGTCTGCTGGCGCGATAGTCTTCCCCTCGGCACGCGCACGGGCGCGAAGCACTGCGTAGGCTTCGGAGGCGGCTGCATCAAAGGGCAGGATTCGACCGACGAACAAAGGCAAGATGCGTTGCTCAAGACTGGTGTGGAGCATGTCTCTTCGTTTGCCAGGTGCCAGCGCCGCAATGCCAAAACGCAACTCAGCCAGGCTGATCGTTGACAGATAAAGTGTTTCGATAATTTGCGCGTCTATCCAAGTCAACACGCCTACATCACCGGTGAGCTTCAATGGCTCAGAAACGACGTTGGTATCGAGAAGAATCATTCAAAGCTCATCGGTTCTGCGGATGACTTGTCACGCTCGATCTCAAGATCACCCCCCCCTGCCTGCCGGCCGATTTCAGCCAGCAAAGAACCCAGCTTGATGCGGCCCTCTGGTCGTGCGATGCTTTCAAGAATGGCTCGGACTTCGGCCTCGGTGCTTCGACCAGCCATCGCGGCGCGCACACGCAAAGCACGGTGCGTCTCCTCAGGTAAATTACGTACAGTGATTGATGACATTTAGCACCCTTTCTTAATTGATCTCAATGATTGCATTATATTTGTCATGCAATCATTTTGCAAGGTGACGGAAAACAGGGGTTTTACCAGATGCGCGAAAAGCCCCGTCGTTCAGGGCGGGGATGAATAGCGCGGACGGCTATGCCGTCCCTTGGATGCTCAATGGGGTGTTTGTTGTTG
>JAAGNR010000020.1 GCA_010435995.1 Ferrovum sp. | reverse complement strand
CTCACTCAAAGTAACCTAACGGTTATTTCTTCGTGAGTACTACGATTATTACTCCCTCGTAGTACCCACACCTATCGGTATCAAATTTTTAAAGAGCATACTGCTTTTGGTTGCGGGGGCAGGATTTGAACCTGCGACCTTCGGGTTATGAGCCCGACGAGCTGCCAGACTGCTCCACCCCGCGTCCGTCATCAGTAGAGTTCGCTACTTTAGCAGTCGATTTCAAAACTGTCAAATTTTATTTTCAGAACAACCCTTGGACCACACCAAAATCCCACCCAATTTTCTTATTATATTACTTAAAAATCATCAAGTTAAAAAACTATCGGCTCAACAGCAATCGAGGTACTCCATCTGCCTCCATCCAGAGAATGGCATTTTGCCCATAGTGACGCGCCAGTGCCAAAGCGTCGCTTCGGGACCAGTTTAACGCCAAAAGACAGGGTTCCCCAGGGCAATCCCCCTGCGGATCTTCACCGATTCCATAAAAAACTTGATTTCCTTGCGCCTTTAGCTGAGCTTCCAATTGATACTGTGCTGCCTGATTATCAGCATCCGAACGCAAAACACTGGCGGGATTCCATGCACTGATAAATAGTGCTGTCGCAGCCTCTTGGCGAACCATCAATGCCTTGAGCTCTGGACAAGGAACATCGATATGCATGACAAACTCGCCCCCCCCCTCATCGATCACTCGATAATCACTGCCTTGATAAATGGTCAGCAATTCATTGGAGATCGAGGAACCTGTCTCAGTGGTGTTCGTGGTCACGCCCTTCTCCGTCACGCCCGCGCCACCCGCCTTCCCGCCCACGCCACTCCCCTTCGGGATGTCCTTCGCGATGCCAGAATTCCGGATGGGCGCGATAGTAGGGAATATACATCTGCTGATACCAAGCATTGGTCACGAAATATACTGGGCGACCACAGGCTCCGTACTGCATGCAGAAGCGTGGCCAATGGTTGAAAACCCGCGGCGGGACATGCAAATATAGGGGGGGAGGAGGCATGGCCCCATAAGGAGTCGGTCTCACCCAGGCGGGTTGAGGATACACCAATTGGGGTATTGGTCCATGGCCCACTTCAATGGCACCATAGAATCCGGGTTCACCGAGCATATCCGCAGATGCAGTTATTGCCAAAAATGATGTAGCGCACGCCAATGTGGCAGAAACCAACAGTAACCGAGTCATATTTTTCATAAACCAACCTCATAGAATCAACAGCAATGAAAGGATCAACGAACTGAGTAAACCACGGGTTGACCCAATAATCTGTGATGCGTTCCACGGGAACGCGCCCTTGAGAAATTTTTCATGCAAGGAATACCACTATGACGGATTTTTTCCAACCCACGTCCCCATTGCCTCCCTTGGATGAAGAGGGTTATCTGGTGGAACCCGCTGACTGGAATGAGGGCATTGCCCATTGGCTTGCCCACCAGGAACACATCGACCTCACTCCCGAACATTGGACCGCACTCCACTTCATGCGCGAATATTATGCCCACCATCAAGTATCTGCCGATGTACGTCATGTCATACGGCACCTAACCGAAGTACATGGCGCTGACCGCAACGCCATATTTCGCCTGTTCCCTTACGGCTACGTGAAACAGGCGTGCAAGATAGCTGGGATGAAACGTCCACGCGCCTGGAGTACAGGCTGACCCGCGAAATTCTGAACTTCCAATCCGGTCGCCAACTCTAACCCATCGTCTATAATAGCCTTTGGGCACAATACCTCTGGGGAATCTACACCTATGCGTCTTATACTCACCTTATTGACGAGCATACTGTTATTCGGGTCGACTCCGAGTTGGAGTTCTCTGGGAGGAAATGCTCAAGCCGTTCCCGGAGAAGGATCCATCGTTGCCCCCATGGCTTTTTCTGCAGGACAACACGCATTCGCCTCCCAAGCTGCTGCTTTACCCAGAGGAGTCAGCGAGCAAAGCATCCAGACCCCTCTGGGAATTACCGTGAATGAATTTTCTAATAACGGCACCGTTTTTGCCTTAACCTGGAGCGGCCCCACTTTGCCTGACCAAAGCGTGTTTCTTGGCACTTATTTCCCCGAATACCAACAGGCGCTTTTAAGCCACCCCCAAGGGCCGGGGCAGCACCGCGCCCCAGTCGCCGTCCGGCATCCCCATCTGGTGGTTCATGCCGCCGGTCACATGGGAGCATTTCAGGGATCCGCCTATGACCCCACCCTCGTGCCTGCAGGACTTGCCCTTTCTTCACTGGGAGTGGAGCCATGACCCCCTGTTCCCCATGGGCTCTGTCCCTTCTAACGGTAATATTCTTCCCGCTGTTTCTCCTGTCATGCGGAGGAGGAGGAGGAGGGGGAGGCGGATCCAGTGCTGCCCCTCCTTCCGCAGCCACCAATGCCGCGGTGTCATTACCGCTCACCAATACCAACAACCAGATTCCCGTGGTCGTAGAACAGAATCCCGCCATTTCCTCTGTCACCCTCAACCTGCCCTACGTCACCGTCACGGTATGTAATAAGAGCAGCACTTGCCTTTCCATCGATCATGTCATCGTCGATACGGGTTCCTATGGCCTGCGCGTGCTGGCCAGCTTCCCTGGTTTGAGCGGCCTGGGACTGGCACCAGTCACCTACGGAGGACTGCGGGTGGGGGAATGTTCCCAATTCATCGACGGCTTTATGTGGGGGGGAGTGTACTCCGCCACGGTCAAACTTGCTGGAGAAGTCGCTACCAGTATCCCCATTCAGCTGATCTCCGATCCAAACCTACCCAATATCCCGAGCACCAGTTGCACTTCGACTGGGGGGCCCAACAATGGGACCCTTTCCGGCATTGAAGGAAATGGCTTGTTAGGAGTGGGACTGCTGGCCCAGGACCCCAGCCCGTACTACACCTGCACCACCGGATCTGGAAGCTTCTGTACCCCCGCTCCCACCCCCCCAACATTCCCCATCACCAGCGAGGTGACCAATCCGGTTGCGGCATTTGGCACCGACAACAATGGAGTCATTCTCCAGATGCCCGCCGTGGGCATTCATGGGCAAAGCAGCGCCACCGGGGTTTTGACTTTTGGCATCGACAATAATGCGGACAATCAATTGTCCGGATCATCCATCATACCCACCAGTTCAAACACCTATTTCTCGGCCTCCATTACCGGACAAACAGGAACCTATCCGACTTCATTCTTTGACAGCGGGTCCAATTTTTATTTTATCTCTCCGCTCTCTGGAATAAGTACCAATAGCAGTGGGAATTACAATCCAAGCACCTATACCTCCCTTACCGGAACCGCCACCTCGTTGACAACGCCATCTTCAACAGCTCCATTATCGTTTGGCTTGTTTGACATCACCGCCGATCTGAATTCAAATAACCTAGCATTCAATGATAACGGTTCAACCACTACTTCAGGTACAGCAGATTTCGGGATGCCCTACTATTACGGCCATTCCATCGGCTTTGTATTGAGCGGACAAACCGTTAGCGAAGGAGCCGGGCCCCTCTATGCCATCAAATGAACCCTCGACCAAATTCCCACGCTTGGCTGGGGCGATTCTGGCCTTCACCGGCATTGCCTTGGGGGCCTTTGGCGCTCATGCCTTAAAAACCGTGCTGGCCCCAGCATTGTTGGAAGTATGGCATACCGCCGTGGAATATCAGCTATGGAATGCCATGGGATTGATCGGACTGGGAGGGTGGCGGATGGATGTCCATTGGCCTGTCCGGTTAATCGTCGGTGGCGTGATCCTTTTTGCAGGGTCCCTCTACCTTCTGGCTTTGACGGGAGCCCATTGGCTGGGGGCCGTCACTCCTCTCGGAGGAGTGGCTATGCTGGCAGGATGGGTCGGTGTGGCTTGGAAGGGTTGGCGCGCCGCTTAAGCCAAGGTTTCCAATACGCGGCGGGCAATGGCGTGCAGCGGCAACACCTCATCCACGGCCCCCACTTCCACCGCAGCACGAGGCATGCCATAAACCACACAGGTGGCTTCATCCTGCGCAATGGTATAGGCCCCTGCCTGGCGCATCTGTAACATCCCCTGAGCTCCATCCCGCCCCATGCCCGTCAGCATCACCACCACCGCATTGCGCCCGACCGTGGAAACCGCCGACTGAAATAAAGCATCCACAGAAGGACGATGGTGATTGATCGGAGCATCGCTTCCCAGGCGCAAGCTATAACGGGCGCCACTGAGCTCCACCCGCACATGGGAATGGCCTGGGGCCACATACACATGACCCGGCAACACCCTCTCCTGGTCCTCTGCCTCTTTCACCGTCATGCGGCAAAGCCCATCCAAACGAGCCGCGAAAGATCGGGTAAAAGCTTCGGGCATATGTTGAACGATAATGATCGCAGGAGCATCTGCCGGCATAGGTTCAAGAAAAACTTTGAGCGCTTCCGTCCCTCCGGTAGACGACCCCACCAGAATCAATTTCTCAGTCGTAGATATTTTCGACGATTTCAATACTGGAGCTGGAAATTCGGCACGAGAGTGACTCTGGGCCACTCGTGACTCAGCAGCCATGCGTATTTTTACAATAATTTCGTCAGCATATCTCTGCAAACCGGCAGCCACGTCCAGCTTAGGTTTGGCGATAAAATCCACTGCTCCCAATTCTAAAGCATTCAGCGCCATTTCTGAGCCGCGCTCCGTCAAGGAAGAAATCATCAGCACGGGCATGGGCCGTAAACGCATGAGACGCTCAAGAAAAGTTAACCCATTCATCTTGGGCATTTCCACATCCAAAGTCAAAACATCTGGCGCTAGGAGTTTGATCATGTCGCGAGCCTGCAAAGGATCGGACGCCGCCCCCACCACCTCCATATCGCTTGCACTCTTGATGACTTCGCTCAAAATGGCGCGAACCAAGGCGGAATCATCCACGATTAATACTTTAATCTGGCGACTTCTGGTCGTTGTATACATACACTATGATCCCATTAAAATCTGTAACAGATTGACTCCGAGAGAATTTCTGGGGTCAAAATAGCTCCACTGCACCGGAAATATCCGCTCCCCGAATGCGCTCACTGTAACGTTGTTCACGCGCCACGATGGTATCGTTATGTACGGAACGCAAGCGCTTCACCAAGATTTTTCCTGTCGCCGGAAAAAAATAAACCTTCCGTGGATAAATATCCAACAAGTCCTGCGCCGTCACAGGAATGTTTTCCGTTTTCAAGTATTCCAGCACAAATTCCGCATTGCGTTCGCCGATGCGTGCTGTGGTAAAACCGCGCAGCACTTCGCCTCCACCAAAGACTTTGGCTTCCAGATGATTGCGCCGCGCTCCCGCCTTGAGCATGCGATTGATCATGAGTTCCATGGCGTAAGCTCCATAGCGCCCCGCCATACTCAAAGGGGTACCACCTTCGCGCAGATCATCCGGCAACATGAAATGATTCATTCCACCCATCCCAGAAACTCGATCCCATAGGCAGGCCGCCACACAAGATCCCAGAACGGTAACCAGTACCATATCCCGTGAGGTCACGTAATATTCCCCAGGAAGTATCTTGACGGCCTCACGCCCAAAACTCTTGTCAAAATAGGTATTCGGGGAAAATACTTCCTCATAGGAAGGTTCGGTCAT
>JAAGNR010000019.1 GCA_010435995.1 Ferrovum sp. | reverse complement strand
GGAGAAGATACGGTCTCTCTGGTGGTGCAAACCCATGAAGAGGAATGATGTGTTGAAAGCCCAGTGGAAACCGCTAGCGGCAAACATGGCGTCAGCCATCCTGGTTGGGTTAGGAGTGGGGGGGTGTGCCACTACTACACCATCCTATCCCACTGGTCCACAGAAGGCGATGGGGCAACCGCTGAAGGTGATTCTGGTGGAAACGCCGATGGCTGTGGACGACCCCAAGCTTCGCGACTTGCTTTCCCTCGATTTGGACAAAGGTGCCCCAGAAGTGCATAACATTGTCGCTCAGGCTGTCGGTTCGGCGCAAAAGATGGCCTCTGCCGATCTGCAGAGGGCTCTTAAAGACCAAGGAATTCCCATTGTCAACAGCCAAGCGGTAACCCAAGCCATTGAAACACTTAGGGTCGACAATCATGATACTGTGGTGAGCCGTAGCATGGCTGAGCAGCTACAGGCGGTATCCGGAGCTGACGCTCTGCTCCGGTATCGCATTACCGATTACGGTTTTACTCCGGAAGCCTGGCGCGATGCGGTGATTGTGTTTGAAATCACTTCAACCCTGGGTATTGCGGCCATTGCTTATGCCATGCCATCCACACGATCCGTTGCGGGTATCTACCTGGTCACCGAGGGTATGGAAGAATCTGCAGAGGCTTATACGGGATTCTGGGCGTTGGACGAAGTTTATCGTCCTGTCCGAATCGAAGCAGAACTGATTGGCTTGAATACAGGAACCGCAGTTTGGACCGGCAATGCCACCGGATTGGCGGATACGAATTTATCCCGCTTGGTAAGAACCGTCACTCCTACGGAACGTGAAATGCAGTTGGATCGGGCGCTTCAAGACGCTGCCAAAGGGTTGGCGGCCAAGCTTCCCAAGACATTTCGACCCCAGGAGGAAAAATAACGCCATGATTGAGCTTTTTTACAATTCCCCCCCCATGACAACTCATTGAAGGGGCTTGAACATCATGGATTTCAGTTTTCTGTCGACGGGACCCTTAAAATTCGATTTTTTGATGCGCATTGCCATAGCTTTGCTCGCCGCTTCCCTATTGGGCGAAGGATTGTGGCGTTTTGCTCGTCTACCCCGCGTCAGTGGGTATGCTTTGGCAGGACTGGTGCTCGGTCCTTTGGGTTTGGGATGGTTAGATGCTCATGATTTACCCTATTATCGGGTAATCATCGATTTTTCCTTGACCCTGTTGTTTTTTGAACTCGGAATTCAGGTTCATGCACGATGGCTACGGGACAATCCTTGGATCATCGTATCCAGTCTGCTCGAATCCTTCCTCACCTTCTGTGCGGTATTCGCCGCCCTCTATTTAACCCAAAGGGATATCCGATTGGCAGCCAGTGTTGCGGCGATTGCCATGGGAACGTCCCCCGCCGTCATCATGCGTGTCGTTGCCGAAATTCGTGCTCAAGGTCAGGTCGCACAACGGTTATTCGTGCTATGCGCGTTGAACGTGACCTATTCGGTGATCTTTTCAAAATTGATCATCGGCAGCTTGCACGGGGTTTTTAACGGGGACTGGCTGGCTGCCGTTATTCACCCGTTGTACCTGTTCCTCGGCTCCGTCGGGGTGGGTGCGGTTCTGGCACTGACATTCAAATGGCTTCGTGGGTTCTTCGATTTATCAGATGAGCAGGGTGTGGCGGTACTGTTTGGACTGCTGCTGTTGACTCTTTCAGTCCTGGAAGCCCTTTCTCTGCCGGTGGTTCTGGCTCCGTTGTTGGCCGGCGTGATGGTCAAATTTCTTGATCCGCGCCCACACTTGTGGCCACGAAATTTTGGTACCGCAGGTGCCATTTTGTGCATCATGCTTTTCGCTTTGATGGGCGTCTCCCTGACCTGGAAAGGGATAGCGATGGGAGGGTTAACCGCCTTGGCATTGCTGGGTGTCCGGCAGGTTGCAAAGAGTGTGGGGGTGATGTTACTGGGTCCAGTGAGCGGCCTCAGCGTGCGGCAGATGCTGGCCTTGGGATGGGCGCTGTCACCCATGTCGGCAGTTGCGTTTCTCCTGGTGGAGGATATCCGAACGCTGTTCCCTGCTTTCGGCGCGCAGGTTGGGTCCATTGTTTTACCCATGATGGTTATTTTGGAACTGCTTGGGCCGATCGTCGTACAGTTGGCCCTGCGTTATTCCGGTGAAACTCGGAAAAAGGGAACCTAAACATGGCTCTGGGACTATTCAAATCTTCGTCTCCGTTGACTCTGGGGGTGGAACTGGAACTACAGATCGTCAATACCCATGACTATGATCTGGTGGCCTCGGCCCCCGATCTTTTACGCCTTTTGGCCAAAAAGAAAAAACCTTGGGATGTCAAACCGGAAATCACCATGAGCATGATCGAGATGGCCACAGGTATCTGTGAGCATTATTCTGATGTGTTGACCCAGTTGGAAGAGATTCAGGAAGGAATGCTGGACTGTGCTGACCGGTTAAATATTGGCATCTGTGGCGGTGGTACCCATGGGTTTCAGCACTGGGGTGAGCGCAAAATATTTGCCACCCCACGATTTAGCCAGCTCTCGGATATTTATGGCTATCTGGCCAAGCAGTTTACGATTTTCGGACAGCATGTCCATGTGGGCTGTTCTGACCCCGAAGTGTCACTGTACACCCTTCACGGCTTATCCCGTTTTATTCCTCACTTTATTGCGTTGAGTGCGGCATCTCCTTTTGTACAGGGACACGATACGGGTTTTCAATCTGCCCGATTGAACTCCGTTTTTGCATTTCCGTTGAGTGGGCGCGCTCCTTTTGTCGAAACCTGGGCAGATTTTAGCCAATACTTTAACGCCATGGCTGCAACGGGAATCGTCAAAAGCATGAAAGATTTTTACTGGGATATCCGTCCGAAACCGGAATATGGAACCATTGAGGTGCGGGTTATGGATACTCCCTTAACCATTACACGCGCAGCTCAACTGGCTGCCTTTATACAGGCAGTGGCGCGTTACCTGATCATCGAGCGACCCTTTCAACCAAGGGAAAACGATTATTTGGTTTATACCTTCAATCGTTTTCAAGCCTGTCGGTTCGGCTATGAAGGCACCTATGTTGATCCTCAGTCCAATGAACACCGAACGCTGTCGGAAGAGATTCTGTTAACCCTGGATAAAATCGAACCTCATGCCATCGAACTCCATGGCGATGAGGCATGCGCTGCTTTACGGCGCGATGTGCTGACTTCTTCAAGTGATGCGGCGTTACTCCGCAAGGAGTGGGATGAGACTGCATCACTCTCTGAAACGGTTCAAAGACAATGTTTGCGGTGGCGAGCTTGAAAACTGACCAAATAGCGATAGGGGAACCGTCTCTATAGAATCTTGACTATGGACTTTATCAGGTTACGGAGGGGAATGAAAATCAGTCTAATCGGGGAAACAGTGTCCGCTCCGGCACAGGGATGCCCGGCGAAATTCCTAGAACAATTCAATGTTGTCGGCTAACATGTACCTTTGGGAAGGTTCGACACGTTGCAACATCGCCACGAACTGGAATAGCAAATATTCAGGATGGGTGGTGGGTTGTGTCCAGTGTCGTCTTTATATTTAATCGGTTAAACGAAGGGGAAATCTTGTGGCGTTCTATCATCGACTCACTTTCTGGATGGCGGTTTTTTTGACCTTGCCATTTGTCTCTATCGCCAATGCAAGCGCTCCGCAAGTGAAGACTCAGGCTCCTGGTTATTACCGCATGATGCTGGGTGATTTTGAAATTACCGCACTATCCGATGGTACGGTGAATTTGCCTGTAGGCAAGTTGCTCGGCAATACCACACCAGAAAAAGTGAAAAAGGCCCTATCACTCAATTTCCTCAAAGATCCACTGGAGACATCCGTCAATGGTTTTTTGGTGAATACGGGTACAAAACTGGTTCTGATCGACACGGGGGCGGGCAATTTATTCGGACCCACCCTTGGCAACTTGGTTGCCAATCTGAAGGCGTCCGGTTATCAACCCGAACAAGTTGACGAGATATACATAACGCACATGCATCCTGATCATGTTGGCGGGCTCATGAGCAAAGAGCAACGGGCATTTCCTAACGCAATTGTGCGTGCAGATCAGCAGGAAGCCGATTTTTGGTTGAGTCAGAAGCATATGGATGCAGCACCTGAAGAGGCGAAGCACTCGTTTCAAGGGGCAATGGCATCTCTCAATCCCTATGTTTTGGCAGGTAAATTCAAACCATTTGTGGGTGATACAGAACTCATTCCGGGCATCAGAGCCGTGGCTAGCCACGGCCACACCGTAGGCCATACCACTTATGCAGTCGAGAGCAATGGCCAAAAGTTGATTCTTTGGGGAGATTTGATGCACGTAGCCTCCGTGCAGTTTGCCGAACCCTCCGTGGTCATGAAGTTTGATACCGATTCAAAATCTGCGGAGATCGAGCGTAAAAAAACGTTTGCCGATGCGGCAAAACAGGGGTATTGGGTGGCTGGGGCCCATCTTCCATTCCCCGGGATCGGTCACTTACGCGCGGCGGATGGAGGCTATGTTTGGGTGCCGGTAAATTACTCATCATTGCACTAAAACCTCCCCATGCCTCGTTTTACGCGCCCAAGGGCGAACCCGCTAGGGTCTCCTGGCGCTCGTCTCGGTCCGAAGGGTTGCTTTTCGAGTGCGACTACAGCATCCAGGCCATGACCAGCGGCAAACCCTCTATCACAAACGACCTGCTCTAACGGTATTGCTACCGTGATTTTGCCCGAAGGCTCTGTCTTCGCAGGTTCGGAACGCAGTCACCCTAATGCGCTGAGCTGGTATGCGCGTTTCGGTTAACCAGAGATGGGGCCATTGATCGGTTTCGCGGCAAACCTCGCCCTTCAGGGCGGCTCACACAGTCAAAGTTTCTGTGCGTAGATTGTGGCTACGAAAATAACGCCGATGTGGTCGGCGCGATCAATGTTTTAGAGCGGGGATACCGCTTGTTAGCCTGTGGAGAGTCGGCGCAGTCAGGTCGCTCGATGAAGCGGAACCCACCGAAGCGACCGCGCAAATCACCGCGTAGCGCCGTAGGAATCCCCTTCCTTCAGGGGGGAGGATGTCAAGTTATAAGTCATGTGTGGTCTATCGTGCGAGAATGGAAGGGATACTTTGAGGCATTTGGTGTGTCCGGCGGTGAGATAGACAAGATCGGCAGCGCATTCCGTCATGCACTGGATATGGGCGGCAAGGAGATTGGACTGTTCTGATTGCAATTTAACAAAATTTTAATGGGAAACACATTGCCCCTTTTCCATGCCCTGAAAAATCGATCTCTGCTCATCTTGTTGGTACTGGTAGCAGTGACAGGCTGGATGGTCATCGACGAACTACGCTCCTCTTGGCTTCAAGCCCATTATTTTGCCAGTCTTGCAAGACGGCTCGACTATAAACTGGAAAAAGGCCCGAGTCCTTCGATTCGTTTTCCGAAAGCGGGTCCCTATGACGAGCGCCTAGGATATGGAAGAATTCAAGAATATACCAACTCCTTGATCAACCATGGTTTTATTGTCACAGAACAGGTCCGCATGTCGCCCGCTTTACTGGAATCTAAGCTGGCGCCGATATATGAGGAGAAAGATCAGGCTGGATTGACGCTGTTGGATCGCCATCAGCAATTGCTCTATGCATTCCTGTCTCCGATGCGGGTCTATAGAAATTTCGATGTCATTCCAAAGATCTTGGTCGACACCTTGCTGTTCGTTGAAGACAAGGAACTGCTCGATAGCCGTTATCCAACGCGCAATCCTGCAGTCAACTGGAGTCGGTTGGATCGGGCGCTGTTCGATCAGGCCCTGCATGTCATTCATCGCCAACATAACACGCCCGGTGCCAGTACCTTGGCCACCCAAATAGAGAAATACCGTCACTCCCCTGAAGGTCGTACCTTATCCATCCATGAAAAATTTTTGCAAATGGATTCGGCGTCGATTCGGTCCTACCTGCAGGGCAGAAACAATATGGCGAGCCGCCGTCAAATTGTAGTGGCCTATTTGAACACGGTTCCCCTGACGGCAAGGATGGGCTATGGTGAAGTCAGTGGGTTGGGCGATGGCATGTGGATGTGGTATGGTCGCGATTTTGATGAATTCAATCACCTTTTGCAGAGGCAAGGTGACGAATCTCTGCAGCAGCGAGCGGAAGCCTATAAGCAAGCGTTGTCCCTCATAATCGCTCAGCGTCGACCTTCTTATTTCTTGCGCGAGGGGGCGCCTGTACTGGCGCGGATGACGGACCATTATTTGAGGCTATTGGGGGCGGCTCATGTCATCTCCCCTGCATTGCAAAAGGCAGCACTCCCGATGCCGCTTCCCTTGAGACAGGGTCTGCTGGTTCCGCAGGCGAATTCCTTTGTGTCCCACAAGGCGGCAAATCTGCTGCGCAATGATTTGCTCTCCCTGCTTCATGTACCAAATCTATATGTGCTGGACAGGATCGATCTGAATGTCAAAACGACCCTTGATGCCAATGTGCAACGCGTTGTTACTGACTTGTTACGACAAGTGCAAAGTCCTGCCGGAGCCCGAGCTGCCGGACTGTATGGACATAATATGCTGGGAGAAAATGACGATCCACAGCGTTTGTCCTTCAGTTTTACCCTGTTCGAACGCAGCTCCCATGCGAATCTGTTGCGAGTGCAAACTGATGATCTGGACGAACCCTTTGATATCAACAGTGGGGCACGCCTGAACCTGGGATCGACCGCCAAACTGCGCACCCTGATCACTTACCTGGAAATCATGACACGACTGCATCAATCCTATGCAGGCATGAACCAAAGGGATTTGCAAAAAATTCAGGCGGGATCTCAAGATACGTTGACTCGTTGGGCGTTGAGCTATTTTTCCCAAAACCCCCATAGCCGTTTGCAGGACATGCTCGAGGCCGCCATGGCACGGACCTATTCGGGAGATCCGGCAGAAGCGTTTTTTACGGGTGGCGGACTCCAGAAGTTCAAGAACTTCGAACCAGAAAAAGACAATGGCATCATGACCGTGCGAGAAGGTTTTCAACACTCCGTCAATCTGATATTTGTGCGTCTGATGCGCGACATCGTGCATCATTACGAGGCACAGACTGTGAGTTCCGGCATAGTGGGTCTGGTCAAGATCGCTCCATCAGACCACAATACCGCAACAGGGACTGGCGCGGCTGAAACCGGCGAAGTTTCGGTGAATCCGTCCCAACTAAACCAACTGTCACTTTTTGCGGACCGCGAAGGGCGTAAATTCTTGTTGCGCTTTTACAAGAAATACAAGGGAAAATCCCCAGACGAGACGGTACAAACTCTGATCGATGGCATTCATGCCAGACCAAAGAATTTGGCTCTGATATTTCGAAGTGTTGAACCTGAGGCCAGTTTTTCGCAATTTACCACCTTCATGTACCAGCAGTTACCCGAAGCGGAACTCGATAAAAAATCCCTACAAGTCCTCTATGACCAGTTCGCTGTGGAAAAATACTCCCTTATGGATAGGGGCTATCTGGCTGGAATCCATCCCCTGGAGTTATGGTTGGTCGGCTATCTTTTTCACCACCCCAAAGCAACCTTGACGCAGTTGGTCAAGGCCAGTGACCAGCAACGCCAGGATGTCTACCAGTGGCTGTTCAAGAGCCATAATAGAAAAGCTCAGGAGTCGCGCATTCGTCAAATGTTGGAACTGGAGGCCTTTCAGATGATCGCTGCCGATTGGCGTCGTTTGGGTTACCCGTTCGAAGCCCTGACGCCTTCCTATGCCACCGCATTGGGGGCCTCGGGTGACCGACCCGATTCCCTTGCGGAGTTGATGGGGATCATCGTCAATAAGGGGTTGTTGATGCCGATTGTGGAGTTGCAAGATTTGCAATTTGCGAAGGGGACACCCTATGAAACCCACTTGATTAATCAACCCGCCGCTGGAGTTCGGGTAGTCCCCGTGGAAGTGACCGATGTTGTGCGACGCTCCTTGATCGATGTGGTGCAGGGCGGGACGGGCATCCGCCTAAAGGATGGAGTGGGGGAAAATGGCCAGGTCATCGAGATCGGTGGGAAAACCGGTACCGGAGATCAGCGTTTTGTCACCTATGCGCCCAACGGCAAGTTGATCTCCTCGCGTGCCGTGAATCGTTCCGCCACTTTCGTGTTTTTGATCGGTGACCGCTTTTTCGGAACTGTCACGAGCACTGTTCACGAACCCTATGCGGCAGACTACAAATTCACCAGTGCCATGACGGTGCAGTTATTAAAGTCCTTGCTCCCCGTGTTGGAGCTGCCGCCCTCCTGAGCGGCAGCGCATTCCCCATTTTAGACGGAGTGTTTTGGGTTTGTGTGTTTAACCGCCGAAATAAAACTTCTTGGCCAGCGCCTCGTATAGCGGTGGAGTGAAGACTCCCGCGATTCGACTGCTCATGAGGGCGGTGGCCATCAGGGGAATCACCAGACCACCGCCGTTGATCATTTCCATCACAATCACAAACGAGGTAAGTGGGGATTGGGTCACTGCCGCCATATAGCCAACCATGCAGATCGCCACTAGGGCGGATGGCGGATACTGGCTGAACCATTCGCTGACCCAATGGCCAAACCCTGCGCCAATGGAAAGGGAGGGTGAAAATAGCCCTCCGGGGAGACCCGCGATATACGACAGCACCATGCTCAGCCACTTCATGATGGGATAGGACCAACTCACCTGCTCGCCATGGTTGACCAGCAAATGCCGTGCCTGCTCATAGCCACTGCCCCAGGTCTGCCCGCTGGTGGCAATGCCGATGATGGCGACCAGGAGACCCATGGCAGCGCCCCAGACGAGGGGAGAGCGGGCGCGCCAGGGGAACAGACGTGCCGGAATCCAGCGGGACTGATGCAGCAGGGTCAGGTTGAATGCCGCGCCGGCCAGACCGCAGAGGATGGCTGAGATGATCACGGGAATGGCGAAGCTGAGAGGAAACAGATCAGGCGTGGCGATCTGCCCAAAATACAGATAATTTCCCGCCAGTGCCAGCGACACCAGACCGGAAAACACGATGCTGGTGATGAGTACGCCATTGGTACGAACTTCGAATTTGCGCGTAAGCTCCTCGATGGCGAACAGAATGCCCGCCAGTGGAGTGTTAAACGCGCCCGACAAACCCGCAGCCGAGCCTGCCAGCAGAAGCATGCGCTCCATACGCAGGGACGCTCTGGGATAGAACCGCCGCAGTTCGTACATGATGGATGCGCCCACATGTACGGTGGGCCCCTCACGCCCGAGGGTGAGACCAGCGGCCATGCCCATTAAGCCGAGACTCAACTTGCCGAATATGATCCGCAAGCCAAACAGTCGCTTGTTGCGCGTCGTATCGGTTGGTCCGTGCAGTGCAGCGATCACCTGTGGAATGCCGCTGCCTTCGCTACCGGAAAACCAGCGCCGCGTCATCCAGGCCGCCGCCGCAGTCAACGTTGGGGTAATCAGCAGGCTGAGCCAGATGCGCCCGTTTATCCAGCGCAAAAACAGCGCGAGCGCATCATTTGCCCATTCTGCAAAATAGACTGCTGCCAGTCCCACGAGTACCGCGCCAGTCCAAGGGATGCCGTATTTAAGCCAAGGGCGGCGAAAGTGGCGTCGTATCAAGCGCAGGATCGCGGTAGGACGATAGCGTACAGGCATGAAAATGAACGGCGCAGGAAAACTCGGAGTATAACACTAGAGCTGGTCTGGAATTTTTGAACACTGGTCCGCCCATTCCCCTTGCTCACCCTGTGCGCCTGGGGGCGCAGTGAGTTCAGAGCCAGTCTTGTACCAGCAGGGGGTCAAGCGGACGGTTTTTTGAGAGGGCTTTTGACGCTGACTGCTTTGCGTGCTCTACCACATGCAGGCACTGCTCCGACTTCAGAAAGAGAAAATTACCGAAGCACCAAAAATTTCCATATTCATGGAAAATTTGTCTTGACGACAGGGTCCTTCGGTCAGGGTAACTATTTGCCACCACTTTCGGCACCAGTCGCACCAGTGGCGCCACTGGCACCAACTCCGGTCATTCCACTATTTCCTATTCCGCCTGCGCCAACTCCGCTGCCATTGGTTGTGGGCCCACTGGTCGTTCCGCCTATACCTGCTCCGGGAATGCCTCCTGCCCCTGGTGTGTTTGACGTTCCTGATCCGGTGGTCGCGCTTCCTGGCATACTGGGAATGCCGACATTAACGTTACCGGCATTCCCTGTGGGGGGTGAAGTTCCTGATACGTTCGCAGAACCTGCAGGCGCTCCCTCGCCGCCACCAATCCCGTTGGCAACCATCACATACCCAGCGTTCGCATCGGCATACACCAGTCCTGCCATATTGAGTAGTGATCACATCACGATAACGGACATTGTTTTGAATTTCATTGTAGTCTCCTCGGGTCGATTACGTCGCTAAAACCTTAAGTTAAATGTGGTACCAACGAACATCAGGTAAACAAGGGCACCTTGGATCATCCTGCGACAAAGAGCGCATTTATTCAGTACGCTAACGCACAGTACCAAGCTTTCTCACGCGGTCTTTTTTTGCTGGTGTTGCGCTCTCTGGTAACGTGAAACCAGCCTCTGTGAAACAGGAATCCAGCAGCAAACTACCTATAGGTAGATTTGCGTAGGTATGGACGATCGGTGTGCAAAAGGAAGACTGATCAGCACCCCAGATCGCCAGGAAATAATGAAACTGATAGACGAAACGGTACAGGAAGGGGCTCGGAAGCATAAAGCGT
>JAAGNR010000018.1 GCA_010435995.1 Ferrovum sp. | reverse complement strand
TGGGCAATGGCCACAAAGCAACATAAGCGCACCTCGGAGGCCAGCAGGTCATAGTGACCCGCATCGGCTCGTCGGTCGCTCACATTGTAGCCAATGTTCAACAAGTGACGCTTCTCGTCGAACAGAAAGTCGTAGTCCATATGGGCAAGATTTTCGCATTGAAGTTGCAGATCTTCGATGGCCGCAATCCGGTTTTTCGCCCGTAGGCTCCCCGTGGCAACTTGCTGCTGCAAGCCAGTGAGCCAGTGAGACTGTGGGGACGTGGGTTCGGCGCTGAGCCAGAACTCGAAACTCGGGCGCAGATCTGCATCCAATTTTGCCAGTTCCCGTAAAGTCGGAATATTGACCAGAGCGGCAAAGGCTTCCAGTCCGCATGGGGCGCTCGGGAGCAGTACCCACGGAATGAGATGATTCAAGTCGTCTAACGCTTCATGGATCTGCCGAACCAACGCCTGTGCCCACCAGGAGGCTTCATTTTTCGGTCCACTTTCGCCCATGTTTCCCCGGTTCTCCGCCACACTCATGGCGACGGCAGAAGCCGTGGTTTCCAGGCGTACGAGAAGCAGATGTATTTCCCAGACGAGGGGGGTAGGCGTGGTACAGATGGCCTCCAGTTGGCGCTGCAATTCTTCCATCAAATCCCCAGCGTTTTCTTTCATCACCGGCGATAAAATCCCGCAGGTATCTTGCAGACCTTGCCATAGGTTTGTTCTCACTACAGGGTCATCGGCCAGCTCACTCAGGCCGGCCCGTAATGTCAGCAAATGACCGGCCAGGTTGCCGCTGTCCACAGCCGACACATACAACGGCAGGAGTGGTTGCAAGGTAAGGGTGTCATACCAGTTGTAAAAGTGCCCGCGATGCCGCGCCAGTTCTATCATCGTGCGCAGGGTGTGAGTGGTGCGCTCGACGAGTTTTCCCGCCGAAATATAGCCGAAATCGTAGGCAGACAGATTGGCCAGGAGCGCCAACCCGATATTTGTCGGGGAAGTTCGGTGAGCCACGGCATCTGGGCGATATTCCTGAACGTTATCAGGGGGCAGCCAGTGGTCTTCTGCCCCGACAAAGTGATCAAAAAATTCCCAGGTTTTGCGTGCAAGGCGGCGTAGGAAAATCATTTGTTCATTCGACAAGGCAGCTGTGTGGCGAACCAGCGGGAGGCTTACCCACCAGGCAAGGGCAGGGGAGATCATCCACAAGAGCAGGATCGGTCCTGCGGGAATCCATAGGGTAATGTGCGATGACATCAGAAAAACCGCTGTCACTATCCCAACTGTCGGGGAAATCCACATGTCCTGATAGCTCTTCATAAGATCATGGGGCGTTGGTTGATCAAATGCAGGATCAACCTCATAGGTTGAGTTCCATTCCAGCAGTCGTATGTGGCTTACGCCAATCCGCCAGGTCGTGCGGGCAATGGCATCCAGACTGAAAAATGCTTCATAAGGAAGGCATGCCAGTTCAAATCCAGCCTGCAGCAGATGGCGGGTCAGTGATTGGGTCACCGCCCTGAGGTGCTGGGTCAGCATGGCTTCTTCGGGTTTGTGCCAGAGATCGACCAGTGCGGCACACCCCGTTGGGATCAGCATGCCGGCGATCAACCCTATTGTCCATAACCCGGCCAGCGGCAGTGTCCATGCCCCCAGGAGGAGTGCGATCAATGCGGCAGGAACCAGGCTACGCCGAAGATTGTCGAACAGTTTCCAGCGTGATAGGTGAGACAAGCGGTTCCTCTGGGGTTGAGGGGCCCCTTCAACGCACTTTTTAGGCACATACTGTCGCAACCATCCGGCGATCTGCCAATCGCCCCGTATCCACCGATGACGGCGTTGCACATCCGAGTGATAGCGCAAGGGATAGTTTTCATACAACTGGACATCACTCAATAGCCCTGCCCGAGCGTAACATCCTTCGAGAAGATCATGGCTGAGGATGCGGTTTTCTGGGAAGCGATCATGGAGTGCGCGCTCGAAGATGTCGACATCATAAATGCCTTTGCCGATATACGAACCTTCGCGGAAGATGTCCTGATAAACATCGGACACGACGCGGGTGTAAGGATCGATTCCGAGGTCTCCCCCATACAGTTGGGCATAACGCGAGCGGGTCACCGCAGGGATATTCACCTCCACGCGGGGTTGCAGAATTCCGTACCCCTCTGTGACGCGCTGTTTGCTGTCATCATAGTAGGCGCGGTTCAGGGGATGGGCCAGGGTTCCCACCAGTTGGCGGGCCGCATCCCGTGGCAACTGGGTATCGCTGTCAAGGGTGATTACAAACTTTACTTGGGACAGGATCGCCGTATTTCCGACCACGAGGGAAAAATGATCGCCAGTCATACTGGGATCATGGTTCCGCAGTAACGCATTCAAGGCCGACAGTTTGCCGCGTTTGCGCTCATAACCCATCCACAGGTGTTCCTGCGGGTTCCAGAGTCGCGGGCGATGAAACAGGTAGAAAATACTGCTTTCTCTACCCTCCCTGAGCGCGCCGTATTTGTCATTCAGTTCGCTGATTCGTGTCTGGGCCAATTGCACCAGTGGTGGATCTTCTGGAAGAGATTCTTGTGACGCATCACAAAAGTCCGTCAACAGGCCAAAACGCACATGTTCATCGCGATTGGCTAAAAATCTGACTTCCAAGGCTTCAACCAGTTTTTCGACATCCTCCATGCTGGTCAAGAGCGCAGGAACTACCACCAGAGTTCGGCAGGATGGAGGAATTTCCAGAGAAAAATCCATTTTTGGCAGCCCTTCCGGCTTTACCAGCCAGGTGACCAGCCAGTTCATCAGGGCCACGGCAAATTGGCTGGATACCAGTAACCACAGAATGCCCAGAAGTGCCACTTGATAAGCTGGGATTCCTAGGTGCTTCAAGGGATATAGAAAGATTCCGGTAACGGCCACAACCATCAGCAGAATGCTCCCCAGATAGACGGCCAAGGGGGACTGCTGTGCAGCTCTTGCCAGGGCTGAAAACCCGAAGAGGTGCACTTTGACGGCTTTCTCCAGTTGGGGCAATCCCTGGTCGATGAGGAAAAATCCGATATGGCGCGCGCGCTCGTGGGATAGGGACGCTGGCTCGTTACAGGCGCAGGCCAGAAGGACCGCAGTATCAGCCACTTCCCTTTCCGTGAGGGGGCTTTTTCGGGCCAATTTTTCTACGGCATGACGATACTGATCCCGTGAGGCGAAATTCATTTTGCCATAGACTCCAGCAGGATCCTGGAGAAGAGATAGCTCAACAACACTCATGGTCTCGACAAAATCGCGCCAGTCCTGAGCAACCAGAATGCGCAAACTGCTAATACAATTGCTGATGGACACCTGATCTGCTGCTTTCTTCTGGTTTTCAGACTGCACCAACTGATCAATGGTCTGTCCTGACTCTGCGAGTCGTTGGTCAATCCAGGTTAAGGGTAACGCCAAAGCGGGTCCATGCCCATGTAAGCGACGCGCTAGTTCAGAGACAAACGAACTGACCATGGGGGGGTTTGAGCGCGCCATATCTGAAATCACCAGAATCAGGCTTTTCGGGTCCGTCTTCGCCGTTTCAGCCATTTTGTCGGCCCACGAATCCGCCATTTCCCGTTCGTTCCATCCGGCGGCGATTCTGGCGCTGACACGCCGGAGATTTTCGATCACGGCCAGTCGCAGCATGATGGGGATGGCCCATAACTCGCCCAGTTTGAGTTCAGTGACGGTTTGATAAGAGGCGACGAAGCTGCTGAGGCTTTCTGTATCTACTCGGCCATCGCCGTGGGCAACAATCTCCAGAGCGATGTCATAGACACGCGGGTGCCCTGCAGAAGGTCCGGAGGCCAGGCAAGGCAGTTCCTGACTGTATCCTTTCGGCAGGTGTCTTTTGGCGGTCCTGATTTGTTCTTCAATAAGGTAGAAATTGTCGAGTAACCATTCCCCCGCAGGGGTAATACTCCGTTTCGAAGCCAGTGCCACGGTCAGTAAATTACATACCTCCACCAAGGCCTCTTCGTTTGCAGCCAATCGCGCCAGCAACTGATTTGAACCCCGGCGCGAAGCCAGGGTATGAGAGGTGGCGACGGTCTTTCCATGTTGCGCCATCTGTTCTGCACTAAACAGTTCTGACCGCAGGGGGAGTTCTTCTGCAGGCGACATTTCTGACCAGCCAAGGGAGCGAGCAGGCATCCTCCAATGGAATCGATCCTTGATGAACTTCTTGATGTCAGACAATTTGTTGGACTCTGGAGCGGGTTGCTCCCTGCGCTTGCTCCCTCACCCACGGACAGGGTTTGGTGGTGGGAATGATCCCCGGCGGGAATCATCCTGCTGACGTGGTAACTCTCCCACTGATTTTCCGTCACCAAGGGATGTCCCCTCTGTGCGGTAACGCACGCAATGACCTTGCTACGCGATGAAGCACGAAACTCTCGCCATAGCCGTCTAGGCTTGGCGGGAGCAGTTCATCAGATCACAAACCTCCTTGGAGATGCTGTCAGAGGGGTGGCTAAAAATCGTTGTGTCATGGTGAAGCAGAATGGCTTTGCAGACGCGCGTCTGGTAAAACGCCAAGGGTTGCTGGCCGTACACCGAATCTTCGGAGTGATCCATATCCAGCACCAGCGCCGCCCGCAAAATCAGCGCGTATGGAAAATCCGGCGGAAGGCGCAAAACGAAGTTGAGTTGGAGTGGAATTTGACATGGGCAGATTAGTTGTTGGCGTTTGCCGATTCTGGCTTGGTAACCGCAATTATATCAAACGCTTATGGCTATTTCTGCCTTTTTTATGCAAAATTCAGGATAGGTAGGCGGACTGTGATGCTGCATAGTTTCGTGAAGAAGTCTGACCGCACGCCGCCACATGAGTTGGACATTGCAATGAACCGATTGAAACACTTGCACTCGCCCGAATGATGTAGTAACGTTACTACATCATTCGGGCATACGGGGGGTGTTGTCATGACCATTACCACTTTATCAAGCCGCGAGTTCAACCAAGGGGCAAGTGAGGCAAAACGGGCTGCAAATAACGGGCCGGTGTTCATCACGGATCGTGGCCGTCCGTCCCATGTGCTTATGAGCTTTGAGGACTATCAGCGGCTCACAAAGCAGCGGCGCAACATCGCCGATGCGCTGGCTATGCCGGGTATTGCCGACATTGAGTTTGAGCCGCCGCGTGTGACCATCGAACCTCGACCAGCTGATTTCTTATGATGTTTGTGCTCGATACCAACGTGGTGTCCGAACTGCGCAAGGTACGGCTTGGTAAGGCGGATACGAATGTGACGGCATGGACAGAACGCGTTGATGCCGCCGACCTTTTTGTGTCGGCCATCACCATCATGGAGCTGGAACTTGGCGTTCTGTCGATTGAGCGAAAGGACGCCACCCAAGGGGCCATGTTGCGTTCGTGGCTAGAGCAGCACGTATTGCCTGAGTTTTCCAGGCGCACGCTGCCTGTCGATACCGCTGTGGCACAACGCTGTGCCAAGCTGCATATACCCGATAAGCGTGGCGAGCGCGATGCACTCATCGCGGCAACTGCCCTGGTGCATGGCATGACGGTGGTCACTCGCAACATCGCTGATTTTAAGTCAACGGGAGTGCCCCTCATCAATCCGTGGGAGGTATCGCAGTGACGGGAGACTTCATTTTTGTCCGGTGCTTTAATAAAATCCATTATAATTTATTATGTTAAGAATGATTTTGGACTTTATCGGACTGCTGGTTGGTGCCCAGGAAGGGA
>JAAGNR010000017.1 GCA_010435995.1 Ferrovum sp. | reverse complement strand
TCGAGGCGATGTCCGGCGCGCCAAACTGTATTATCTGCGCGATCGTTCGGGCAAATCTGCGCGTATTCGCGAAAAATTGCCCAACCGCGTGAAAGTGGTGGCCAAGGCCGATTGACGGGTCCGGTGATCCTGAAGGGAAGGAATGGCCTCCCCGAACGAAGAATGGCACCGAGCCTTGGATGGATTTTGTGACGATCTGTGGCTGGAAGAGGGGTTATCAGCCAATACGCTGGAAAGCTACCGGCGTGATCTGACATTGTTCAAACACTGGCTGGCACAACAGGAAGGGGGCTTGATGGCTCCCTTCGTCGTTCAGGAAATGCAACTCCAAGGATGGATGGCAAACCTGTATCAGGTGCGACAGGCTTCCGGGGCCACGGCTGCGCGCTCTTTGACCAGTTTACGACGGTTCTTTCACCATCAGATACGCAGTGGCCGCATGGCTCATGATCCGACCCTTCGTCTGGACTCACCCCGGCATCGACGTCCTCTTCCCCACAGTTTGTCGGAAGCGGAAGTGGAACGCCTGATTCAGAGTCCCCAGGTCGATACCCCCTTGGGGCTGCGCGATCGCGCTATGCTTGAACTGATTTATGCCAGCGGGTTGCGCGTCAGTGAATTGGTGGGGTTGCCCTTGTCCGGTCTGGGATTGAACGAAGGGGTGGTGCGGATTATGGGCAAAGGGAACAAAGAGCGTCTGGTTCCCATGGGGGAGGAAGCGCTGACGTGGCTGCAGCGTTATCTTGCCCAGAGTCGGCCGCAATTGCTGGCGGATCAACCCCATGGGGCATTGTTTGTGACCCAGAGACAGGAGTCCATGACGCGCCAGGCTTTTTGGTATCGCATCAAGCATTATGCGCGCGTGGCAGGGATTACCACTCCATTGTCACCCCACACGCTGCGCCATGCCTTTGCCACCCATCTCGTCAATCATGGGGCCGATTTGCGGGTAGTACAAGTACTTCTGGGCCATGCTGACATATCCACAACGCAAATTTACACTCATGTGGCGCGAGAACGCTTGCGTCAATTGCATGCCCGGCATCATCCCCGAGGATAGTTTATGACTGCTGATTCTTTTATGCTCATTCTGGTTGCCTTGGGATCCTATCTGTTAGGCTCCCTGTCTTTTGCGGTGGTGGTCAGTCGATGGATGAAATTGCCCGACCCCCGCACCTATGGCTCAAAAAATCCTGGGGCGACGAATATGTTGCGTGGGGGCAGTCGCGCCGGGGCCGCGCTGGTGTTGCTGGGCGATGGGCTCAAAGGGTGGCTGGCCGTTGCCCTGGTGATTCATGGATTGATTCCCTTGGGATTGGACAATCGGGCCGTGGCAGTAGCCGCTGTGGCGGTATTTCTGGGACATGGCTACCCATTGTTTTTTGGTTTCAAGGGAGGCAAAGGCGTGGCCACAGCTTTGGGGGTTTTGCTGGCCCTCAATCCCCTCTTGGGATTATGTTCCATGGTGGTGTGGTTGTCGGTGATGGTGGTCACGCGGATTTCATCCCTGTCTGCGCTGTGCGCCTCTGTAGCAACCCCGCTTTTTGGGGTGTTTTTTCTGTCGAGCGGACTGCTGAAAAGTACGGTACTGCTGCTGTCGTTGATCCTCTTGCTTCACCATCATGCCAACATTCGTAAGCTCATCTCTGGGGATGAAACGATCTTTCGGCGCTGATGGTTGTGGTCAGCGTGGTGGGGGCGCTGCGTAAGCAGGGTGGGGCAAAGTCATGGCGGAAACCGGCAGGCCAAGATGGTATCCCTGGGCGTAATTGATCCCCATCTCCGTAAGGACCATGAGAATCTCGTGGGATTCCACAAATTCCGCCACGGTTAGGATGCCCAGTTCTTGACACAGATGATTGAGGTTTTTGATCAGAATCTGATCCACCTTGGAATTCAGGATGTTTCTGACAAAGGCTCCATCCAGTTTGACGAAGTCGAAACGCAGTTCGCGCAAATAGTGGAATGAATTGTAGCCGCTGCCAAAATCATCGAGGGCGAAGGCAAACCCCTTGTCACGCAGGTTGCTCAGAAACTTACGCATATTGGTCATGTCACCGATGGCATCGCGTTCCAGTATTTCGAATACGATCAGACTGGGAGGGATGGAGAACTGGCGACACAGTTGTTCGGCGAAACCCAGAATACCTCGTCCTTGAATTTCTTGAGCAGAGAGGTTCAGAAACAATCGGGGCGGTGGCAGTCCCTGGTCTGTGAGTACTTTGACAGCCTGGAAAGAATTTTCCAGGATAGTGCGGTCCAGTTCTCGTCCCAGGCCATATTTCTCTATGGTTTCAATGAACATTCCAGCAGAAACGGTGGTTCCATCGGTTTCTTTCAGGCGCGCCAGAGTTTCAAAGGCAACGACTTCGCCGGTAGTCAGATCGAACATGGGTTGATAGTAGGGAACAATCCGATTGTCTTTGAGCGCCTGACGGAGTTTCTCCGCGTTGTCGCGGATGGTGCGACCGATTTGTAATTCTACGGAGGATTGGATGGTGCCAACCCCATCTTTTCCCAACTGTTTGGCCCGGTATAATCCCACATCCACGCCGGTCATCAGGTCAGCCACCTTTTCTCCATCATCCGGAAAGGTGACGAGTCCGATAGACGTAGTGATATGAAACTGTTTGCCGTCAGGGCTGATAAAAGGCAGTTCACGCAGTGCGAGGCGTAATTTTTCGGCCACAGCGACCCCGCCATCCTTATCCGTTTCCATCAGAATGACAGCAAATTCATCACCGCCGATGCGCGTGGCGACATCTCCCTTACGCATGGAATGGGAAATGACTTCTGCTACTTGTTTCAGGACACTGTCGCCGCAGGGATGACCGTAAGTGTCGTTGACATCCTTGAAATCATCGAGGTCGAGCATCAATACGGAAAACTTGTGGTTGTGCCGCTCGGAACGCCCTTCCTCGTATTCGAGCAATTCCTCGAAGTAACGCCGGTTGTGCAAACCGGTCAAGGGATCATGACTGGAGTAATATTCGAGTTCGGAGAGGGTTCGGCTCAGGGTTTTACTGGATCCCACCACCATGGCCATGACCGCCAGAGTCGAACGGATGACGCTTTCCTCCTGAGGGGTCAGTTTTTTCGAGGAACCGAATGCCAACCCCAGAACACCGCCAAGGTTGGGCATCTCCAGATCCGGTACGGGCACCGCAATCATTTCCACTTCGTGGTCCAGAGGGGCAGGAGAAGGATGGATGACGGGGATATAAAACTCTTCTATATCCAGCGGGGCATCGGTGGGCAAGCCCAATTGCACGACGACTTCGGCAGCCAGTTTGGTTCTGGCCATGCATTTGGTATCTTCTAAATAGTCGCCCATATAGTAAATAAACAGCGACAATCCTTTTTCTTCCACGAAGGCGATAAAGAAGAAATTGAAAGGAAATATGGTGTGAAAGCCGGAGAGGATTTCCTGAACAAAAGCTTTCCATTGGGTCACTTTTTCGTGAGACAGCACGATGGTTTCAAGAATCCGGCTCTGTCGTTCCAGCAGGTTCTTCTCCACCAGGGAGTTCTGGAAACCGCCGATGGTATCGTTGAATTCCATGGCGATTTCGCGTAAGTGGCCGGAATTTTTTGACCATTGGCGCTGGCGTTCTTTAAGCAGGATGTCGAGGGCTTTTTCGAGGCGAGTGGTGCGGGCAAGGCTGGAAAAAATGCGGCCGGAAATTATGCTGCGATCTTCGGGATCTACGAGGGCATTTTCCAGCAAATCGAGGGCCTCGGTGAGATGATCGCCGAGTTCCATATTGATGTTCTTGACGAGTTCGCTGATATTTTCAGTGAACAGATGGGAGCGAACCTGGTTTTCCAGTAGAGAGGCAACCCGTTCAACGACATGAAGTCGGGTGTCTTCCAGTTTTCCTAAGGCCTCTTCTTGAATGACAGGAGATTTCATGAATCAGTCCAGTGAGAAAGATCCGGCTGCGGTCATCAAGTCCACGCCGCATTTGAGATTTCGGAACCAGACAAGGAAATCCTTGACGGCACCATGGCGATACACCGGCCCATGCTGCGGCGCAATCATCTCGATGTCCAACTGGGAAACCATGTCGACCCAAAGCTGCGCAGCGCGATTGGAACACATGTAGCGCCGATGGAACCATTCGATATAGGGGAGGTGAGCGGCGAAGTCATCGACGAAGGGGTAGTCTAGATTGTCCGGTAACATGGCAGCACCGATGTCGCCGGTAAACAGAATTTTTGACACAGGGTCATAGACATTGATCTGCCCTTCCGAATGAAGAAAGTGGGCCGGAAGGAGCTGCAGTTCAAAACCGGGATCCAGGGTGCAGGTCATGCCTTCGTCTGGGACGCCCACAAAGCGATCCATGGTTTTGATACCGTAATGCGGGAGAAAACGCAACCAGATGCGTGAGACGTATACAGGGGCTTGGGTCAGTTCCAGCCAACTGGAGATTCCGCCGACGATGTCCGGGTCTTGGTGGGAGAGCATGATGGCTTTCAGATTGTCCGGCGATGCATGGCGCAGGAGTTCGGCCAATACCCTCGGCATGACGCCAAATCCACCAGGATCCAATAAAACTGCTGCGTCACCATGCATGACGAGATACTGGTTCGAACGGACACCGTCCTCGTCGCCTGGTTCGCTTTCGTTTAACAGGATAAATTTGTGAATGCCAGCACGATACAGCGTAATGTTACGCATGATGGTTGTTCCCCCCCGCATCCTTTTTAAAG
>JAAGNR010000016.1 GCA_010435995.1 Ferrovum sp. | reverse complement strand
TTGAACTCTTACGGGGTGCCATGGGTTCGGTCGCTACGCACCGACTCATGTTTGACTCAACCACCGGACGGTGCATTCTCTTGCCGTCAGGCAGGTGAGTACCTCCGGTTTTTTTTGGAGGTTTCATCATGACTTTGGCGATTCGTCTCATGGCAGGATTGTTGCGTGCAGGGTATTGGGGAGGTTTGTCCTTGATGAGAGGGTGGAATCAGCAGTGGCGGCGAGGGCAAGGTGTGGCAGCTTTGATGCGGGAAATCGACGGTGTGGTGGTCGCGCAAAAATCATCTGAAGATCGCGTGATTTCTCCACCCGTGTCTGCAGAAGGGGCTTCAGCGATGGAACCGGGGGGGGCATTTTCTTCCACGGGTCAGCCCTTGATTCGCTATGGAGATGGGTTCAGCGTGGTGTGTCGCTGTTACCCGGGTGAAGGCAGGGTAGTCCGGTCCTTGTGGCTGGATTATGGCAAATTGCGGCGTCGTTATGGGGCCATGGTGGAGCGGCGCTTGCGCTTGCGCGCCGGGGAAGGAGTTCAGGAGATGCAGGCTTTGCCCCATCAGGCAAAGCATCCCACTCGCCCCTGGGGGAGGATAGCGTTGACAGAAGTCCATCATGTCTTTCCCTCGCTGCAGGATCAGGGTTTGTTAAAATTGATGGATAAAACCGTCGAGGAGTGTCAGACCCTGATTGAGGCGGAAGTGCCGGATGGATTGCTACACAAGCGTCCTTGGCATATTTTGCCCCCCTGTCCCGCCCCTGAACACGATCTTTCTGACGTGCAGAAACGCCGTAAGGTGATTGAAATGAGCATGGAAGAAGTGCGAGCCAAGGATGCCAAACGAAAAAGCCCCTTGGCAAGTACCAACAAGTCGTATCCTACGCTCATCCAAGCACCCGCCGTGCGTACCTTTCGTGGGGTACTTGAAAGCACGGGATTTGTGGAGCGCACGGATCCATCCGGACGCAAGTCTCGCACCTTCTTTGCAGAGGTTCGGGATGAGGTTCAGAGGATTCGGCATACCGGATCCGATTTGCAACGAGCATTGCTGCGAGAGCAGATCGTGGCAGGAGATACGGTGGAGATTTTTGCCATCGGACTCGTACCTATGGGTTCCGGAAAATATAAAAAGAAAATCTGGAGCGCCCGCAAAGTCAGCTGAACGGTGCAGTTCCTACGGAAACTGCTACAATTTTAACCCCTCCTGCAGAGGGGTTTTGTTTGTGCAATATCTGCTACCATCTGCTCCCCTCTGGTAAAAATCGTAAGGGTATTTCATGAAGTGGATTGTGTTGATCGTGGTTCTGGTGGTCCAGTCGTGGCGTCCTGTGCTTTGGCAGGCAAGTCTGTGGCGTCAATATGCCCATTGGCTGGAAGTATGGGCACGGCGACTGAATATGAATACGAGCGATCCGGGGCGGTGGGGTTTGGGAGTGGTTGTGCCACTCCTGATGCTCTGGCTGATTCAGAAAGGGAGCACCTACCTGGGGCTGGAATATATCGTGGAAGGGATGGTTCTCTGGTTCTGTCTTGATTTTCATCAGGCTGTCAATGGGTTGACGATGCGTCACGAGCAAGGAGTAGGCAGTTCCGCAGGGGAATCCCAGGGACTGAGGGAGGCCATTGAAGTCGCACTGAATCACGCCTATCGATGGTTCTTTGCTCCCCTTTGGTGGTTTTTTGTCCTGCCGGGTGCCAGCGGTGCCTTACTCTACCTCTGTGCCTGGAAGGTAGCTCAGTGGTTGAGTTCAGAAGATAAGGAAGAGGGAATGGCGTGGCGGTTTGTGGGATTGCTCGACTGGATTCCTCTCCGGCTCACGGCATTATCCTTTGCCGTGGTGGGAGATTTTGAAGAGGCTTTGTTCGTGTGGCGTGGGTTGGTGCCGCGCCATAGCAGTCACCTGCTGATTGCCGTGGCAGGCGGCGCTCTGGGAATCACTCTGGGGAGCCATACCGACAGTGATGAGGACGAAGAAGTTCTCATGGATGAAGCGGATTTGCTCAGCACAGAAGGGTTGTTATGGCGCACCCTCGTCCTCTGGGTCGTGGTGTTTGGTTTGTTGACGACGGCGACCTGGCTGCGCTGAGGGGAGACGGGTACGGGCGTTCTCCTGTGCCACATCCAGCAATGTGGCCAGGCGTTGCAAGCGTTGCGGATGATCGCCAGCAAAGGCCTTGAACGCACAGCCAGGTTCTTTGAGATGGTGACAGTCCGGGAATCGGCAGTGGCCTTGCAGTGCTGAAAACTCTGGAAAAAATGCCGGCAAATCGGTGCTGGATAAATAGCTCAGACCGAATGCCTGTACGCCCGGACTATCGAATATTTGTCCCCCTTCTGGCAGGGCATATGCCCGGGTGGCGGTGGTGGTATGGCACCCTGAATCGAGGGCCAGGGAAATGGCCTGAGTCGTGGCCCGCGCTTCCGGAATCAAGGCATTCAGCAAAGTGGATTTCCCCATCCCCGATTGGCCGACCAATAAACTGCGATGCTGACTCAGATAAGGGAGCAGAGGGGTCGTATCGGTGACGGCGCTGAGTTCGATGACGCGATAGCCTAAGGACTGATAATAGGCCAGAGTCGGGCGCCAGAGAGAACTCGCCTGCACAAGATCTGCCTTGTTGTGGATTACCAGCACGGCAACGCGACTGGCTTCGGCCGCCACCAGGCAACGGGAGAGCAGATCCTGGCTGGGCGTCGGCTCTCCGGCAGTGACGATCACGACTTGATCCACATTGGCCGCCAGGAATTTTTCACGGCGGGCATCAGCACGATAAAACAAGGTGTCCCGTGGCGCGATGTGTTCAATGACGCCCTGATTCGAACTGCTGGGGGTAAAACCCACCACATCACCACAGGCCACGTCATGGCGTTTGCCGCGCTGTACGCAGGACCAGAGTGCGCCGTGGTCATCCAGCACTTCCGTATGTTGACCGAAAACGCCCATAACCTGTCCCGAACGCAGGGCAATGCTCATTGGCTCTTCCCCAGAGGAGCGTGTATCATGCGCCGAAGAAAGGAAATATGGTGCAGGGCAGAAAGCGGTATGAAACAGGTCATCGGGACTCAAAAAGGATCATTATGGCACAGGACAAGACTCACCTGATATGGGTGGATATGGAAATGACTGGACTCGATCCCGCACGGGATCGCATCATCGAGGTCGCGGTAGTCGTGACCAGTAACACCCTCGATATCGTGGAAGAGGGACCGGTTTGGGCGGTACATCAGGACGATGCTGTGCTCGATGGCATGGATGCCTGGAATAAAGGCACCCATGGCAAATCCGGTTTGATCGATCGGGTGCGTGCCTCTACCTACGATGAAGCGTGGGTGGAGCGGGAACTGCTGGAATTTTTACGGCGCCATATACCGGCAGGTGAATCTCCCATGTGTGGTAATTCCGTGTGCCAGGACCGACGTTTCATGGCCAACTACATGCCGCAGTTGGAGCAGTATTTTCATTATCGGAATCTGGATGTGAGTACCTTGAAAGAACTGTCAAAACGCTGGCGTCCGAGCGTTTACGGCGCATTCAAAAAGTCTGGCCGCCACGAAGCTCTGGCGGATATTCTGGAATCCATCGCTGAATTGCGTCATTACCGCGAGCATTTCTTGCGTCTCGAGTAATGGCGCTCAACGTCGCGCCGAATCGAGATAGCCTAAAAACTGGTCCTCAGGGATGTACCCAGCCAAACGCATATCTTCTTTTTCATGGCCCTCACGGTCGAAGAACAGCGTTCCCGGAGGCCCAAAAAGGCTGAAATGAGCCAGAAGATCGTGGTCAGCAGCGGTGTTGTGGGTGACATCGATACGGAGCCGCACAAAATCCCCCAAGGCTTTTTTCACCGCAGGACGGGCCAACACGGTGCGATCCATTTCCACGCAGGAAGCACACCAGTCGGCATAGAAATCTACCAGCACCGGGCGGTGTTCGGCCGCCGCCTGGCGTAACTGGTGATCGAGGCTAACAACAGAATCCACCGGGGTAAAGGGTGGAATATCCGTGGCAACCGGAGACCGGACTAGGGGTAAAATGATGAACAAAGCCACCAGGATCAAAACGACCCCAAAGGAACGCTTGACCCAGTTCATCCAGCGACCGGCTCGTGGCAACAGGGCTCCGGCCGAGGTTCCAATGACCAGGAGTGGCATTCCCATGCCCAAGGCCATGGTAAAGAGCGCGCTGCCCCCTAAAACCACATCATGGGTCTGCGCGATGTAGAGTAACCCCCCCGCCAAGGGTGCCGCTACGCAGGGACCCATGACTAGGGATGACAGCATGCCCATAAACCCCACTCCCCAGTAATGTCCACCGGGCAAGCGGTTGGAGGTGAGGGTAAGGCGGTTTTGCAGGGCGAGGGGAAGTTGCAGTTGATAAACGTCGAACATGGATAGGGCAAGAAGGACAAAAATTACCGCAGTGGCGATCTGGACCGGGGGCGTTTGCAGGGCATTGGACAGTAAAGTCCCCGTCAAACCCGCCAGTACGCCGACCACGGCATAGGTTAGGGCCATACCCATGACGTAGGTCAGGGATAGGGTGAAGGCGCGGGTTTTGGTGACGGAGGCCCCTTGTCCCGCGATAATGCCCGAAAGAATGGGGATCATGGGAAATACACAGGGCGTCAGCGCCAGCAACAGACCAAAACTGAAGAAGCTGGCCAGAACCAGCAGGGGTTTGGCGCCCTTCAGGTAACTGGCAAAGTCTTCAGGCCGCCCAGAGTCGGCAGCCGGTGGGGTGGAGGACATGTCACCCCCGGAGGAAAGGGCGGAATAGCGTTCGCCGTCGAGTCGAAAGTCCTGGGTGGTAGGAGGGTAGCAGATGCCATGATCGGCACAGCCTTGGTAGCTGATCGACAGACGCGAAGGAATGGTGGGGCCGGTTCCCTTGAGTTCGACCTGGAATGGATGGCGGTAGACCCATACCTGGCCAAAGCTGGGGTCCTCCTTGGCTTCAGCGCTGGGAAATTTCAGAATAGGGGTGGGTGACCCGGAAGGCAACTGAACGCGAATGCGATCGCGATACAGGTAATATCCTGGGGCGGGAGTGAAAGAGAGGATCAGGGAGCCGGAATCAGCCGCCGTATCTACCGCGACCTTGAAGGCTTGGTCAGGCATAAGAAAGGTGCGTGGTTCCGTCTCAGGCGTGACCGCTGCGGGCAGGACAGGGGGATGGTCAGGAAGCCCGTCAATGGCCAGCGCTTGCCCCCCATGGAGCGATAGCAGGAGAATCACGAGGCGGACGAACTGGTTCGATGGCCGACTGAAGGCTAAAACACGGAACATGGTCAATTGGTCTCGGTCAAAGGACAGTAATTCTACTCCGACTCGTTGGGGGATGGGGAGTTCCCCGACAATAGCAAACGTTGCCAAGCCCAGTTGACATGTTCGCGCACCAATGCCGAAGAATGTTCCCGGTGATGGGCCAGAGCGGACCAGGCGGCGGCTGTGGGTGGGCCATTGCCGAGGGCTACGGCCAGATTGCGCAACCAGCGTTCATGGCCAAGTCGACGTATGGGGGAACCGGCAAGTCGTTCGGAAAAATCAGCCGAAGTCCAAGTCATCAATTGCGCCAGTGCATCTTCCTGCAGTGTTTTTCTGGGAGCAAAAGCCAGGGCGCTGACGGCAGGGGAGGCAAAGCGGTTCCAGGGGCACACCAGTTGGCAGTCATCGCATCCATATATTCGGTTGCCCATGA
The DNA here is from genome assembly GCA_010435995.1 of Ferrovum sp. Lineage (GTDB taxonomy): Bacteria > Pseudomonadota > Gammaproteobacteria > Burkholderiales > Ferrovaceae > Ferrovum. The sequence continues at coordinate 46,986 of JAAGNR010000016.1, read as the reverse complement.
GGGGTCTCAGGGGTTCAGGAATTGGGCCGAAATGCTCGATGGTCAGATAGGCGATGCAGCGACGGGCATCCAGTTCGTAGGGGGCAATAATAGCGGCGGTGGGACAAATGTCGAGGCACGCCTGACAACGGCCGCAATGGGCAGTGACGGGAGAGTCCGCAGGGAGCGGCAAATCACAGCACAGTTCCCCCAAAAAGAAGAATGATCCCTGGCGCTGGAGCAATAGAGTATGTTTCCCGCGCCATCCCAACCCTCCTTGTGCGGCAATTTCCACTTCAAACAGAGGGGCACTGTCACTGAAGGGGCGGTAACTAAAAGGTCCCCATAGGAGGCTGGTACGCTGTGCCAATGCTTCGAGGCGACGGCGCATCAGGCGATGATAATCCTGGCCCAGGGCGTAGCGTGCCACATAGCCACGCGCCGGATTCGCCAAATTCGCTTCCATATGCAGCAGGGATTGGGGCAAGTAGGGCAGGCTTACACTGATGAGGCAGGTGGTACCGGGCCACAGTTGTGCGGGATCAGCGCGTAATGCGGTGTTCTTGGCCAAATAGTCCATCTCTCCATGGTGGCCGGCAGCAACCCAACGGGCCAGCTGGGCACTGGCTTGTGCCAGTTGGGGGCGGCTGACACTGAGGGCAGAAAACCCCAAGTCAGCAGCTTCCCGGGTCAGCAGAGAGCGCAGGGCAACAGGATCGGAACAGGTCATGGAGAACGGCGCGGTAGTGAGTAATGGATTATTATCCGAGAATTGGTCAGAGGGTAGGGGAAGTTTGTGAGTCAGGGAGAAACGCGGCAGCGGACACAGTGGGCATTGCCTGATGCCGAATCTACGGAGCAATGGGGACGGCGCTGGGCGCCCTTTCTGGAACCGGGAATGGTGATTTCCTTTGCAGGAACCTTGGGTGCCGGTAAAACTTCGCTGATTCGCGGGATTTTGCGTGGTCTTGGCGTGACCGGCTCCATTAAAAGTCCGACTTATGCTTTGCTTGAAACTTATTTGCTTTCCAGGTTATACTGTTATCACTTTGATTTCTATCGGATCAGCAATTCTTACACTGCGGAAGAAGGAGAATTCAGAGAATGCTTTCGAGAGGATAGCCTGTGTCTCATCGAATGGCCTGAAAAAGTGGTCTCTTGGCTACCTCCGGTGGATGTGGCTTGGGGGCTGGAAATTCAGGGATCAGGTCGCATCCTGCGCGTCTTGGAGGCTTCTCCACGAGGAATGAAATGTCTCGAATCCATGCTCGATTTTTACTCGTCGCCCTGACCCTGTGGTCGGTGGTGGCGGTCGTGCAGGCTGCTGAAACCCGTATCCGGGCGGTGCGTCTATGGCCCGCCAGCGAATACACTCGGGTCACCTTTGAAGCGCACGAGACGATTCAAAGCAGCCTGTTTTCTGTGCCCAATCCTGATCGCCTGGTATTGGATCTGGACGGGGTGACGGCAACGCAACCCCTGGAACAGATGGCGGCCAGCCTTAGTCCCGATGATCCCTACTTGCGTCGTATCCGCGTCGGACGCTTCAAACCTGGGGTAGTACGGGTGGTGTTTGATCTCAAGGTCCCCGTGAAAGCCAGTACCGCTTTGCTAGAACCCGTGGGAGAGTATGGCTATCGTCTGATACTCGATATCTATCCTGCCGTCGCCACTCCCGATCCACTGGCGCCGTTACTCGACAAAGCACGACTGCAAGTCGACAATCAAGCGCCGGTTCCAGCAGCTCCCCCGGCCACTGTGGCAGCAGAAACGGCTGTCCCGCCTCCTGCTGAATCCTCTGCCAGCCCCCCCCAAGCACCGGTTTCCATGGCATCGTCCGGGTCCAGGAGACCTCTGCTGATTGCGGTGGATGCCGGTCATGGCGGGGAAGATCCGGGAGCCCATGGGGAGGGAGGCACCCACGAAAAAAATGTCACTCTGGCCATAGCCCGACGCCTCAAAGCCGCCATCGATGCTCAACCCGGACTGTCTGCCGTATTGATTCGCGATGGTGACTATTTCATTCCGTTGCAGGAGCGGACGGCTAAGGCCCATCACTTGCATGCGGACCTGTTCGTATCGGTCCACGCCGATGCGTACATCAATCAGGACGCTCGCGGCTCCTCGGTCTTTGCCTTGTCGGAAAAGGGCGCGACCTCAGTGGCGGCACGATGGATCGCCCGACATGAAAACGATGCCGATTTGATCGGCGGGGTGACCATTCAGCCGCATCAGGCTTATCTGGCTCAGACGCTGTTTGATTTATCGCAGACAGCGACCATCAATGACAGCCTTAAAATGGCGCGTTCGGTTCTGGGTCAACTGGATCAAATCAATGTGCTCCACCGGGGTTTTGTTGAACAAGCCGGATTTGCCGTGCTCAAGTCTCCCGACATCCCTTCCATTCTGGTGGAAACCGCTTTCATTACCAATCCCGAAGAAGAACGGCATCTGAATGATCCAGCCTATCAGGAGAAACTGGCCCAGGCGATTACTCACGGGTTGCAGGACTATCTGCGGAAAAGCTCTGCTTGGACCCATTTGTCAGGAACCACTGCGGCCACTGTGGCAGCCACCCCATGAGCCGTATTCGGCCCCTTGACCCGCTGCTGATCAGCCAGATTGCCGCGGGGGAGGTGATCGAGCGACCAGCATCGGCCCTCAAGGAGTTGGTGGAAAATGCTTTGGATGCCGGAGCGACGGACATCGCAGTGACTCTTGAAGATGGTGGGATGCGTCGCATTCGAGTGGAAGATGATGGTCAGGGGATTCATGCCGACGACATTGCATTAGCGCTTCAGGCCCATGCCACCAGCAAACTGACTTCCCTGGAACAATTGGGGTGCATCCACAGTCTGGGTTTTCGCGGGGAAGCCTTGGCAAGTATGGCAGCCATCGCCCGGGTCACGCTGACGGCGCGTACAGAGGAAGCCCCCCATGCCACCACGGTGACGGCCACTGGCGGTGTTCTCGAAGCACCCATGCCAGCTGCGCGCACCGTGGGGTGCAGTGTTATCGTCGAAGATCTCTTCAGTCAGACGCCAGCACGACGTAAATTTCTCAAGTCAGTGGCAACAGAGTTCGGCCATTGTGATGAACTCTTGCGCCGCTTGGCTTTGGCTCACCCCCATACGGCCTTTCGTTTGACTCATCAGGGGCGATTGCTGCGTGACTGGCCGGTGGTGACCCTGGAGGCACGAGTACGGGCCGTCTTGGGGGAGGAATTTCTTCAGCAGGCGCTGGCGGTTGAGGAAGGCTCCCCCCTGGTGTCTTTGCACGGGTGGATTCGCCACCCGACCGCGAACCAGGGACGGGAAAACCAGTATTTTTTTGTCAATGGGCGATTTGTCCGAGACCGACTTCTGACTCAGGCAGTGCGTCAGGCGTATCAGGATGTTCTTCACGGACAATCCCAAGCGGGGGTGGTGTTATTCCTGACGGTCGATCCAGAGCGCGTGGATGTCAATGTTCATCCGGCCAAAACGGAAGTCCGCTTTCAGGAATCTTCGGCTATTTTTCGTTTTGTGATGCAATCCTTACATAAAACCTTGAGTCGGACCCATCCGGCGGCACACCTCAATGATTCGGTTGAAGGACATGCGTCCATGGCCGAACTGGAGCGCCCAGAAATTCCCGTGGGCACTCGACAGACCGCGCTGTTTCTGGAAGAACCTGACCGCTTTCATGCGGCGTTATTTGGGCATTCCACCTCCCCAGAGATCACTACGGCTGCGCTACAGCACCCCGTGGAGGTCAATTCGGTTCATCCAGGCAGCCCACAGCCAGAGGCGGTGGTGAGTGTTGCCCCCCCCTTGGGTTATGCTCTGGCTCAGCTCCATGGGGTCTATATTCTGGCCCAGAATAGGCAGGGACTCATTGTGGTGGATATGCATGCCGCGCATGAGAGAATCCTCTACGAGCGCCTCAAAATTGCTCACGACCAGGGATTGGTCATGCAACCCTATCTCACCCCTCCCGTATTGACGGTGGACAGCCGCGAAATGGCGGTCATCGAGCAGCATGGAGCGGTGCTCCTCAGTCTGGGTCTGGAACTGGCGGTGCGGGGACCCCATCAGGTGGCGCTCCGCTCTTGGCCGGTGTTGTTGTCAGGCGTAGATCCGTTGCCGGTGGTACGACAGGTCCTGCGTGACATGGATGACTATGGTCACAGCGGACGTCTGGAACAAGCGCGCAATGAGTTGCTGGCTACCATGGCCTGCCACAGTGCGGTGCGCGCTCAGCGTTATCTTTCCCTCATGGAAATGAATGCCTTATTGCGCGATATGGAATCCTTGGAACGCGCGGATCAATGCAACCATGGCCGCCCCACCTGGCGTCAGATACCCCTCGCAGAACTGGATCAATGGTTTTTACGTGGCCGTTGATATGAATGCTCCGGTGATTTTCCTGTTGGGTCCCACGGCCAGTGGTAAAACCAATCTTGCCTGCGATTTGGCCGAGCATTTTCCTCTAGAACTGATCAATGTAGATTCTGCCAGCGTCTATCGCGGTCTCGACATTGGAACCGCCAAACCCGATGCCCAGACTCGGGCACGCCACCCACATCATCTGATGGATTGGGTTGATCCTGACGACCCCTACTCGGCGGCCCGTTTTGTCGCTGATGTTCAACTCCTCTTGCCGGAGATCCGGGCACGGGGACGGATCCCTTTACTGGTCGGGGGGACGCCCCTGTATTTTCAGGCATTGCAACGGGGCTTGTCGACTTTACCTGCAGCAGCGCCGGATGTGCGCGCACAGCTCGAGGAGGAAGCGCGCGTGGTGGGATGGCCAGCCCTGCACCAGCGCTTGCAGGAAGTGGACCCGCTGACTGCAGCCCGTCTGGCGCCGTTGGATCGGCAACGCATTCAGCGTGCTCTGGAAGTCTGGATGGTGACGGCTCGCCCCCTGTCCTCCTGGCATGCCGAAGACTCAAAACAGGGATTACCCGGACCGGTCCTGACGTTGGGGTTGGTCCCTGGGGACAGAACGATCCTGCACGAACGGATTGCGGCGCGTTTTCATGCCATGGTGGCAGCGGGTCTTGAGCAGGAAGTGATGGATTTGCGCCAGCGTTATTCCCTCCATGGCGACTTACCTGCCATGCGTGCCGTGGGATACCGTCAGGCATGGCAATTGTTGGAAGGAGAACTGGGTCCCTCCGAGTGGGTGGAACGCGGTATCATCGCCACCCGGCAATTGGCCAAGCGACAATTGACTTGGCTGCGCTCCTGGGCCGATCTGCAATCCATCGATGCCCTGGCGCAAAACTGCGCAATGCGTGCCCAGGATCTGGTCCGGCGTTTTCTCGCCCCGCTTTAAGCGTTATCACCCGTTTGCGGCAGAATACAGGCATCGCGCTGGCCTCGGGCCAGAGTCAAGCGAACCTGTTGCCCGCTCTCCAGTTGATCCGCATCTTCCACGATCCGTCCTTGAGCATCGAGAACGAGGGCATAACCCCGCTGTAAAATTCCGCGAGGGTTCAGGTGAGCCAATGCCCGCTGGTGTGCTTCGAGTCGATGGCGCTGTCGTTCCAGCCAGCGTTGGGTGGACTGTTGCCAACGCGATTCCAGGGCTCTGAGGTTTTGCCGGCGCTGCTCCAGTTGCTGTCCGGGATGGATGAGGCGTTGGCCCAACAAGCGTAAATGATGATGTTGCTGTTCCCAGTAGCGTCGATATAACGCTTCCCAGCGTTGGCGTCGCTGGTCGAGATGCAGTGTATGCAGCTCCACGCGCCGGCGCCATGCCGTAGACATTCTCTGGGCACTGCGCAGCAGGTGATGGTTCAATGCGGCCAGTTCCGGGCAGACCATCTCGGCCGCCGCCGTGGGAGTCGGGGCCCGTTGATCGGCCACAAAATCTGCTAGGGTGAAATCGGTTTCATGACCGATACCCGTGACCACTGGGAGGGGGCAGGCGGCGATGGCGCGAACCACCACTTCTTCATTGAAGGCCCAGAGATCTTCCATGCTTCCTCCACCCCGACATATCAGGAGCACGTCGCATTCATTCCTGATTCCTGCCTGTTCGAGACGTTGAGCGATGACAGGGGCGGCTCCTTCCCCCTGTACCGGTATGGGATAAAGAATGATGGACAAAAATGGCGCGCGCCGCTGCAGCGTCGTCAGGACATCGCGCCATGCGGCGGCAGCGGGGGACGTGAGGACACCTAAGTTGCGCGGTAAGAAAGGAAGGGGACGCTTGCGGCTTGCTTCAAAAAGCCCTTGAGCCGTCAGTTGGGTTTTGAGACGGTTGAAGGCCTCATAGAGAACACCTTGGCCTGCAGGGAGCAGAAAATCTACCAGAATTTGACAAGATCCATTGGGGGCATAGTAGGAAACACTCCCGTGAATTTTGACAGCCAGCCCGTTTTTGGGGCGCAACGCTCCAGGAATTTGGCGCGAACGAAACATGACGCAGCGAATTTGGGCTTGCGCCTCTTTGAGATTGAAGTACCAGTGACCTGACGTCGCTTCAGTAAAATTGGAAATTTCCCCATGAATCCAGCACGCCGGTACACCTTGTTCCAACACCCGTTGAAGCTTGGTTGTGAACTCGGTTACGCTGAGCGCATCCTCGACAGGACGGGGAGAATCTGCGGAAAGTTCCGACAAAGAGCTATGGATATGGGTGGGAAGGTTCATGGGTCAAGCCAGTCATGGATTGCGGGAATATTGTCGTTTGTCAAGGATTTTAATTGCCAATCCGGGGTTGTACAAAAACTAGACGATGCAAGAAAAGTGTAACAAAGTTAAAAGGTTGATGCAGTAACAACGACACTGTTCACATACTTATCCACAGAGAATGTGGACAATCCTGTCTGCTTTGAGAGAGGGGACAGGGAAGCGTAGCGTATCCATAAAACCTTCTCAACGCCATCGCCAAGATGCCCGGCGATCCTTTACAATGGACCAGTTTATCTGAAGTTGAGAGGAAATCGTGGGAATGGGCATAGCAGCGGCCGGTTGGCCCAGCATTTTGTTACTGCTGGTTTCTGTGGGGGCTTTGGCGATTATCGTCGAGCGCGCACTGGTGCTGCGTCCTCGACGGGTGATTCCGCCAGGGTTACTCGAGGAAGTGTTGGCAGAGATCGCGCGCCAAGGGGTGAGTCCGGCTCTGGTACAACGTCTGGATCAAGGCACCCCTCTGGGGCGGGTGTTGGCTGCCGGATTGCGCAATGAGCGTCATACCCGGGAAGTGATGAAAGAGGCCATTGAGGAATCCGGACGCGCAGTGATGGTAGAACTGGAAGGAAGGGTGGGTCTCCTCGGCACTCTGGCCTCTGTCAGTCCGCTGTTGGGTTTATTGGGGACGGTGGTGGGCATGATCCTGCTGTTTCAGGGCGGCGGGAGCAATTCGCCGGAAACCTTGGCGCAAGGAATTGCCATGGCACTCTACAACACCGCATTCGGATTGGTGGTGGCGATCCCCGCCTTGATTTTCTATCGTCTGTTTCGGGGGCGTCTGGAGCGTCTGGGCAGCGATATGGAACAGCAGGCCATCAAACTGGTCGAGGTTCTCCATGGCGATCGTCAACCATGAATTTTCGGCGCGGCTGGAGGGTTGAGGAACCGGACATCAATCTCCTGCCCATGATCGATGTGTTATTGGTGATTCTGATATTTTTGATGATTTCATCGCACTTTGGTCGGGAGCGCGGCATCGATCTGCAGTTGCCCGTCGGCGGCGCCCTGCGTTCTCCAGCCACGGGGTCTCCCTTGGAAATTGACCTCGATGCCCATGGAGAACTGCGCATCAATGGTCAGTCCAAAGGAATGGACCCGGGTTCTGTCCAATTCAGAGCACTACTCACATCCCAACGATTATCGGGCGCTGACAGGCAAAGCGTGATCATCGGGGCAGATGCGCGGGTGCCCCATGGACAGGTGATGGCATTGATGGAAGCCTTACGCAGTACAGGCTACCATCACTTGGTGATGCGTACCCGTAGTGGGCAGCCCTGACCCAGTGCGATCTTATTTTGAACGCTGGTTTCAGGCCCTGTGGTTCGAGGGACACCATCGCTGGGCGTATTTTTTTCTGTTACCCCTGAGTGGGCTCTATGGCTTTTTCTCAAGCCGGTGTTCCCGGACTTCCGTGGATACTCTGCCGGTTCCAGTGGTGGTGGTAGGAAACCTGACGGTGGGCGGTACGGGGAAGACACCCTGTACTTTGGCCTTGACCGCGGCTTTGCGTGAATTGGGCTGGCATCCTGGAATCATCAGCAGGGGATACGGGGGATACCAGCGCGTTCCTGCTGCTGTCCTCCCCGCGAGTGACCCGGCGCAGTTGGGGGATGAACCCGTATTGATGGCAGGACGCAATCTGGCCCCAGTATGGGTGGGGAGACGCCGCGTCCAGGTCGCTCAGGCTCTCCTCCGGGCTCATCCCGAAGTGGATGTGCTCCTCAGCGATGACGGTTTGCAACACAGGGCTTTGCCGCGCCAGGTGGAATGTGTCGTGGTCGATGGCGCGCGCGGTTGGGGTAATGGTGCGCTATTGCCGGCCGGCCCCCTGCGAGAGTCTCTGTCACGTTTGGCTACCGTAGACGCCGTCGTGGTCAACTGCGCCAGCGAAACGCCACCGATGTCGTTGTTCAGTGGCATGGCAGGAAGCGTGATGTCCCTTGAGTCCAGCAGCTGGATATCTCTCCAGGACCCGAATCAAACGCTGCCACGGGACCACTTTTACGGGCAATCCTGTCTGGTGTTGGCGGGAATTGGTCACCCCGAACGCTTCTTCGGGCAATTGGAGCGCTGGGGAATTGTCGTGGAGCGGCGGCCTTTTCCGGATCATCATCCCTATCGTCGGGAAGATTTGCCCGCCCATTTGGATAAACCCGTACTGATGACCGAGAAAGATGCGATAAAATGGCGTCGATTGGGGCTGACACAGGGGTGGTACCTGCCTGTGGATGCTCATCTCGAGCCCGCATTGATACAGCGGGTAGATACCCTGTTGCGAACCAAGGACTCCCATGGATAGTCGTCTGCTGGAAATACTCGTGTGCCCCCTGTGCAAGGGCCCTCTATTACACCGTGCCAGTCGTCAGGAGTTGGTATGCTCTCCCTGCCGCCTGGCTTTTCCCGTGCGTGATGGCATCCCTGTCATGCTTCAGGGCGAAGCCAGGCGCCTCGAAGAGGATGAAACTCCGTGACTGCCCCCCCTTTCGTCGCCATTGTTCCCGCACGCCTGGCGTCTACCCGTTTTCCGCGCAAGGTACTGGCGGAAATCGACGGAGTTCCCATGGTAATCCACTGCGCTCGACGTGCTTTGGCCAGTGGTGCCCACCAGGTGGTGGTGGCCACCGACCATGAAGAAGTTCGGGCTGCGGCAGAACGTGCGGGGGTAGCGGTGGTCATGACGGGCAGCCACCATGAAACGGGTACTGACCGTTTGGCTGAGGCCGTGAGCCATTTGGAACTGACCCCAGAAACGCTGGTGGTCAATGTCCAAGGAGACGAGCCACTGATCGAACCAGCAAGTATCCGTGCCGTAGTGCAACGCTTGCATGAAAGCCCCCACTGCGCCATGGCCACCGCCTGCTACCCGATTACCAGCCGTGCACATCTGGAACGCCGCAGTGCCGTCAAAGTGGTTCTGGATCGCCGGGACGAGGCGCTTTACTTCAGTCGCGCACCGATTCCTTGGGCTCGGGATGCCTGGTCTGGAGCGGAGGGGGGGGATGCTTGCCCGGCGGAACTGCCAGCGTGGCATCATGTGGGGTTGTATGCTTACCGCGCCGCATTTTTGGGAGAGTTTTCCCAGTTGTCCCCAGCACCACTGGAACGTTTTGAAGCCCTCGAGCAATTGCGCGCCCTATGGCACGGCTATCGTATCGCGGTGGTACGGTTGGAATCTGCCCCAGCCTTGGGGGTAGATACTCCCGAAGATCTCGTCCAAGTACAATCACTCTGGAAAACCTCCTCATTCACTCCACAATAACGATAGGTAGAAATTTATGCGGATAATGCTATTGGGCGCTCCCGGCGCCGGGAAAGGGACACAAGCCTCGTTTATTCGAGACCATTATGGTATTCCCCAGATATCCACTGGTGACATGTTGCGCGCAGCGGTACAGGCGGGCAGCGCTCTCGGTATGGCGGCGCGCAAAGTGATGGAATCCGGTGGCCTGGTTTCTGATGACATCATCCTCGGCTTGGTGCAAGCACGTATTGTCGAAGCAGACTGTCAACGGGGGTTTCTTTTTGATGGATTTCCCCGCACCTTGCCCCAGGCAGATGCCTTGAAACAGGCACAAATTTATCTGGATGTGGTGATCGACATTCAGGTGCCGGATGAAGACATCATCGAACGACTGTCGGGGCGCCGTATTCATCAGCCATCGGGAAGGGTGTACCATGTACGCCACAGTCCTCCCCGTGTATCGGACCGGGATGATATCACCGGCGAATCCCTGGTTCAGCGGGATGATGATCGTGAGGCCATTATCCGCAACCGGCTTGACGTATATCACGCCCAAACCCGTCCCTTGGTGGCTTATTATGAGGCTTGGAGCCGTTCTGGCGAGACGGGAGCCCCACGTTTGATACAGGTGGATGGCACCCAATCTGTGGATGCCGTACGCCAGCAATTGCAGCAAGTTTTGGGTTGATGAGCCCCCTGCTCATCCCGTGAGGAGAACAATATGACCAGAGTCAATGCTTTCTATGCTCAATCCGGTGGGGTGACTGCGGTCATTAATGCCAGTGCTTGGGGTGTGATCGATACTGCGCGCCGTTATCCCGAGAGAATCGGCACGGTCTATGCCGGGCTCAATGGGATTCTCGGGGCCCTGCATGAAGACTTGATCGATACCGCGCAGGAACCACTGGAGAATTTGCGCGCCCTGCGCCATACCCCAGCGGGGGCCTTCGGTTCGGCCCGTTACAAGCTCAAAGGGTTGGCGGAAAACCGCGCTGAATATCAGCGTTTGATTGAAGTCTTTCGCGCCCATGACATCGGCTATTTTTTTTACAATGGGGGAGGGGATTCCCAGGATACGGCCCATAAAGTCGCTCAGATGGGGGAGCAGATGGGGTATCCCCTGATTTGCATCGGGATTCCGAAAACCGTAGACAATGATTTGCCCCTGACGGATTGCTGTCCAGGTTTTGGATCGGCTGCCAAGTATCTGGCCACCTCCGTGCGCGAGGCTGCCTTGGACGTAGCATCCATGGCCAAGACTTCCACCAAGGTATTTATTCTTGAAGTCATGGGACGCCATGCCGGATGGTTAACGGCCGCCTGCGGTTTGGCAGGAGAAAAAACCGGCGATGCGCCCCATATATTATTGTTTCCAGAAATTCCCTTTGATGAGGCGGATTTTCTGGCGCGGGTGAAAGCCACCGTGGAACAGCATGGCCACTGTGTGGTCGCTGTGTCGGAAGGGATTCGCACCGCCGATGGCAAGTTTCTGGCGGAAAGTGGCTTGCGTGATGCTTTTGGTCATGCCCAATTGGGGGGAGTTGCCCCACGTCTGGCGCAATTGGTGCGCGACCAGTTGGGGCTCAAATATCACTGGGCCGTGGCCGATTACCTGCAGCGGGCGGCACGCCATGTTGCTTCGAAAACCGATGTGAAGCAAGCTTATGCCATGGGGAAAGCGGCGGTACAATTGGCCCTGAAAGGACAGAACTCGGTGATGCCGGTCATCGTGCGCGTGAGCGATGAGCCTTACAAATGGAAGGTGGGTCATGTGCCGTTGGAAGCGGTGGCGAATCAGGAAAAAAAGGTGCCGCGAGAGTTTATTCGCGAAGATGGCTATGGGATTACCCCGGCCTGTCGTCGCTATCTTGCTCCGCTGATCGCGGGAGAGGATACTCCGCCCTATCGTGATGGTTTGCCCGACTACGTGACTTTACAGAACCGTCTGGTGAGCCGGAAGCTCCCCCCTTTCCAACCCTGAAATTCTGTCGAGGGTGAGAAAAGTCAGGGCATAGAGGTTTTTCTCGTCGGCAGGGTGTTCCTGTCGCGAGACTTCTTGCCAGTCGCTCATATCGATGGGCGGAAAAAAGGTGTCCCCTTCCACGGTGGCGTGTATCCAGGTGAGATACAGGCGGGTCGCCTGGGTCAGTAGCATCTCGTATACCGTTCCGCCACCGATGACAAAGATTTCACTGGCATCGGGCACCTGACGCCAGATTTCTTCCAGAGAGGAACACACTACTACCCCTTCAGGCGCGTAATCAGGGTTACGGCTGATCACCAGATTGGTGCGCCCTGGGAGCGGACGCCCGATGGATTCCTGAGTGCGTCGACCCATGAGTACCGGATGTCCCCAGGTGATGCGGCGAAAGTGGGCCAGATCGGCGGGGAGATGCCAGGGCATGACTCCCTGATGACCGATCACCCGATCCGGAACCGTATGAGCCACGACGAATGAAAGACGCGGGAACATGGGTCAGGTGTTGCGACTGCGTTTCGCTTCTTCCAGCAAATAACGCTGGTAATCGTCCAGATCGCCTTCGAAATCGCTCACGCCTCCCCGAGAAACCAGCCAGAATTCATCGCATACAGCGCGTAGCAGGGCGCGATCATGACTGACCAGCAGGACAGTGCCTTCAAATTCGTTCAGGGCGACGCTCAAGGCTTCACGGGTAGACAAATCCAAGTGATTGGTAGGCTCATCCAGCAACAGCAGATTGGGCCGTTGCCAGACGATCATAGCCAACACCAGACGGGCTTTTTCACCGCCACTCATGGTGCCCACGGATTGTTTGATCATATCTCCGGTGAAATTGAAGTATCCCAGATAACTGCGCAAATCCTGTTCGCGTCCTTGAACCCACCCCCCCTTACCCTGGGCGATGGCCGTCTTGGCCAGACGAATCATGTGTTCCAGGGGCGTATCCTCGGGGCTCAGTACGTCCAGTTCCTGCTGGGCAAAGTAGCCTAAGGTCAGTCCCTTTCCCTGGGTCATTTCACCCCCCAGGGGTGGCAGCACGCCTACCAACGTCTTGATCAGGGTAGATTTTCCTTGGCCATTGGCGCCTAGAATCCCGATGCGCTGTCCGGCCTGAACCGAATGGTTGATATTGCGCACGATGGGGAGGGAGGGAGTACCGGGTGGCGCCTCAGAAGGGGGCGGATATCCGATGGTCACCTTGCGCAAACTGAGCATGGGATTGGGCAAATTGACCGGTTCCTGAAACTCGAAGGTAAATTCCGCTTCTGTCAGTACGGGAGCGATACGTTCCATCCGTTCCAGAGCCTTGACTCGGCTTTGGGCCTGCTTGGCTTTACTGGCTTTGGCCTTGAAACGGTCAATAAATTTCTGCAGGTGTTCAATCTTGTCCTGCTGCTTTTGATGAGCCGTCATTTGCAGCAAGAGTTTTTCCGAGCGCATATCTTCAAAAGCACTGTAATTGCCGCCGTATCGAGTCAACTGCATACCCGAAAGGTGCAGAGTTACAGTGGTGATGGCATCGAGAAAATCCCGGTCATGGCTGATCACCAGCAGTGTTCCATCATAACGCTGGAGCCAGGCTTCAAGCCATACCAGCGCATCCAGATCCAGGTGATTGGTGGGTTCATCGAGCAGCAACAGATCAGAGGGACACATCAGGGCCCGGGCCAGTTGTAGACGCATGCGCCACCCCCCGGAAAAACTGTTCACGGGGGCATCCAGCTCCTCGACCCGAAACCCCAATCCCAAGATCAGTGTTTGCGCGCGGGAGTCGGCGGTATGGGCATCCGCTTCTTGCAACGCCATATAGGCGTGGGCCATGCGCATACCATCGCCACTGGCTTCTGCGTCATCCACCTCAGTCTGGGCGGCCACCAGTCGGGTATCGCCATTGACTACAAAGCGGGTTGCCGTTTCATCTGTTTCCGGCATGTCCTGAGCTACCTGGGCCAAACGCCAACTGCGCGGCATGGACCAGTCTCCTCCGTCCTCCTTCAGGGACCCATCGAGCAATCGAAATAAGGTGGATTTACCGGCTCCATTTCGTCCCACCAAACCGACCCGTTCCCCAGGATTGAGGGTAACGGAGGTTTTATCGAGGATGACTTTGGCGCCACGCCGCAGAGAAAGATTTTTAAGAATGATCATAATGGATTATGAGTGCGCGCCGCATTAGAGTGCGGGCGGCCAAAAGGGCTAGAAAAGTAATGGCAGCAGCGCCGGAGAGATAATATCCCACGAAAGGCAAGCCATACCCTTTCGCTAGAGTGGTGGCAATGTAGGGGGCCAGAGACGCACCCAGAATGCCTGCCAGCGTAAAAGACAGGGAGGCTCCCGTATAGCGCACGGGTGCGGGAAAGATTTCCGCCAGGGTAGTGCCCAGGGGCCCGTAGGTGAGCCCCATGAAGAACAACCCCAGTGCCAGAAAGCCCACCGTAGCGTTCCAGTTTCCGGCGCTGAAGAGGGGAGCAAAGACCAGACCGAAAAGAAATATTCCCGCAGTCACCAAAAGAAGTATCGGCCAACGACCATAATGATCCGCCAGGCGTGCGGAAAGGGGAATGCCCAAGGCAAAAAAGAAGATGGCAATCATCTGGGCCAAGAGAAAACTGGCTCGGGGATAATGCAAAGCAGTCGTTCCCCAACTGAGGGTGAACACCGTCATCAAATAAAATAGCACAAAGGTGGTCAAAGCGATCAGCGTTCCCAGAAACAAGGCCCAGCCATGTTCGGTAAACACGGTCATCATGGGCAGGGGTACACGTTCCTGCTTATTCATTACCTCTAGAAAAGCAGGGGTTTCCGTCAGTTTTAAGCGTACGTACAAACCGATCCATACCAGGAGGGCACTGGCAATGAAGGGAATACGCCAGCCGTAGGAGAGGAAATCGGCTTCAGGAAGTCCCTTACCAAGGGCCAGAAAGATGCTGCTCGACAACAAAAACCCCAGGGGTGCCCCCAACTGAGGAAACATGCCATACCATGATTTTTTTCCAGCAGGGGCATTCTCTGTCGCCAGTAATACGGCGCCTCCCCATTCGCCACCCAGTCCCAAACCTTGACCAAAGCGAAACAATGCCAATAGGAGTGGGGCGGCAATACCGATGGATTGATAGGTGGGCAAGAGACCGATGGCGACGGTAGACGGCCCCATGGTCATGAGAGAAGCCACCAGTGTCGCCTTCCGCCCCACCCGGTCACCAAAGTGGCCGAACAGGACCGCACCCACAGGGCGGGCAAAAAAAGCCAGAGCAAAGGTGGCAAATGACTCCAGAATGGCTGAAGTCGGATTTGAGGACGGGAAAAACAGTTTGGGAAATACCAGCACCGCCGCTGTGGCATAAATATAAAAATCAAAAAACTCGATGGTGGTGCCCGCCAAACTGGCAATCAGAACCCGTACCGACGAGTTCGCGGAAATTCCGGCTGTAGAAGTCCCCATGACTACGTCCGCACGACGCAGGCAATGGCCTCGACGACAGCAGAAAGGTTTTGATCATTCAGAGCGGCAACGCAAATTCTCCCGGAGTCAACGGCGTATATGGAAAATTCCTGACGTAACCGGTGGACTTGTGCCAGCGTGAGGCCGGAAAACGAGAACATTCCCTGTTGTTCCGCGACAAAACTGAAATCATCCTCGGGCAGACGTGATTTGAGCTGCTCCACCAGAGCGTGACGCATGGTTTTGATGCGCAGGCGCATGGCGCCCAGTTCATCTTCCCACAGCGCTGTCAGTGTTTCGTCCTCGAGGACGGTGGCGACGATCAATGCTCCGTGGCTGGGTGGGTTGGAATAATTGGTCCGGATCACGCGGCGCAGTTGAGATTGCACCCGTAGCGCCTCATCCCGATCATGACAGACCACGGTCAGTGCCCCCACGCGCTCGCCATACAAGGAAAAGGATTTGGAGAAGGAATTGGCGACCAGGACGGGAATATCCATTTCAGCAAATTCGCGTACCGCTGCCGCATCGGCTTCGGTTCCCTGGGCGAAACCCTGATAGGCCAGATCCAGAAAAGGGATAAGGCCCCGATCGGCGACAAGTTCTCGCACATCGGCCCACTGTTCGGGTCTCATATCGACGCCACTGGGGTTATGACAGCAAGCGTGTAACACCACGATGGTCCCGCTCGGGGCCTGTTCTAAAGTATGTAACAGGCCGGCAAAGTCGAGTCCATGGGTTTCAGGATCGTAATAGGGGTAGGTTTTAACGGTGAAACCTGCAGCTTCGAACAGCGCCCGATGATTTTCCCAACTGGGATCGGAAATCCAGACTTCGCTCTCGGGGTGAAAACGACGTAAAAAGTCTGCTCCCAACTTGAGGCCTCCGGTCCCTCCCAAGGACTGGGCAGTGACTAGGCGTCCGGACTGCAGGGCTGGAGAGTGGCTGCCGAAAACCAATTTCTGAACTGCAAGGTTATAACGGTTCAGGCCATCGATGGGCAAATACCCGCGCGCCGATTTCAACTGATTGAGTCGGTCTTCGGCCTGAGCTACGCAGTGCAGCAGAGGTAATCGTCCCTGGCCATCGGTATAGACACCCACTCCCAGATTGACCTTGCGCCCATTGGGATCGGCCTGAAATGCTTCCGTGACCCCCAAAATCGGGTCTTTAGGGGCAAGGGGCAACGTCCGGAGGAACGAGGATTCTTTCATGGTCGGGGTGGGAGAGTGTAAAGTGTCCATTGTAGGTTGCCTTAGGTTCAGCGTTACTTTTGTAAGATCAAACGGGTATTTTAACAGTGATTATCACATTTCCAAACAGTCCTTATCGTCTTGACCAACCATTTGAACCGGCGGGGGATCAACCCCAAGCGCTAGAGAGCCTAGTGGAAGGGGTGGAAAATGGCTTGCAGTACCAGACTTTGCTGGGAGTGACGGGCTCTGGGAAGACTTTCACCATGGCTCAAGTAATCGCTCGCTTGGGGCGACCAGCCATTGTCATGGCCCATAATAAAACCCTCGCAGCCCAATTGTATGCCGAGTTTCGCGGCTTTTTCCCAGAAAATGCCGTGGAATATTTTGTTTCCTATTATGATTATTACCAACCGGAAGCCTATGTGCCTTCCCGGGATCTGTATATCGAGAAAGATTCGAGCATCAACGAAACCATCGAGCAGATGCGCCTGTCGGCCACCAAATCCTTGCTGGAACGACGGGACTGCATCATTGTGGCTACGGTCTCCGCCATCTACGGGATCGGCGAGTTGGCCGATTATCACCAGATGATTCTGCATTTGCGGGAAGGTGAGGCATTGGATC
This sequence comes from Ferrovum sp., assembly GCA_010435995.1. GTDB lineage: Bacteria > Pseudomonadota > Gammaproteobacteria > Burkholderiales > Ferrovaceae > Ferrovum. Next base: position 29,837 of record JAAGNR010000016.1, on the reverse strand, counting down.
AACGAGCCATAGTGACACGTTTGACGACCATGCAATATACCCGCAATGAGTTAGAGTTCAAACGTGGGGTGTTTCGCGTTCGTGGTGATGTGATTGACATTTTTCCGGCCGAAAACAGTGATTCCGCTCTGCGGGTGACCTTGTTCGATGATACGGTGGAACATCTGGCACTGTTTGATCCGTTGACAGGGAGGGTACAACAACGCCTGGGGCGTTTCACAGTATTTCCCTCAAGCCATTATGTGACCCCGCGCGAAACCGTATTGCGCGCCATCGAGTCCATCAAAGTTGAGTTGACTCAACGAATCGCTTACTATTCCCAGGAACAGCGACTGGTGGAATTACAACGCATCGAACAACGCACTCGTTACGACCTGGAATTGTTGCAAACCATCGGTTTTTGTAAAGGGATTGAAAACTATTCGCGCCATCTGTCGGCGCGTGAGGCAGGGAACCCCCCGCCGACCTTAATCGAATATCTCCCCGCTGATGCCCTCATGTTCATCGATGAGTCCCATGCCACGGTCCCCCAAATTGGAGGGATGTATAAGGGAGATCGGGCGCGCAAGGAAAACCTCGTCAACTATGGTTTTCGTCTGCCTTCTGCTTTGGACAATCGTCCTTTGCGTTTTGATGAATTTGAGCGACTCATGCCGCAAACCATTTTTGTTTCGGCAACGCCGTCCACCTATGAGAAAAATCATGCGGGGCAGGTGGTGGAGCAGATCATTCGACCCACAGGTCTGGTGGATCCACCGGTGGACGTGCGACCCGCGCGCACTCAGGTGGATGACCTTCTCGGTGAAATTCATCTGTGTGTGACCTTGCATCAACGGGTTCTGGTGACCACCCTGACGAAGCGAATGGCCGAGGATTTAACCGACTTTCTGTCCGAGCAAGGGATCAAGGTGCGTTATCTGCACTCGGACATCGACACGGTGGAACGGGTGGAAATCATTCGTGACCTCCGTCACGGCACCTTCGATGTGCTGGTGGGGATCAATCTGTTGCGCGAAGGGTTGGATATCCCTGAGGTTGCCCTGGTGGCCATTCTGGATGCCGACAAAGAGGGCTTTCTGCGGTCCGAACGTTCGCTGATTCAGACCATTGGACGGGCCGCGCGCCACCTAGAGGGTAGGGCTATACTTTACGCCGATCGTCTCACCGATTCCATGCGTTCTGCCCTCGGCGAATGCGAACGTCGTCGGACGCTGCAGATGGCCCATAACCTGGCCCATGGCATTCAGCCTCGGGGGGTGTCCAAGCCCATCGTCGACATCCTGGAAGGAATCTATGCTCCCGAGCCCTCGGGCAAAGCATTTCTGAAGGTGGCTGAACCCGACACTGCCCATATGTCCACCAAGCAACGGGAAGCCTTGCTGCAGAAGTTGGAAAAAGACATGCGTGAGGCTGCGCGCCAACTGGAGTTTGAGCGTGCGGCTGGGCTACGTGACCAGATCAAGGGGCTACAAATGCGTTGGTTGGCCCTAGGTTAGGTAGTCCGGGTCGAGAACCTTGCCTGGATTGAATAGGCCAGTGGGGTCCAGGGTTTGCTTGATTTGTCTCATCAATGCCAATCCCACGGGATCCTTATAGCGTTGCAATTCTTTGACCTTGAGTTGACCGATGCCGTGTTCGGCGCTGATACTGCCCTGCAGTTGGGCCACGACATCGTGAACGATTCGATTGACCAAAGCCGTTTGGGGAATGAATTCAGCATTTTTGAGGGAGTTGGCATAAGACAGGTTATAGTGCAGATTGCCATCACCTACATGTCCAAAGCACACGATCCGTAGCCCAGGGAAAGCCTGCTCCAACTGCGCGCTTGCCCGTTCAATGAATTCCGGGATACGGCTCACAGGGACGCTGATGTCATGTTTGATGCTGATGCCTTCCCGTTTTTGCGCTTCTGAAATCAATTCGCGCAATCCCCAAAATTCACTGGCCTGTTGTTCGTTATGAGCAATCACGCCATCCGTCACCCAGGATTCGGCACTGGCCTTGTGCAGGGAGTTTTCCACCATAACCTGTAGGGGGGCCTGAGCCTCAGATTCTTCCAGTTCCAGCAAAATCGACCAGGGTGAAATTTTTCCAAGGGGAGGGCGACACTGGGGCAGATGTTGAACCACAAGGGCCAAAGCGGTCTGGGAGACGAGTTCGAAGCCGCTGATCCGGTCACCGCAATCACGATATAAGTGGCGCAGCAGGGCGACGGCGGCGGCGGGGTCAGTCACCTCCAGCCAGGCTGTCACCCGCTGACGCGGCAAGGGAAACAATCGCAACACGGCACGGGTAATGATCCCCAGAGTGCCCTCTGCACCGATGAACCACTGTTTGAGATCATAGCCCGTATTATCCTTGCGCAAACCGTGCAAGCCATTCCAGCAGCGACCATCCGCCAGAACCACTTCCATACCCAGGACCAACGCGCGCATGTTGCCATAGCGCAAAACGGCAGTTCCCCCGGCATTGGTGGAAATGACACCACCAATTTGCGCAGTTCCCTCGGAAGCCAGGCTCAAGGGAAATAAAAATCCGGCGGCTTTGGCCGCGCTCTGAATGTTTGCCAGAATGACACCAGAATCACAGGTCAGGGTTGCATTGGCGTGATCGATGTCATGAATCCGGTTCATTCGGGACAGACTCAAAAAAATTTCTCCCGTAGACCGAGGGGTGGCTGCGCCGCATTGGCTGGTATTTCCCCCTTGGGGTACGATATGAACCCCGGCCGCGGCACAGGCTTTGACCACCCGAATCACTTCTTCAGTAGTAGCGGGTTGCACCCCCCACGGGGCTGATCCATGGTAACGACCGCGCCAGTCGGTATTGTGTGCGGACACCGATAGAGGATCGTCAACCAATCCAGAGGTACCGACAATCGACAGGACCTTCAATCGCAATGAATCCAGGGAGTCCTTGTGCGCCAAAGAAGTCACTGGGGCTCCTTCAGGGGCAAGCTTTGCACGGCTTGCCACCACACCGCAGCAGAATTATCACTGGGCGCGCGCCAGTCTCCTCGGGGCGACAAGGAGCCACCCGAACCCACCTTGGGTCCATTGGCGATACATGAGCGTTTGAACTGACTGCCCTGAAAGAACCGTTGGGTGAAAACCCCCAGCCAGTGACGAATTTCATCGAACCCATAAGTCAATTCGTGGGGCGATGGGCTACGGCTATTTCCCCAGGCACACCAAGCCATGTAGGCAATACGCTGCGGACGATAACCAAAGCGCAGGGTGTGATAGAGGAAAAAATCCTGCAGTGCATAAGGACCGACGGTGTCTTCGCTGCGTTGTACTGGAGCCTCTGCCGAGCCGGGAACCAATTCGGGGGAAATATCCACAGCCAAGACTTGATCCAGCAAAGGCCGCAGCCCAGGAGTGAAAATATCGGTGGTTTGAATCCAGCGCAATAAATGCTGGATCAGGGTTTTCGGCACGCTGGAGTTCACATGGTAATGAGCCATATGGTCCCCCACTCCGTAGGTGGACCATCCCAATGCCAACTCACTCAAATCGCTGGTTCCTACCACCAGCCCCTGATAGCGGTTGGCCAGACGGAATAAATGGCTGGTACGTTCCCCGGCTTGGACATTCTCGAAAGTGATGTCATACAGATGCTCGCCACGGCCATAGGGATGATTGATATCTTTGAACATCTGCAGGCAACTGGGGCGAATATCAATTTCTTCTGCTGTGACACCCAATACCTGCATCAATTGGTGCGCTAGGGTGAGGGACTGCTTGGCGGTGGCAAACCCCGGCATGGTATAGGCGCGCAATGCTTGTCGCGGCAGTTTGAGTTGATCCAGTACAGCACAGCTCACCAACAGGGCATGGGCAGAATCAAGTCCACCGGATACCCCTAAAATCAAAGTCTGCAGTCCCGTGGCCCGAAGGCGGCTGGCCAATCCCTGTACTTGAATATGAAAAACCTCAGCACAGCGATCCTGACGCCGATCTGTCAACTCGGGAACATAAGGAAAGCGGGCAGGAGGGGTTAACAGGGCTTGGGGTGGCTGAGGCACGGGGAGGAGCGAAATCTTATGACTTTGATAATCCTGGAGTAGGGATCGATGCAATTCCGTTGAGCGGGCAAACGTATTTTGGCGCATGCGCTCCTGATGGCGGCGTGCCAGATCGATATCGGCCAGAACCAGTTGGTCCTCGATGGCATAGCGCTGACTTTCCGCCTTGATTTCACCGTAGTCAGCGATCAACCCATGGCCATCCCACGCCACATCCGTGGTGGATTCTCCGACGCCGGCGGCACTGTATAGATAAGCGGCGAGACAACGCCCCGACTGATTGGCGACCAGTTGTCGGCGATAATCAGCCTTGCCCACGGTGGCATTGGATGCGGAAGGATTGAGAATTATCGTGGCGCCAGCCAATGCTGCCATACTGGAAGGCGGAATAGGTACCCAAAGATCTTCACAGATTTCTATGGAAAAGGTTGCTAAGGGTTGATCTTCCAGGTGAAACAGGAGATGGGTGCCAAAGGGAATGGGGGGGTGATGGGGCCATTCAACGGGGTCCATGCCCGTGGCTGGCGTGAATTGCCGCCCTTCATAAAACTCACGGTAATTGGGTAGATAGGTTTTGGGAATGAGGCCATGAATTTTACCGCCAGCGACCACGGCCGCGCAGTTGAAAAGACGACCCTGATGACGCACGGGCAAGCCCACGATGGTCAGCACGGATAACCCTGCGCTGGCCTGTACGACCACATCAAGGGCGACGCGGGCAGCATCGAGCAGCGCTTCCTGATGAAACAAATCGTCACAGGAATAGCCGGTCAGCCCCAATTCCGGGAAAACCACTACCCGAGCCCCTGCCACCACGGCCTGAGCCATGAGTGCGACGGTGCGCTGCGCGTTGATTTGGGGCTGAGCCAGAGCCACCATGGGAACGGCCACCGCAACGCGGAGAAAATCGTGGGAATGAGGGTGAAAAAACGCGCTGGACATGGTCGTTAGTGTACCCCATCCGCAGGAGGTTGTTGCACTTGCCAGCCCCCACCCAGAGCAGTAATCAATTGAACGGCGGCAATAAATGCCCGACCACGCAGGGAAACTTCTGTCACCTGACCGGTCAACAAGGCGGTTTCCGCGGTAATGACATTGAGGTAACCCACCGTCCCCGCGCGATATTGCTGGTCCGTCAGATCTACGGTGCGGGCTGCCGCATGCACCGCTTTTTGCTGGACGCCAATCTCTCGCGTCAGAATCTCCTCTGCGGACAAGTTGTCTTCTACATTCTGGAAGGCCACCAGAACCACTTCCCGATAATTGGCCACTGCCTGGTCAAACCCGGCGCGCGCCTGGTTAAGATTGGCTTCACGCAATCCTGCATCAAATAGGGGTTGCAAGATTTGTGGACTCAAAGACCAATCGTGGTTGGGCACGGAAAACAGATTGCTGTAGGCCTTGTTCTGGTAACCGTAGGATCCCGTCAGGGTAATGGTGGGGTAGAAAGCAGCTTGGGCCACGCCGATCTGAGCACTGGCAGCGGCGGCTTGGCGTTCGGCTACGGCGATGTCCGGACGTCGTTCCAGCAAAGCGGAAGGCAGACTTACGGGCAGTTGGGGATATCCGGAACCCAGGGGCGATTCGGGCAGCTCAAAATCAGAGGGGGCTTTGCCGATCAAAACGGCAATGGCGTGTTCCATCTGACTGCGTTGGACCTCCACATCGATGAGTTGTGCCTTAGCAGATTCCAGGAGGTTTTCCGCCAATAATACATCGGTGTCGGCGGCCACCCCAGAGCTTTTTCTTTCTACCGTTAAATCAAGAGACTGCTGGTATGACTTAACGGTTTCTCGAAGTAGCGCCCGTTGCGCATCATCGGCGCGCAGCTGAAAATAATCCACTGCCAGCTGGCTTTGCAAAGTCAGTAATGTCGCCGCGATCTGGTTGGCATCCGCCAGGGATGTGGCCTGATTGGCTTCGATGCTGCGGCGCACTGATCCCCACAGATCGGGAACCCAGTTGGCTTGTAAGGCGGCCTGATCATTGTTGTAGATCAAGCCCTGGGCCAAACCAATGGCCCCCGCCGAGGCCCGCGTACGCGATTCTCCTGCGGCGGCATTCAGGGTGGGGAAAAGACCCGCCTGAGTACTTTGTACCAACGCTTGGGACTGACGCCATGCGGCCTCCTGCTGGGCCAGTGTCTGGTTGGCCTGGGCCACCTGTACCTCCAGTTGGTCCAAAGTGGGGTCCTGAAACATTTGCCACCATTGGGCAGGAATAGTAGGATCTTGTGGGGTAGCCACCTTCCACCCGGGAGGTATCCGAAAGCTGGCAGGAAGTACGGTGGAGGGTTTGACGTAATCCGGACCCACGGCACAGCCGCCCAACCCAATCATGCCCAGAATCGCCCACAGTCTCACTGGAGATCGTTTGTTTGTCATAAAGAATGTCATTTCAAGTCACTCGCCAGAGGAGCTGCCGCAGGTGCCCGACGAAACCAGCGCTGTGACAGTTTGCCGCGAAAGCGGTCCAGATAGATATAAACCACTGGGGTGGTGTACAAGGTTAATAACTGGCTGACGGCCAACCCCCCCAAAATCGCTATGCCCAAAGGGCGACGCAGTTCGCCCCCTTCACCCCAATCCAGAGCCAGGGGAAGAGCACCAAACATCGCGGCCATGGTCGTCATGAGAATGGGACGGAAGCGTTTGACGCATGCTTTCAGAATGGCTTCCTCCGGAGACAGGTTGTCCTGACGCTCCGCCTGCAGGGCGAAATCAATCATCAAAATGGCATTTTTCTTGACGATGCCGATGAGTAAAATAATCCCGATCAGAGTCATCAGATTGAATTCTTGCCCACTGATCAATAAGGCCAAGATCACTCCCACTCCAGCCGAGGGCAGGGTGGACAAAATGGTGAGGGGGTGAATCAGGCTTTCGTAGAGAATGCCCAGTACAATGTAGACCACCAGCAGGGCGGCAAAAATCAGCAGGGGTTCGCTGGCCAGGGAGGATTTAAAAACTTTGGCGGTCCCTTCAAAGCTGCCTTGAATCGACGGTGGCACCCCCAATTCCATGAATGTTTGGTGGATGGCATCCGTCGCCTGGCTTAGGGAGACTCCCAGGGGAAGGTTGAAAGTGATGGTGGTCGCAGGGAATTGACCTTGATGATTGACCGTGAGAGAAGCATTTCCCGGTTTGAATGAGGCGATGGCCGATAGTGGAACCATGGCCCCGTTGGTCCCCGCCACATAGGTTTGATCCAGCATGGAAGGGGATTGCCAGTAGGCCGGAGCGGCTTCCATCACCACCCGATACTGATTCAGTGGGTTGTAGATGGTGGAAATGATGCGTTGACCGTAATAGTCATTCAGTGCTTGATCAAGGGACCGGGGGTTGACTCCCATACGCGCGGCCGAATCTCGATCAATGGTGATCCAGGTTTCCAATCCCAGTTCCTGCTGATCGCTGTTGACATCGGCCAGTTCTGGCCGTTTGGCCAATGCTGTGCGGATACGGCGGGACCAGGTGCGCAACTCTTCCAGATCATTTCCCTGAAGGGTGTACTGATATTGAGCATTCCCCATGCGTCCGCCAAAGCGCAAATCCTGGATCGGCTGAAAGTATAAATTGGCTCCAGATACCTGCTTCAACTGCTTGCGCAAACGGGCAATGACTTCATCTGAGGTGGCATGACGTTCAGAGGGAGGTTTCAGCACCACGAAAACATTCGCTGCATTGCGGGCTTCTCCCCCAGTGAAGCCGATCACATCCTGGGCTGCCGGGTCACTTTTACAAATCCGGATGAATCGAGTCAGCTTGTCTTCCATGGCCTGAAAGGAAATACTTTGGTCTGCTTGCACGCGTCCAATCAGGCGGCCCGTATCTTGTTGCGGCATAAATCCTTTAGGAACAATGGTAAACAGATAAAAGTTCAGACCAATGGTGACAAAAAGCAGCGCAAGAACCCAACGCCGATGGTGGATAGCAGCATCCAAAGAGCGGCGATAGCGGTCCTGTAACGCATCGAACAAGTATTTCCCCGTGTGTAAACGTCGCGTCCATACACTATTCGCTTCTGGGTCGGATGCGGGGCGCTCCGAGCGTAACCAGCGGGCACAGAGCATGGGCGTAGTGGAGAGGGAGACCAGGAGTGACACCAATACCGCCGTGGATAGCACGACAGCAAATTCGCGAAACATCCGTCCCACCAATCCGCCCATCAACAATAGCGGCAAAAATACCGCCACCAGGGACAAACTCATGGAGACAACAGTGAAGGCCACTTCCCGTGCCCCTGCCACAGCTGCTTGCAAGGGTGGCAATCCACGTTCAATGTGTCGGGTAATGTTTTCCAGCATGACAATGGCATCGTCCACGACAAATCCTGTGGCAACGGTCAAGGCCATCAGTGACAGATTGTCGATACTGTAATGTCCCAGATACAGCACCCCAAAGGTGGCGATCAAGGAAACTGGAATGGCAATACTGGGAATCAAGGCAGCTCGCACTTCTCCCAGGAATAAAAATACGACCAAAATGACCAGCGCTGTGGCAATCACCAAGGAGCGTTCCACGTCGTTTAAGGATGCACGGATGGAGGGGGTACGATCCATGACCACCTTCAGATCGATGGATTGCGGAATCGATGCTTGTAAGCGCGGGACGACGGCACGTATCCGGTCCACGGTTTCAATGATATTGGCACTGGGCTGGCGACTGACGATGAGCAAAACGGCTCGATGACCATTGGCCAGACCCAGATTGCGTAAATCCTGAACACTGTCTTCTACCGATCCTACATCGGCCAGACGAACGGGAGCCCCGTTGCGGTACGCCAGAATCAGGGGGCGATATTCCTTGGCAGTTTTGGCCTGATCATTGTTATCCACCTGCCACCGTTGTTGATCATCCTCCAGCAACCCCTTGGGACTATTGATATTTGTGTTGGATATGGCAGTGCGCACATTGTCCACGGCAAGACCATAGCGCTGCAGTGAAGGCTGAGACAGTTCTACCCGTACGGCAGGCAGGGAACTGCCTCCGACCAACACCTGACCCACCCCCTCCACCTGGGACAATCGTTGAGCCACAATGGTGGAGGCGGCATCGTAGATTTCCCCCGGCGTCTTGCTGTCTGAAGTCATGGACATGACCAGAATGGGCGCATCGGCAGGGTTGATCTTGCGGTACACCGGATTGAAGGGCAAGGCTGGCGGCAGTAGGCTGCGCGCCGCATCCAACGCTGCCATGACATCCCGGGCTGCCCCGTTGATGTCCCGATCAATATCGAACAACAAGCTGAGGGACGCCACGCCGGTGGCGCTGGTGGATGTCATTTCTTCCAGTCCGGCAATGCGGCCAACGGTTCTTTCCAGAGGGGTCACCATGATGGCTGCCATGGTTTCGGGACTGGCTCCAGGGAGCATCACCTGCACATTTACTGCCGGGAAATCGATTTGGGGGAGGGGGGCCACAGGCATCAAACCGAAGCCAACCCAGCCCGCCAGGGTTATCGCCGCTGTGAGCAGGGTGGTGGCGATGGGACGGTAAATGAAAATTTCAGTCAGTTTCATGGTGCGGAAGGGGCCCCCGAACGAAACCGCTGCACCAACCGTTCCATGGCTAGGTAAATCACTGGGGTGGTAAACAGGGTCAGGAATTGGCTTAACATCAACCCCCCCACCAGGGTGAGTCCCAGAGGTTGACGCAATTCTGCTCCGATGCCGGTACCGAAAAGAAAGGGCAGTGCCGCAAAGAATGCTGCTAGGGTAGTCATCAAAATGGGTCTGAAACGGAGCAGACAGGCTTCACGAATGGCTTCTAACGGAGTACGCCCTTCATGTCGCTGCGCTTCCAGAGCAAAATCGATCATCATGATGGCATTTTTCTTGACGATACCAATCAGCAAAACAATGCCGATGATACCCAGAATATCCAGATCATGTCCCGCCAACATCAGGGCCAGTAAGGCACCTACGGCTGCCGAAGGCAAGGTGGAGAGAATGGTGATGGGGTGAATATAGCTCTCATACAAAACGCCCAACACGATATACATGGTAACCACTGCCGCCAGCAAAAGTAATAGCGTAGAAGACAGGGATTTTTGGTAAGCGCGTGCAGCTCCTTGAAAACGCATCTCGACACTGGGAGGCATTTGCAAGTCCTGAACCATGCGATCGATGGCTTCTACGGCCTGACCCAAAGACTGGTGGGGTGCCAAATTGAAGGATAAGGTAGTCGCCGGGAATTGCCCCAGATGATGAATCGCCAGAGGACCATATTGCTCGCGCACATGCACCAACTGGTTCAGTGGCACTTGCACCCCATTGACCCCAGGGACATAAAACTGGTCAAGGGCATGGGGGTTCTGACTGAATTCAGTCCCAGTTTCAAGAATGACACGATACTGGTTGGATTGGGTGAAAATGGTGGAAATGATGCGCTGGGCGAAGGCATCGTACAGCAGGTTATCGAGGGCGGCCACCGTCACCCCAAGACGCAGGGCATTATCGCGGTCGATATCGAGATAGACGCGCTTTCCCTGATTCTGTTGATCACTGGCTACGTCACGCAACGCAGGATCCTGGCGCATTTTTTCAACCAATCGTGGGCCCCAAAGAGCGATTTCTTCAGCCTTTGGGCTTTCCAGGGTCAACTGGTACTGGGTGCGACTCAGGGTATCTTCCAGGGTCATATCCTGTACGGGTTGGAAAAAGGCCTGAAGGGGAGAATGGGTGGCCTGCACGTCCTCCTCCAGACGCCTCATCACCGCACCAATGGACCCATTGGCCCCACGTTTCTCCAGGGGCTTCAGGTTGACCATCATGCGCCCCGTGTTCACAGTGGTATTCAGGCCATCCACCCCGATGAATGAGGACAGGCTCTCCACGGCTGTGTCAGTCAACAAAGTTTGGGCCAAGGCGGCCTGTTCCCGGCGCATGGCACGAAAGGAAAAGGTCTGTGGGCCTTGGGTGATGACTTGTAAAACGCCCGTATCCTGCATTGGAAAAAATCCCTTGGGCAGGTACAGGTACAACCCTGCGGTGCAGGCTAGGGTTGCCACCGCGATCACCAACACGGCGAATTGGTGCGCCAGGGCCACATCCAGCGCTCGGGCATACTGGGCAATGAGCCTATCCAGCCATTGTTTCCAGTGGATTCTCCAGCCAGTCTCGGGAGCATTGTGATCCCCCAGAATCCGCGCGCAGAGCATCGGTGTCAGTGTCAGGGAAACAAACGCGGAAATCAGGATGGTGACTGCCAGACTGATGGCGAATTCACGAAACAGGCGACCGATAACATCGGACATGAACAACAACGGAATCAGTACGGCGATCAGGGAAAAGGTCAGGGACAAAATGGTGAAGCCGATTTGCCGTGAGCCTCGCAACGCCGCTTCCCGCGCATCCAGCCCCTGTTCACGGTAACGGGCAATATTTTCGATCATGACGATGGCGTCATCCACCACAAACCCGGTGGCGATGGTCAGGGCCATCAAGGTCAGGTTGTTGAGACTGAAATGGGCCAGGTACATCACGCCCAGGGTACCGATGAGTGAGACGGGTACGGCGAAGGTGGGGATCAGAGTGGCTGGAAGATTGCGCAGGAATAAAAATATCACCATCACAACCAAGGCGATGGCCAGCATCAATTCAAATTGAATTTCATGGACCGAGGCCCGGATGGTGGTGGTCCGGTCGGTGAGCAGTTCCACCTTGACACTCTGAGGCAATGAATCCTGGAGTTGAGGCAGCAAGGCTTTGACCCGGTCTGCCACCTGGATGACATTAGCTCCGGGTTGGCGTTGAATATTGACGATGATGGCCGCTGTATTGTTTTTCCAGGCGGCCAGATGAATGTCTTCCGCGCCATCGACCACTTCTGCCACATCTCCCACCCGTACCGGAGCCCCGTTGAGAAATGTGATTACGATCTGACGATAGGCTGCAGCATCATGGAGTTGGTCATTGGCATCCACGGTCACTGAGCGGGCAGGGCCGTCAAACCCTCCCTTCGGGATATTGACATTGTTGTTGATGATGGCGGTACGCAAGTCTTCAAATCCCAAATGGCGGTAGGCCAGGGCGGTGGGATTGGCGCGAATGCGCACGGCTGGACGCAACCCGCCCCCCAGACTGACCATACCCACTCCCGACAGTTGGGAGATTTTTCCCACCAACCGGGTTTCCACCCAATCTTGCAGGTGCGGTAAAGACATTTGCGGCGAGGTCACCGCCAGAGTGACGATGGGCGCATCGGCAGGGTTGACCTTGTTATACAGCGGCGGCATTGGCAAATCGGTGGGCAAATAGGTACCCGCCGCATTGATGGCTTCCTGTACCTGTTGTTCAGCCACATCGAGGGACAGGGTCAGGGCGAATTGCAGGGTGATGACGGAGGCTCCCCCGGAACTGGTGGAAGCCATTTGTGTCAATCCTGCCATCTGTCCAAATTGCCGTTCCAACGGCGCGGTAACGGATGACGCCATGACCTCGGGGCCAGCCCCAGGATACAGGGTAGTGACTTGAATGGTGGGGTAATCCACTTCGGGTAAAGCCGACAGGGGCAACTGGCGCCAGGCAATCAGGCCCAACAGAAGGATAGCCACCATCAACAGGGAAGTCGCGATCGGTCGATCGATGAACGGGCGAGAAAAATTCACGGTCAGTGTGCCTTGGATGCCAGAGTCACCGTCATCCCTTCACGCAAATTGTCTACCCCATCGGTAACCACCCGCTCTCCGGGAGCCAATCCTTCGACAATGGCAATCTGATCTCCTTCCGTTGGCCCAGGTTTGATTTTGCGCAAGGAGATACGCATCTTGTCATCCACGATAAAGACAAAAGGGCCTTGATTCCCCTGCTGAACCCCCGCCACAGGAATCACCGTGGCATCAGGCAACGTGGTGACGCGCAAGCGCGCATTGACAAACAGGTTGGGGAAAAGCTCATCTTGCTTATTGTCGAATTGGGCTCTCAACTTCACCATGCCCGTTGTGGTGTCCACCTGATTGTCCAAGGTTTGAAGCACGCCTGTGGCCAGCCTGAATTGATTGGTGCGATCCCACGCCTCTACCCGCAGGGGTTCTGGTCCCTTCATGGCTTGTTGAATTTGCGGCAGATAATCCTGGGGCAAAGGGAAAATCACCGTGATAGGGGACAATTGCGTCAAGACAACCAAACCCAAACTGGCTGCGGCCAAGATCATGTTTCCCTGATCCACCATACGAATTCCCAGACGGCCGTCTACCGGAGCGGTGATGTGGCTATAGATCAATTGCAGCTTGGCATTGTCCACTTGAGATTTGTCCGTGAGTACTGTCCCCTCATACTGGGTTACCAAAGCTTGCTGGGTCACCAATTGCTGCTCCGGAATGGCGCCAGTTTTTACCAGCGTTTGATAGCGCTGTAAATCGATCCGGGCGTTATCCAGCAATGCTTGGTCATGGGTTAACTGGCCCAAAGCTTGATCCCGCTGTACTTCATAGGGACGAGGATCAATGTCAACCAAGGGATCACCCCGGTGAACCCGGTCTCCTTCTTTGAAATAAACTTTGACCAACTCGCCGTCAACTCGGCTTTTGATGGTCACGGTATACACTGGGGTCACGGTACCCAAGCCCGTCAACCAAACCGGGAAATTCTCTTTTTTAGCCGTGGCCATGGCCACGGGGGCGAGGGGGTGCGCTGCTCCATGGTGTCCGGCAGTGTCGTGATCTGCGCTCCGAAAATGTCGGGCGATGGCAATTCCACCAATGACCACACAGGCCAGGATGACAATAGTTTTTTTGCGGGAACGGGGCAGGGTGCCCGCTCCTGATTGAGTATCATTCATGGAGTGTTTACTCGACGGTCATGGTAAGAAAACAAACAACCCAAAAAAGCGAAAGCCATTGCCCTCAGGGCTGAAGCATGCGAAAGTCTTCATCCAGGGTGGGAGCGGGCCATTGGAATGGCACAGGTCCGTCGGCTTCGGCATTAATGAATTGGTGTGCATAGGCATCATTGGAATTAAGGCTAAGTTCGGCAGGGGCCCCGTGGCTAACAACAATTCCTTCTGATAACAGATAGATATCGTCCACCACCTTGAGGGATTCACTGACATCGTAAGTCACAACGATGGATGTGATACCAATACTGTCATTTAGTTCCCGAATCAATTTGGCCACAGCATTTAATGAAATGGGATCTAAACCCGCGAAAGGTTCATCATAAATTGCCAACCCCGGATCCAACGCAATTGCCCGAGCCAGACAAACGCGACGGTTCATTCCTCCAGACAGTTCGGTGGGCATAAGATCGCGAGCCCCCCTTAACCCCACTGCCTGGAGTTTCATCAATACCAGATCGCAAATCAAACGGGGGGGGAGTGCGGTATGCTCGCGCAAGGGAAAAGCAATATTGTCGAAGACGGACAGATCGCTGAACAATCCTCCCATCTGAAACATCATCCCCATGTCCCGGCGCATTCGGTAGAGTTCAGCAGTGGACATTTCGTGAACCACTTTGCCACGATAACGCACAGCGCCCCGAGTGGGCCGCAACTGTCCGCCAATGAGGCGTAATAAGGTGGTTTTCCCCACGCCACTGGTTCCCAGAATGGCGGTAATACGCCCTTCGTGTAAAGACAGATTGACGCCCTTTAAAAGAGGTCGACCCGGATACCCGAAATGGAGGTCATCGGTTTCTATCAAAGCGTCTGTCATAGTTATTGGTCCCCGCTAATCCAGGCTATCCTACCAGAACATTGTAGGTGACTGTGGAACCACGATGCTTAAGAAGTCTTGGCAGAACCCCTATTTTCATCATAGAATCACAAGATGAAACACCTAACGCGGACAGCCACGATTCCTTCAGGACATCTCTTCTTTGGATACCATCCTTCACGCGCCTGATCACGCGGTCATCGTGCAGGAGGCCCCGGATTCTGCCGGGAAGCTTTTGCGATTGATTTCATTAGCTTACCTTCCGCTCACACGAACCCAGGCGGGTCAGTTGTGGGAGCATTTTGGCGCCGCTGAAGAAGGTCCACTGGACGACAGCGCGTCACTTATCGATCATCTTCTCGAGCGCGGTGATTTGCTGGTCCACAATGGGCGATTGACCTGTCACTCCAATTTGAGCGAAGTCATTTTGCGTTCCCTGGCCAACGACACCGATGGCGCGCGATACATCGACACGGTACGTCTGATCTTTAAGACCGCAGATTACCGCTATGGTTATTTTGTGCGTCAGTTCAATGAAGGTGTGCGCGATTTGCGCTTGGCCCTCTATGGCCGAAAGTTTGAGGACTTTTCCCGTCTGGCGCAAACATTGCAAAACTATTTCTCTGCGGAATGGCGCTCCAAAAATCCCTTTCTTGCGCTGTTTGATGCCCCATTCTCTGCTGATCAATTTGATTCCTTGCCTTACGAGACCGCTCTCACCGTAGCTGCGACCATTCTGACCCTGAGGACGGCCCGTCTGGAGTTGTGCAAGGGTCCGCTGTCGTGGTTGCGGGAACGTGCACGTCATGCTCCAGAGGAACAGCGAGCATGGTTTGCCAGCGTGCTGTGTGAACCCATGATTCTGCGGGGTCATCTGGAAGAGGCTTTGGCACTGGTTCGACAGCGTTCTTTTCCCCAAGCGCTTACCGTGGAAGCCCTGATTACGGCACTCAAGGGACAATGGGAAACTGCCCTACCGATGTTTGATGGGGTTCTGAAGGAATGTCGTAAGCCCCAGGATTTACGCAAAAGCGGGATGAGCGGATTGGGCGGAATTCTCTATGTCATCACGTTGATCGCTGGTGGCGAAATGAAGGCGCTGGAACGCGCTTCCCAACATATCGCCCAAGTCATCAAGAATGGCGCAAATCTCAGTCCGATTTTTGCCTGCTTGGGCCAGGTGGCTCGCGCGACCCAAACCGTTCTTCCCGATGCGGTGGATGAACGAGCAGAAATTTCCGACAAGGAGTCATTGGGGCTGTTGTTTCGTGCATTGGCTTGTTGGTGGGTAGATGGTGATGGTGAAAGAATCGATGGAGTCAAGCTTCAGGAACTGGCACGACGCGCAGACAATCATGGCTATCGCTGGATTGCGGCAGAAGCATGGGAACTGTTGGGACGCATGAATCTCATGGGTGGAGCCCATCATGCCGCCCATCTTCACCAGGAACTCGGATCCCGTTCCTTGGTTGACGCCATCCGCCGCCAGCCTTTGTGGGAACGCGCACTGGGCGCGTTGGAGCGTCTCGGTGAAGAGGTCTCGGAACACGCAGCGCCCCTAAAACAACACCGCTTTTATTGGATTCTATATCGCTCTTCCGAAACCCAGGAGTGGCTGATTGAAGGACGCGAACAGAAACGCAATAGTCAAGGCCAGTGGAGTAGCAGTAAAGGCGTCACTCTTCAACGGATGATTGCCGCTCAACAAGAAATGGAGGGCCTGACACATCAGGACCTGGAGGTGATTGCCTGGTTACGTAGCGCATTGGCAGACAAAAAGCCTCTGGAAAAACGATTCGATGCGGCGGAAGTACTTCCTCTCCTGGTGGGGCATCCCCAAGTGTTTTGGCCCCATGACACCCATCACCCCATTGAGTTATGCCCCGGACGCTTTGTGCTGCAGATCGAACGTGCACGCCACCAATGGCATCTCAGCCTGTTGCCTCCCGTAGCAACTACGGCAACATTGGTGATTCAGCAGGAATCCTGTTACCGAGTTCGGATCTATACCCTCACGGAACAGGAGATAAAACTGCGCGATATACTCGGCGATGAAGGGCAGAATTTCCCCCTGTCCATCGAATCACGTTTGCAAGCATTGCAACAACATCTCAGCACCCACTGTTTGATACATGCCCCTGATGGAGGCGGTAACCTTTCCTTGAGTCCGGCGCAGGAAGGTCTCTACGCATTGCTATCACCCCATCCTCTGGGGCTCCAGATTGCAGTGGTGACTTACCCTATGGGGGAGAATCAGCCTTCGTTCACCCCTGGAGCCGGTCATCCCATCCATTTGATGGAGGACAGTGAGGGAGAGCAAGTCCAGGGGGTGTGGCGTAATCTGAGCGCGGAACACAGTGCAGCCAAGGCGATTTTTAACGACTGCCGCCCATGGCTGAAGACCCTTGATGATACCTTCGTCGGGACTACCCTTCACCCAGCGGCCGCGTGTGAGATATTGGCTTTGCTCAAATCCATGGGCGAAGAACAGATCCGCTTGCGTTGGCCTGTGGGTGAAACGTTAAAAATCCGAGGAGAAGCACAAAACGATCACATTCAGCTCAATGTGACTGCCCAGGGAGAATGGCTGCAGGTCTCTGGTGGTATCAAGGTGGATGAGCATACCGTTCTCGAAATGAAAACGTTGCTGGAAGCGGCCAAACATCCTGACCGACGCTTCGTTGCGTTAAGTGATGGTCAATATCTGGCCTTGAGTGCCAAACTGATGACACGGATTCAAAGCCTAGCGAGCCTGACCCAGAATCATGGAGAGAACCTGCAGATTCCAGCACTGGCGGCACCGCGTCTGGCAGAATTGATCAAAGATGGCGGGGAGACCACTACGGATGAACACTGGACGCGCATTCTGACCCGTCATGCTTCCCTCACCCAGTGGGAACCGCAAATTCCCAGCGGAATCAACGCGGAACTTCGTGACTACCAGTATACGGGGTTCGTCTGGATGGTGCGTCATGCGGAAGCTGGCGCCGGTGCCTGTCTGGCCGATGACATGGGTTTGGGTAAAACCCTGCAAACCCTAACATTGTTGCTGTACCGTGCTCCTCTGGGCCCCGCCCTCGTCGTGGCCCCAACATCGGTCTGTGGTAACTGGATTATGGAAGCGCAACGGTTTGCTCCCTCCCTGAAATTGCACTGGCTCTCTACCGGCGGGCGGGACCAATTGCCTAAAATTTTGGGCCCAGAAGATTTGGTGGTCATGAGTTATACGCTATTCCAACAAGAAGCAGACCACTTGAATCAGCACCCTTGGGCCACCTTTGTTCTGGATGAGGCACAGGCCATCAAGAATTCCGGAACCAAACGTTCTCAAGCGGCCATGAAACTGAAGGCAGGCTTTCGTCTGATCACCACTGGGACTCCCATCGAGAACCATCTGGGTGAGTTGTGGAATTTGTTCCGCTTCATCAATCCGGGTTTATTGGGCTCCTTGGATTCTTTTACAGAAAAGTTCGCCCACCCCATCGAACGCAACGGCGATCCTGACGCGCGTGAACGTCTGCGCAAGCTGATTCAGCCTTTTATTCTGCGGCGAACCAAATCCCAAGTGCTGACCGAACTGCCACAACGCACTGAAGTTACTCTGCGATTGGAGGCGAGCACGGATGAGTGCGCCATGTACGAAGCCGTACGCCTCGAGGCCCTGGAAAAAGTCACTCCAGAAGGAGAGGCTCAACCGAACCGCATTCGCGTCTTGGCAGGAATCATGAAGCTCCGTCGCGCTTGTTGCCACGGAGCCTTGATTCTCCCTGAGCGGGAATGGATATCCACCAAAATTCACGCCCTCATGGAAATTGTCGAAGAACTCAAAGACAGTGGCCACCGTGCGCTGGTATTCAGTCAATTCGTAGATTACCTGACATTGATCAGGAAATCTTTAGATGAATCGCGCATCACCTACCAATATCTGGATGGCTCGACCCCGGTGATCGAGCGGTCCAAGCGGGTCAAAGTATTTCAGGAAGGGACAGACGATCTGTTTCTGATCAGTCTCAAAGCGGGCGGGGTGGGTCTGAATCTCACGGCGGCTGACTATGTTATTCACATGGATCCCTGGTGGAATCCTGCTGTCGAAGATCAAGCCTCAGACCGCGCCCATCGCATCGGTCAAACCCGACCAGTGACGGTCTATCGTCTGATCATTAAAAATTCCATCGAAGAAAAAATCGTGGCATTGCATGAGCGCAAGCGCAATCTGGCCGACAGCCTGCTCGAGGGGGCAGGGGAAGCCACCACCCTAAGCACAGAAGAACTCTTAGGCCTGCTGCAATATCAACCGTGAAGCGGTTTGTAACGCAGACGGTGGGGCCGTGCGCCATCCTCACCCAAACGTTTTTTCTTGTCGGCTTCATATTCCTGATAATTTCCGGCAAAGAAATTGACCTGGGAATCTCCTTCAAAAGCCAGTATATGAGTGGCGATTCTGTCTAGAAACCAGCGGTCATGGGAAATGACCATTACTGCACCGGCGAATTCCAGTAAGGCATCTTCCAAGGCGCGCAACGTTTCCACATCCAGATCGTTGGAAGGTTCATCCAGAAGTAGTACGTTCCCGCCACGAATCAAGGTTTGGGCCAGATGAAGGCGACCCCGCTCTCCACCCGACAAATTTCCGACAATTTTTTGCTGATCGGATCCCTTGAAGTTGAAGCGACCAATATAAGCGCGCGATGGGGTCTCATATTTACCCACCGTAAGAATATCTGCGCCTCCGGACACCGCTTCCCATACCGTCTTGTCATTTTCCAGTTTGTCCCGCGACTGGTCTACAAAAGACAGGTGTACGGTGGAGCCAATGTTAATAGTACCAGAGTCTGGTGTGTCGTGCCCCACGATCATACGGAAAAGGGTGGATTTCCCCGCACCATTGGGCCCAATAATGCCCACAATGGCGCCTGGAGGAATGGAAAAACTGACTTGGTCGAGTAACAGACGGTCACCAAAAGACTTGGTCACCCCATCGAATTCTATGACAGTGGCTCCCAGACGTTCGCCCACTGGAATAAAGATTTCCTGGGTTTCATTGCGCTTTTGATATTCCTGGGAACTCAGTTCATCGAAGCGGGCCAACCGTGCCTTGGATTTGGCTTGACGCCCCTTGGGGTTCTGGCGCACCCACTCCAATTCCTTTTGAATCGCCTTTTGACGAGCCGACTCCTGGGATTCCTCCTGCTTCAGGCGATCCTGCTTTTGACTCAGCCAGGTACTGTAGTTTCCCTTCCAGGGAATGCCATGCCCCCGATCCAGTTCAAGAATCCATTCCGCTGCATTGTCTAAAAAATAGCGATCGTGGGTTACGGCCACCACAGTTCCAGGAAAACGTTGAAGAAACTGCTCCAGCCAATCTACGCTCTCGGCATCCAAGTGATTGGTGGGTTCATCCAGCAACAGCATATCGGGTTTGGAAATGAGCAACTGACATAAGGCAACCCGGCGTTTTTCTCCGCCAGACAAATGACCGATCACGGCATCCCAGGGAGGCAAACGCAAAGCATCGGCAGCAATCTCCATCTGCAAATCCGTACTATGCCCATCAGCAGCACTGAGAATCGCTTCCAGACGAGCTTGTTCAGAGGCCAGGTGATCAAAATCCGCATCGGGTTCGGCATACGCCGCGTATACCGCTTCAAGAGCAGCACGGGCTTCAATCACCGGGCCGAGACCTTGTTCTACTGCCTGACGAACGGTCAAAGCTGGATCGAGTTGAGGTTCCTGGGATAAGTAACCGATCTGCAGGTTGGCCTGAGGAATGGCCTCTCCTTCAATATCCTTGTCAATACCCGCCATGATTTTAAGCAGCGTAGATTTTCCCGAACCATTCAGACCAAGAACCCCAATTTTGGCGCCGGGGAAGAAACTGAGCGAAATATCCTTGAGAATTTGGCGCTTCGGAGGGACAATCTTGCCAACCCGATTCATACTGAAAACATACTGGGCCATGATGACGGATATACCTTCTAGAAAACTGAAAAGAATAGCAGATTACCAGAGTGGCGATATCTACGGAACCATTTTTAGAATGTAAACTCACAATCCGGAGTATTCGTTACAATATCGTACCCAAGAGGGTGTTACGAGAGGATAGAGCAAATGATGAACATAAAAGGTATCGCAGTGGGTTTGCTGGCAGTGACCTTTTTGGCTGGGTGTAGCGAAATGGGAGTCGGTGGCAGTGACTATACGGTCAGTCAAGTTCGTGGGGAACAGTCCGTACGTTTGGGCACCATCGAAAGCGTGAGGAAAGTTCGCATTCAAAACGATCAGCCAGGAATTCTTGGAGCATTGGGAGGCGGTGTCGCCGGAGCTGCTCTGGGGAGTACCATTGGTGGGGGAAATGGCAACGCAGCCGCAACGGTCTTGGGTGCATTGGCGGCGGGCGCTGCGGGTGAAGCGGCGCAAAGTGCCTTGTCCACTCAGGATGGGCTTGAAATCACCGTTCGTCTGGATAGTGGCTATGTGATAGCGGTCACCCAGGGCATGGACGAAGCGTTACGGGTTGGTGACCGGGTTCAGGTTCTCGGAGGAGGAGGTGCCACTCGCGTGACCCGTCTGGATCCCAATTCCTCACTGAATGCTGCGGGAAGTCCGCGTCCTCAGGGAAATGGTATGGCTCCTGAGGGTCAGAGTACTGCAGGTGGACAACAAATTCATTATTACTGTCCCGATAGTAATGCGTATTATCCTGCGGTCCCCAGTTGTCGGTCGCCATGGATGAAAGTAGTCCGATAGGTGAGACGAAAACCCCGTGAGCTCACGGGGATTTTTAACGTTCATCATTTAACATAATACAAATTATACGCAATCAATAAATTGCTCGGGAGTGGTCCTCGATTGGTTATTCGTAGCGTATGGAAAAGCAATAGCCACTGCCACGGACTGAGCGAATAAGATTGTCTGCGGTGTTATAGCACCGAAGCTTTTTGCGCAAGTTTGAAATGGCCACATCCACCGACCGATCCAGGGCCTGGATCGGTCGTCCACAGACTACAGAGGATATGGAATTTCGATCCACCACCCGATTGCCATGCTCAATCAGGCACAGCAGTAAATCATACTCGCGACTGGTCAGTGTCACACGCTCTTGGGTGATTTCCCACACCAGGTGACGATGGGATCGATCCAGCATAAATCCCGAAAACTTAATACGATTATTGTCCTGATGCCTAAAATATGAGTTCATACGACTGAGTAATCGTCTCAATCGGGCCGTTATCTCACGTACATCGGCCGGTTTGGTCAGATAGTCATCGGCACCCATTTCGATGCCAAGGACACGATCCACCACGGTTGCTTTTTCACTGAGGATGATCATTCGGGTGTCTGGATAATAGTCACGGGTATAGCGAATGAAATCCATACCATTCTCCTGGTTGCCAAAGTCAGGATCCACGATCGCCAATTTTATGGGGTAGTCACGCAAATGTGCCTTTGCATCAATAACATGACTGGTTTGCATGACGGTGAACCCCTCCTTCTCCAGCCCCGATCTTATGAATTGAGCATGACGAAAATCTTTATCAAGAAGAAGAATTTGAGCCGACATTGTGATAAGCCCCCCTGTTTTTTTGAGTGTGGGATTATTTACCTTTACGAATCGATGATATTCTAGTGAACCTTTGGTGTTGAAGCAAATGTTTTTCAATGGGTTAGGATCCTTCACCTAGCCACTATACTGGAGAGGTGAGCCATCCACGCATGATAATTCATGCATTTTGGTCACCCCCTAGAGAAAACCTACGAACCCTCGGTTGTTAACGCGAAAATACCAAATCAAAGGTGACTGGGACTGCCGAGGAAATCATTGGCAGACCAGCGACTTCCATCAGTTTCCCAATTCCATCAGCCATACCATACCGATCAGCATTCACAATCAGTGGCATATGTGTGGTGACTTGAATTTGATCATTATTCAACCGCACAATGTCTAAGTCCGTTTTGACAGGCTGTGTGACTCCATGAAGTTCAAGTTGACCTTGTACAGCGATTGTCTTGTGATCTCCCGCCTTCATATCGGCGATGGATGACATGTCAAGAGTGCCGGTAAATTCTGCCTGTGGAAACTGCGCCACATTAAACAGCAGGGTTTTTAATCGCTCATTTCGAATGTCGATATTGGTGTTTACACTGGCTAAATCTATTGTCAAATGGATTTTTCCTTGATCGCTCACCTCCCCTGCCATTTTTTTGAATTGATGAACTTCGGCAATATTATTCTTTTTAATGCTGATAAAATTCAGATTTGACTGATCGTTGGTCAAATTCCATTGGGCAAATGCCGGACTCATCAATAGTGCAGAAACAAACCCCGAAATCAAGCTTATTTCTTTTAATTTCATCATTTTTCTAATCTCCTTGGTTAAAATGGCTAGGTGATTCTATAACGTTAATGGGTTATTGCCAAGAAATTAGGTTACAAGTTCAAGTTTCCCCTTTAACCATGTTTGTCTGGCGAGGTGGCGACAGGGAACGGAGGGCTGGTACGATAGATGGAAAATTCCATGGCAGGAAAGAATTCCGCCTAGAATAGGGTGTCTATCACCAGAATCGCGCTTCTACAAGGATTTGATATGCCGACTTTTCAAGTAACCCGACAGGAATACCATACGGTAATTAAGACCTATATTGAGGAATTCGACACTTTAGATCAGGAAAAATGGGAACATTTTCGCCACCTGCTCTCAGGGCATGCGCAGGAGAGGCTGTCCGAATTCCCAGAAGTAGCACCCAGTGATCCGAAAATATGGTTTGATTTACTGCAGTTAATCAACCATGCTGATTATGAGGTTGAAGTGGAAGATGACTGGATTTCCATTCGACAGGGTCAGTTTAAGGTCGTATATTACCTTGAAGATGAATATGGCGAAGTCATCGCACCAACAGTATAGAGGCTAGAGCTTCTGCTGATCCTAGGCAATCGACATCGATGACTGCTGATGGTACTGCAGAGCATGGTCGTGTGCTGAACTGGGAACTATCGAATCTATTACCATTTTTCATAGGTGAACGGTGTCGAACTGCCGCGTCCATCAGGGATGCTGCCTTCGCGCACCATTCGCTTGTTGCTGCCGGAGGCAGTGCCACATTGTCGAATGTCCAAAGGCGTTAGGGGCAGACAAGTTAAAACTTGTTACCAGGTTATCTTAATTCTTATCTAATTTTTAGTTGATATATTGCTTCGGTAGTGAATAAAGAAAACCCTATGAAACCTATCTCAATCTTTTTGGTTTTGGTTGTGGCCATGCTGGAAACAGGTTGTGCCTCCTATCAGAGTCAACCACTATCCTTGATGCCATCATGGCCTACGGAAATATCTCGTCTTGAAATTGATTCATCTAAGATACCGCTCTCCGCACTCCCCTCCCACAAGTTTGACCCGAACGATGGCCTCGACATGACAGAAGTCGCCATGATTGCGGTGGCAAACAATCCTGCATTGATGCTTGCGCGGGACGACACGGGTATTGCCGGAGCCCAGGCGTTTTCTGCTGGACTGCTTCCCGATCCGCAATTTGGATTTTCTCCCCAGTTTCCCCAAAATGCGATTGCTGGACAAAACGTGACTGCCTTTGATTTGGGTCTCACCTATGACTTTGGCGCGATCATGACTCATTCCTTGCGGAATGCGGAAGCCAGGTCCGATCGCCGCAACGCGGATCTGGCATTGTTGTGGCAAGAATGGCAGGTCGTTGGGCAGTCGCGTCTGCTTTTTTCCCGGATATGCTCAAGGAAGAATTTGCTGAGTATTCTGAAAGAGAACCGTGATCTTGCAGAACTGCGTTATGCAAGGGATAAAGCCGCCTTGGCTAGGGAAGACCTGCCCCTAACCGCCGCCGCCGTTGATGAAAACACCCTTCAAACCATCGATAAGCAAATCAACGAAACGATGCGATTGCTGGAGAAAGATCGCTTTGCTCTCAATGACTTACTTGGGCTTGCTCCGAGTACCCAGCTTAACCTCGTCGGAGATGCGGATTTTTCTGATCTCAACAAGCAGGAAATTGCACATAGGTTATCCAACCTTGCCAAGATACGCCCTGATCTCATGGCATTGCAGGCTGGATACGAAGCTCAGGACATGCGCCTGAGGCAGGCCATTCTTTCCCAGTTCCCGGCGATCAATGCCGGCTTCGTCATAGCCAGAGACAATACCGGGATCAATTATCAAGGTTTTTCCCTCAGTCTGAGCCTTCCTATTTTCAACAGAAATCAAGGCAATATCGCGGTCGCTCAGGCGACGAGAAAGCGTATGCACGACGAATTTCAGATCAGGTTGAATCAGGCTTACAGCGACGTCGAACAGATCTTGCCGGATCAGGATTTACTGCAGGCACAACTGGTGCAGTTGAACAATGAACTTGTCACGCTTGCTCTTATTTCAGGCCGCTCCGAAGCAGCCTACAACGTAGGAGATATGGACCTATCGGGCTATTCCATCCTGAAAGACGTCGAAATTTCTAAGAAAGTGGAAAGAAACGCAGTCGAAGAATCTATTCTCGAGGAACGCATTGCCTTGGCTACGTTACTCGGAGGTCAATTACCAGTTAGGGAGTCGGAATGAGAAACCGGATAGGAGTGTTCTTGTTGATGTGCTCCGTTGCCGTCTATGCGGAAGATCAGCAAAGCGTGCTGGTCAAGACTGAGCCCATAACTCATAAGGAGGCCTTGACATTCAGTATATCCGGGTATGGCACAGTCTATTCAAACCCTGTCAACACCATGAATGTCAATCAGCCCCGTTCCGGGCAAATTACCCGATTAAACGTCACTGCTGGACAAATCGTAAAACGTGGTACGACGCTATTTGAGTTTGCTACCGATCCGAATGTGACGAGCGGTTATACTCAGGCTGACTCGGCTCTACATATGGCGCAAAGTCAGTTTGACAGCGTAAAGCGGTTAAATGCCCAACAGTTGACGACAAATGCTCAGCTTGCGGTGGCGGAGAAGGCTTTGACGGATGCGAAAAGCGCCCTTCAAGCCCAGAAGGCACTGGGCTCCGAAATAGCTCTTGAATACGTAAAAGCGCCATACGATGCCATTGTGAGCGGCATTTTTGCTTCACCAGGCGATCGCGTTCAAGCTGAAAAAACGGTGCTCCAGATTGCTATGCGCGATGCATTGCTCCTACGAATCGGAGTTCAGCCGGAAGATGTTGTCAGAATTCGACCAGGCATGAAGGTCCTGCTTTCTCCTGTCTTCGACAAATCCCGCAAACTGCACGGCGAGGTTTGTGAAGTTCAGGGCACCATCGATTCACAAACTCACTTGGTTGATGTGATTGTGACGATCGATAAGGCGACGAGCTATGGTCTCGTTCCTGGTATGAATCTGCGCGGCGAGATCAAAATTTCGGGCGGCAATGGGTGGGTCGTTCCAAGATCCGCAGTATTGACCGATGAGAAAGGCACCTACCTCTTTCAGGACGATAGAGGTCGTGCCAGACGTGTCACTGTCAACGCGATAGAAAATGGCGAAATGACGGTGATTCAGGGTCAGTTCGATCCACATCTTCCTGTCGTCGTGCTTGGTAACTATGAATTACAGGATGGCATGAGGTTGAGGGAGAGCAATCGATGAATTTTGGCGCATGGATGCAGTTGCACCGACGTTCCATTTTGTTCTTTTTGCTCCTGCTTGCCCTAGCGGGCGCATTTTCAGCGTTCAAGTTGCCGGTGACGCTTTTCCCTCATGTTGATTTTCCGCGAGTCGAGGTGACCCTCGATGCAGGAGATAGAACCGCAGAACAAATGACACTTGAAGTGACGATTCCAGTCGAAGAAGTGGTGAGAAGAGTGCCTGGCGTGATCAATGTGCGCTCCACGACGAGCCGCGGATCGGCAGAAATATCCGTGAATTTCCCATGGGGGACGGATATGGCTACTGCGACGCTGCAAGTCAATGCGGAAATTGCACAGATCTTGTCCTCGTTGCCTGCGGGAACCAATATGCTTACCCGCCGCATGGATCCGACAGTATTTCCGATCATTGCGTACAGTATGACCTCCGACACCGTTTCCTTGACGCCCCTTCGTGACTTGGCCCAATACCAACTTACACCACTGCTCTCCTCGGTTGAAGGTGTTGCACGAATCCAACCCATTGGCGGAGCACTTGAGGAATATCGCGTAACCGTCGACCCAGACAAATTGCAGGCATACGGCATGACACTCGCGGATGTGGCTGGGGTTCTGAATAAGTCAAATGTCGTGAAGGCTGTCGGACGAATCGAGGACCATTACAAACTGTATCTGGGTATTTCGGATAACCGTCTTGAGAACCTTGATGATATTCGCAATACAGTCCTTCGGTCGGGACTGGACGGATTTGTGCAACTCAAGGATGTGGCTCAAGTGAGCGACGGTACTGTTCCGCAATGGATCAAGGTAAATGCGGATGGGCATGATGCGGTACTGCTCAACGTCTATCAGCAGCCTGGCGGGAACAGCGTGCGCATTGCGCATGATATCGATGCCAAGCTGCACGATTACAAAATGCCTGCTGGGGTAAAGATCTCCAAATGGTACGACCAGAGTCAACTTGTGGTGGATTCGGCGGCAAGCGTCAGAGATGCCATTCTCATTGGGATTGCGCTCTCAGCAGGGGTGCTACTGCTTTTCCTGCGTAATATCAAAATCACTTTGATTGCCATTATCGTGGTTCCGGCTGTCCTCTCATCGACCGTCGTGGTCCTGTACGCGTTGGGAATGAGCTTCAATATCATGACCCTTGGCGGCATGGCCGCAGCAGTCGGATTGATCATCGACGATGCCATCGTGATGCTGGAACACATTGTAAGACGCCTGCGAGAGTCCCCTGAGGATCATCATGGACGAGTAATGGCTGCCGCCATCGAATTCACCAAGCCCCTCGCGGGTTCTTCAGCTGCCACTCTGGTGATATTCATCCCTCTCGCATTTCTCAGTGGCGTGACTGGCGCCTTCTTCAAAGCGCTTTCTCTGACGATGGCTGCAAGCCTCTTGATTTCGTTTTTGATCACATGGTTTGCTGTGCCCATTCTTGCCGACCATCTTCTTCAGGCAAAGGATGCCTCGCAGGAGGAAGGTGGACGACCGACGGCATGGTTGCACGATCGATACGGCGCTCTGCTTCAGAAATTCCTTCATCGTCCCCTTTTGACTTTGGTTCTTATCGTACCTTTACTTGGATTAGGGTGGTTTGCCTATACTCTGACGGGTACCGGATTCATGCCCTCCATGGATGAAGGTGGGTTCACCTTCGATTATCGTTCTAAGCCCGGAACTTCCCTCACAGAGACGGACAGGCTGCTCAAGCAGGTCGAAGCGATCATCAAAGCCAATCCGAATGTTGACACTTATTCGCGTAGAACTGGGGCGCAACTTGGTGGAGGGATTACGGAGGCAAATCAGGGAGATTTTTTCGTCAAGTTGAAATCCATGCCCCGGCAACCCATCGAGGATGTCATGGACGACATCAGAACTCAGGTCGAGAGCCAGGTTCCTGGTCTTGATGTCGAATTTGCTCAGCTCATGGAAGACATGATTGGCGATTTGACTTCTGTGCCTGAGCCGATTGAGATCAAAATTTATTCCGATGATCAGGCCGCGTTGGAAGCAGCTGCCAAGAAAATAGCGCCGTTGATTGGACACATTCCTGGCGTCGTTGACGTGAAAAACGGGATCAATCCTGCTGGTGATGCGCTTGAAATCCATGTTGATCGGGAAAAAGCCGCGCTTGAAGGGCTTGATCCGGGCAGCGTCACCGCCATGCTCAATGACTACATGGCTGGAATCGTGGCCACCCAGATCCAAAACAACGTAAAAATGATTGGGATCAGGGTTTGGGTGCCGGATTCTGTCCATAGGACGCAATCGGATATCGGAAACTTGATGCTGCGGGCACCTGACGGACATTTTCTCCCCCTTGGCCGGATCGCTGACATAACTACGGTGAGCGGACAGCCAGAGATCAACCGGGAAAACCTAAAGCGTATGATTGCGGTAACGGCACGCATTAGTGGGCGAGATATGGGGTCTACCATTGGAGATATACGTCAAGTGGTGGATAAACCGAACCTCCTCCCGACAGATGCGTATTATGAGTTGGGTGGCTTATACAAACAGCAACAAATTGCTTTCAAGGGATTGATTCAGGTATTTATTGCTGCGGTGGCTCTGGTGTTTCTACTCCTTCTTTTTCTGTACGAACGTTTCCGGATCGCGGCATCCATCATGGTGATCCCTCTGATGTCGATATCGGCAATGTTTATAGGACTCTGGATCACTGGTGTGGAACTTAATATTTCCGCCATGATGGGCATGACTATGATCGTCGGTATCGTTACCGAAGTGGCTATCTTCTATTTTTCCGAGTACCAGAGCATCGCGCAGGGTATGGATAGGAAAGACGCACTGATTGCGGCGGGAAAAAATCGCATGCGTCCGATCGCGATGACAACCATGGCAGCTATTCTGACGCTATTACCCCTTGCTTTTGCCATCGGCCAAGGGTCTCAAATGCAACAACCCCTTGCCATAGCAATCATTTCTGGGTTGATCGTCCAGCTACCCCTAGTTCTCCTCGTCATGCCAGTTATTTATGATACGTTGCATAAGCGTTGGTCTGCCAAACGGGGGAAAGGTGACTAGCATGCGCATCTTACTGATGGAGGATGACGCCCACTTTTTTGCCAAGCTTTCAATTAATGATTTTGAGAAGGTAAAGATTGCAGCCATACATCCGGATTTTCTGTGAAGCACAAGGCTTCTATCCCTGATGGAATACGCTGAGTAGCTCCTGATCACTATAGCGTGCTTCACGCACTGTGGACCTCTGCAGGTTTTGCCACTCACGGTCTGACCTGTCTCGCCATCATTTCATGATTGCCTGTGCAATCGGTGGTGTCACTCCTTTACTCGTTCGTTGATACCGGGTGTACTCGACCGCCCTGATTATGCACCGGCAACAACGGCAGCCGGGGTGTAATCAGGGTGGAATATTCCGCCCTTCGCCAGAATCGCCCAAGCGATCCGGGCATTCTTGTTTGCCAAGGCAACCGCCACCACATTTTTGTTGCGCCTGCCCATCAGTTGCCTCAACCAACTGTCCGGTTTTGCCTTGGTTTCTGCAAACCGGGTAACGGCTCGTGCTCCGTGAATCA
>JAAGNR010000015.1 GCA_010435995.1 Ferrovum sp. | reverse complement strand
ATATACCTATCCTTTTTGCCAAAAATTGTACCACACCATTCAGGGCTCACAGGGCCCATTGATAAATGCTTACTTTTAACGGTGTGTCGAAAAATCAACCGATTTCTTTGGTTTTCACTCAGGACACAAAAAATTTTTCAAATTTTCACTATTACATGGCAAAAAACCGAGAACATCCCATTACTAACTGCTCCGTTCCAGAATTTCGTAATAATCAAGATCTGGACGCTTTGCTATCAGTATTCATCTTAATCATCAAAATACCCTAAGATCTCCCGCACAGAACTGCTCGGGGTAAACCGGATGTCGGGGCTTGTGGGGGCTTCGTAGGGGCTGTTGATACCTGTCATGTTAGGAATCTCACCATTTCGCGCTTTCTTGTACAAGCCTTTCGGATCTCTCTGCTCGCAAACTTCCAGGGGGGTGTCTACAAACACTTCAATAAAGTTTTCTGTGCCGATGAGCTGCCGCGCCATTTCGCGCTCTTGACGGAAGGGCGAAATAAAGGCTGTCATGACGATCAATCCCGCATCCATCATCAGCTTGGCTACTTCGGCAATGCGCCGAATATTTTCCACACGGTCGGCATCAGTGAAGGCCAGGTCCTTATTCAGCCCCTGACGAATGTTATCTCCGTCCAGGAGGTAGGTGCGTTTGCCTTGGGTGTGCAATTCTTGCTCCAGCGCATTGGCCAGGGTGGACTTGCCAGAGCCAGACAAACCGGTGAGCCAGATGACCTTACCTGTGTGGTCGTTGAGGCGCTCTCGGTCTTGGCGTGTGATGCTCAGAGCCTGACCATGGATATTCCGGGCGCGACGCAGGTTGTGGCGGATCATGCCGAAGACCACGGTGGCTGGGTGAAGCGTTCTACCAGAATGAAGCTGCCCAGCACTTTGGCTTGGGCGTTAAAGCGAACACCATAGGCTTGCTGATGGTCGAGTCCAAGGAGAAGCCGATCGGCATTTGTCGCAATTTTACCCATTTTGACATTTACGAACGAATTTGCCGATCATACCATGCAATTAAATCGTACAAGCGCGATTTTTACATTATGCGACAAGGTGGCGTAACTCAGACTCTAGCGTTGCCACTATTTAATCAGACAGGGCTTTTCGCGCATCAGCGAAAGCACAGACCGAATCCAGTCAAGTCCTTATATCTAGGCATATTAAAATCTAATATTTTAATATGCCTAGATATGCTTGGCTGATATCGAGAAAACTTTTCCCGATCACCGACCACGCACTGAGTCGGCATTCCGACAAACGGGTGGTACTAGACGAGAAAGAAGTCAAGACCCACCGCTTTATCCGCGCCCCAGGCTGACAGCCAGTCCGAGCAGGAGCAGGGAAAGGAAGGTGCGTGCGACTTTTTCCGGAAGCAGGCGATGGAGGCGCGTCCCCGCCCAGAGACCTGGCAGGGAACCGAGCAGTAGGGAAAACAGCAGGGATCCGTCCACATGACCCAACTGGAGATGACCCAGTCCGGCGATGAGTGTCAGGGGCACGGCGTGGGCCAGTTCAGTCCCCACCACCGTAGAGAAGCTGAACTCGGGGTAAAGCACCAGCAGCAGAGCGGTCCCTAATGCCCCGCCACCCACGGAAGAGAGGGTCACAAGAATACCAATCAGAAACCCCAGAGCCGGAGACCAGAGAACGGATCGTGCCAGAGCATCGGGCTGGACAGGACGTGACTTGCGCAGCCACAACGCCAGAGCAGTGAGGGCCAAAGCCAGCGCCAACCCGTGACGCAACCAGCTGTCCATGGCGGATCCTGCAGGCAGGGAGCGAAGTACCCAGAGGGTCAGCAGACTCCCCGGAAGACTTCCCACCAACAGCCATCCGGCGGTTCGCCACTCCACATGACGCTGGCGATGATGGCACACCACAGCCCCCGCCTTGGTGACCGCAGCGTAGATCAGGTCGGTACCGATGGCCGTGGCGGGAGCAATGCCAAAGCCCAGCACCAGCAACGGAGTCATGAGAGAACCGCCGCCGACACCTGTCATGCCGATCAGCAGCCCACCGGCCGCCCCGGACAGGATCAGGATGGCACTCATACGCTTCCATTCATGAAATTGACCTTGGAAATTGGGATACAGAGCGACAGCATACTCGACACCAGTTAGAAAATTAAGTAATAATATGTTAGGTATGTCTAACTATTCGTTATAAAGAAATCCGGTGTGTGGATTTGCGCGCGTGCCGAGGAGAACCCCATGAAACTCCAGCAGTTGAGATATCTGGTGGAAGTGGCCGATGCCGGCCTGAATGTGTCCCAAGCGGCAGAGAACCTGTTCACTTCACAACCCGGGGTCAGCAAACAGATCCGTTTGCTCGAAGACGAGTTGGGCGTGGATATCTTCGTGCGCAATGGCAAGCGGGTGGTGAGCATTACCCTCGCCGGCCAGGAAATTCTTGCCTTGGCCCGTCGGGTACTGCTCGAAGCCAACAATCTCAAAACTGCGGGCAAAGAGTTCAGCCGCCAGAAGTCGGGGCAGCTCACCATAGCCACCACCCATACCCAAGCGCGGTATGTGCTGCCTCCGGTCATTGCCCGCTTTGCCGAACGGTATCCCGATGTGCGTCTGGTATTGCATCAAGGCAATCCCATCCATGTGGCACAGGAAGTAGTGGCTGGTCGTGCCGACCTGGCCATTGCCACGGAGGGACTGGACCAGTTCCCCGATTTGAGGATTTTGCCCTGTTACCGCTGGAACCGGATTCTGGTGGCTCCTCCCGATCACCCCCTGCTCACCGTTCCCGATCTGACGCTGGAAGAACTGGCTCGCTACCCCCTGATCACTTACGACCATGCTTTTACTGGGCGGGCACGCATCAATCAGGCCTTTGAACAACACGGACTGGACCCTACCGTGGTGCTCACGGCTTTGGACGCTGATGTCATCAAAACTTATGTCGGACTGGGGATGGGCGTGGGCATCATCGCGTCCATGGCTTTTGACCCAGAAGCAGACCGGAATTTGCGGGCCCGCGATGTCTCCCATCTGTTTCAACCCAGTCTGACCCGCATCGGTTTGCGGGCGGGAGGCTACCTGCGCCAGTTCGTCTATGACTTCATTACCCTGTTTGCCCCCGACCTGACCCGGGAAAAAGTCGATGCTGCCCTGGTCTCTCCGGGCACCATGCACGCATCAGAAGACTGATTTTCCTTTGGCTCGGGCGGGTTTCTTTAACAACAAATCAATTGTCAGATATTTTCCGGGAAGCCATGAAGACCTTTGTGCGAGTGCAAGCGACCAAGCGCCTTGCCGCTCTGGGCGGCGCGATACCTGAACTTCAGAATATCCCACGTCGCCGCGAAGAGCCTGCCCCGTATGAGGGCACTCATCTACCAGAACGCGCCGCAGTGCTCCGCCTGTAACCGCGCAGCGGTTCAGGGGGTGGTGAAGCGGCGCTATCGCCCACAGGGCGATCATTCCGGCCTTT
>JAAGNR010000014.1 GCA_010435995.1 Ferrovum sp. | reverse complement strand
GGGACGGGTCCGCAGTTTGACCACCCCGTTGCGCCCGGGAGATCGCGTGGAAATTTACCGGCCTCGCCAGGTGGACCCCAAGGTCCAACGCCGTGCCCGATTGAAACCTTCTTGATCAGTCAGAGGGCGGAGCAGACTGTTTTTCCAGGCTGTGGCGCAACAGTTCGAGATGTTGGCGCAGGGTCTCCAGGGGCCCCGGGCCCAACTGAGCGAAGACGGGTTCCAGGTGGGTCAGATGAGCTGAAAATACCTGAACAAACAGATCTTCGCCAGCAGGGCTCAATCGGACCAGAGTGCTGCGTCCGTCGGTGGGGTGGGAAATCCTGGAAATCAGGCCCTTTTGCTCCAGGCGGTCGAGTACGCCCGTCAGGGTTCCCTTGACCATCAGGGTTTTTTGACCGATATCCCGACAACTCATGCCCTGGGTGTTACCCAGGGTGGCAATGACATCGAACTGAGGTGAGGTCAGCCCCAGCCTTCGGATATGGGCGCTCGAAAAGGCATCAAAAGCCTGATAAGTGCGCACCAATTCGCGCAATGTAGGGAGAAATTCAAAACCAGTGGTTGGCATAAAGGGGGTTGCGTATTTAGTACGAATGCGTACAATATAGTTTCCGAAAACCCCACCATTGTATAGGAGAAAATCATGCCTCACGCAGTGCAAGTCAAGCAAGGTCAGGAATATTGGTTCTGTGTTTGTGGAAAGAGCCCCGATGGGTTGTGTAATGGTTCCCATGAAGGGTCTGGAAAAAGCCCCCGCCAATTCATTGCCGAACAGGATGAGACCTTATACATCTGTGGCTGTGGCCAGTCTTTCAACAGCCCCTTCTGTGATGGAACCCATAAAACCCTGGCGCCGATCCTCTGACCCATCACTCAGTTCGGGCACTTCGGTGCCTGATAGTTTATTTTAAGTCTAAATCGCGTTAGAATCATGGTATGGATACGACGCTTTCCCCACGGGATTTTTTTCAACCCCCCCTTTGGCATGACTGGGGAGAGGGTTTCGTTCACCAAACGCGCTGTGAAGGTTTGCCTGACCCTCAGTGGGGATTATGGAATTCAACGCTGGCGCAGGAACTGGGTTTGCCCGAAAATCCTACGCCGGAAGCCAGTGCCTTCTTCTCTGGAAATGGTCCACAAGTGCCTTGGTGCAGTGCTTATGCCGGACATCAATTTGGTCAGTGGGCAGGGTTGCTGGGCGATGGACGAGCCCATACTCTGGGACGGGTTCCGTCTGGAAATCAGGAAATTCAACTCAAGGGCGCAGGTGTGACGCCCTATTCACGGCGTGGAGATGGGCGCGCTGTGCTGCGTTCTTCCCTGCGTGAATATCTGGGGTCGGAGGCCATGGCGGGATTGGGAATTCCCACTACCCGTGCTCTGGCCCTGATGACTTCCTCTCTGCCTGTTTGGCGTGAAACCCGGGAAACTGCTGCCATTCTGGCACGAGTGGCCCCCAGTTTTTTGCGTTTCGGTCATGTGGAACACCTGGCCTGGAATGATTTTCCCGCTGAATTGCAGCGATTGCTCGATTTATTGATGACGTTTCATTATCCTTCGGCCAGAGCCCAGTCCAACCCAGTATTGAGTGTATTGGAGGGGGTGGTGGAACGCACCGCTCACCTCATGGCAGCCTGGCAGTCGGTGGGATTTTGCCATGGGGTCATGAATACCGATAACATGTCTCTGCTGGGGCTCACGCTTGACTATGGACCCTTTGCTTTTCTGGACCGTTTTGATCCGCATTTCATCGTCAATCATTCCGATCAGGAGGGGCGTTATGCCTATGACCAACAACCCTGGATCGGAGCCTGGAATTGTGCGGCCCTGGGC
Organism: Ferrovum sp.; assembly: GCA_010435995.1. GTDB lineage: Bacteria > Pseudomonadota > Gammaproteobacteria > Burkholderiales > Ferrovaceae > Ferrovum. Next base: position 6,672 of record JAAGNR010000014.1, on the reverse strand, counting down.
AGTGCGTTGAGTGCGTTGATCAATGATGCGGAAGGCATACAGACTGTGCTGGGACGGTACAGTTCGCAATTTTCCAACGCCCTGCTGAACCGTTTTCGCAGCAAATTGGGATGGCGGAAACCGTTGCCGGAAGACCAGTCCCTGGTGAAATCCCTGCGTGCTCTCCTACACCAAAATCAGGTGGATTTTACCCGTTTCTTTCGCTTTCTGGCCCAGGATGAAGTACAGGCGGAACCCGCCCGTCTGGAACACGAGGAGGAATTTCAAGGCCCCTCTGCCTGGACTGAATGGGTAGGGGCCTATCGGGAACGATGTGCGCGGGAAGAAAGTGCCGCATGGGTACGGGCACAGGGGATGCGCGCCATCAACCCCAAATATGTTTTGCGCACCTATCTGGCAGAATTGGCAATTCGTCAGGCCCAACAGGGAGACTTTGCAATGGCCCGCAACCTGGAAAGCGTTCTGCGTACCCCCTGCGATGAGCATCCCGAATTTTCTGCCTGGGCGCTTGCGCCCCCGGACTGGTCCGGGGAACTGATCCTGAGTTGCTCCTCGTGACCGTCCCAACCGTGGGACAGGAGAGACACTACCGCTATTATGATCTGATCATGGCGGCTTTTATTTGCATCCTGCTGTGTACCAACCTGATTGGGGCAGCCAAACAGACGACGCTCAGCGTGCCGGGTTTCAGGACTTTCACCGTGGGGGCGGGGGTTCTCTTCTTTCCTATTTCCTATTTTTTCGGGGATGTTCTCACCGAGGTCTATGGCTATGCACGGGATCGCCGGGTGGTTTGGGCGGGATTTACGGCTCTGGCCTTCGCTGCTCTCATGGCCTGGGTGATTGTCTCTCTACCCCCCGCGCACAATGCTTTCATGGCGACCTTTCAGGGGCAACTGGAAGGGGTATTCGGCAATACCTGGCGGATTGCCGCCGGTTCCATGCTGGCCTACTGGTGCGGCAGTTTTTCCAATAGTTATGTCCTGGCGCGTCTTAAAGTGAAGACCCGTGGACGATGGTTGTGGATGCGCGCCATCGTTTCGACGGCGGTGGGGGAGGGTCTGGATTCACTGCTTTTTTACGGGATTGCTTTTTACGGGATATGGGAAACACGGGATTTGATCGAGGTGGCGATTCTGGAGTATGGCATCAAGGTGTTTTGGGAAGCGCTGGCCACTCCCCTTACGTATGCTTTGGTGAATTTCCTCAAACGGGTGGAACAGGAAGATTTTTATGATGACCACACCCATTTCAATCCCTTTTCCATTGAGCCTTGACGTATGCCGGAATTGCCTGAAGTCGAAGTGACCCGTCAGGCGCTCAGCCCCCATGTAACCGGTCAAATCTGGGTGGGCGCGGTGATTCGGGAGAGCCGCCTGCGTCATCCCGTTCCTCAGGAGTTGGCAAGCTCCGACCCCCAGCAGGTTCTGCAGGTGCGACGACGGGGAAAATATCTGGTACTGGAAATGAGCCACGGGGCGCTCATCGTTCATCTGGGCATGAGCGGCACCCTGCGCTACCTGACCCAGGCGGTGCCCGCGCAACGGCATGAGCATGTGGACCTGTTATTCGCGGATGGGAGTCTGGTGCGCTATCGTGATCCCCGCCGGTTTGGCGCACTGCTTTGGGTTCCCCGTCCCCCCGAAGTCTCGGGAGCGCCTTTCTGGCAGACCCACCCCTGTTTTTCCAGGATGGGACTGGAACCTCTGGAAGCTGGGTTTGATGGGGCCTGGTTTTATCGCGTCACGCGCGGCCTGAAGGGCGCCATCAAACCCCTGTTGCTGGAGGGGCGGCTGGTGGTGGGTGCTGGCAATATCTATGCCTGCGAAAGTCTCTTTTTGGCCGGCATCGACCCGCGTCGCGCAGCGGGACGGATTGGCCTGGAGCGCTACCATCGTCTGGCACAAGCGGTGCGTCAGGTTCTGGAACAGGCCATTCAGGCGGGGGGAAGTACCCTGCGTGATTTTGTGGGGGCTCTGGGGGAAGGCGGATATTTTCAGCATCAACATCAGGTTTATGGTCGTACGGGACAACCCTGTGCGCGCTGTGCAACCCCCATCGTCCAGATTCGTCAGGGACAACGCTCTACTTGGTATTGTCCACGCTGTCAGCGCTTCTGATCCGTGCCGAGATGAGTTGCAGGGTGGCGGCGTAGCGGATTCGCACGTCTTGGGGAGAGGAAACGGTAAAGCCAAGGTCGTGCAGTTGACCATTGTCCAACCCATAAACCCAGGCATGAACGGTGACGGGTTGCTGGCGTTCCCAGGCATCCTGGACCACGGTGGTCTGGCAGACAGTGAGGGCCTGTTCCATGGCATTCAATTCGCACAGGCGGTCATAACGCAGGTCAGCAGGGCACTGTTCGATGAGGGCCCCGTGCTTTTCATGCACATCCCGGACGTGCCGTAACCAGTTGTCGGCAATCCCGACCCGTATTCCGGTGAGGGCTGCACGTACGCCCGAGCAGCCATAGTGGCCCACCACCATGATATGACGTACCTTCAGTTGGTCCACGGCAAACTGCAGCACCGACAGGGAATTGAGGTCGCTGTGCACCACGACATTGGCCACATTACGGTGGACGAAGACTTCTCCGGGGGCCAGTCCGGTGATCTGATTGGCCGGGACACGGGAGTCGGAACAACCGATCCACAGATATTCAGGTGCCTGTTGGGTGGCCAGTGCCTTGAAAAAGTCAGGGTCCTCAGCCAGCATGGAGTCCACCCAAAGGCGGTTGTTATCGAAGAGGTGTTGCAGGGGATGAAGAGAAACCGTCATGCGTTGAATTCCTTCTTTGAATCAGGGCGACCCACGGCCCGTAAGGTACCGAAGTATACCCTGATTAGTCCAGGGTTTTTTCTGGAGAGGACGAGGCTTGGAATCCTGCACGCCCTCCGAGGATCAGCATGGTCAATGCAAATGCTTTTTCAGACCAAAAGACGCCCGGCAAACCCTCGGACCTTCGGAACAGGGCAAAGGCTGCGAGCATGAGCAACACCAATAACGGTAGCCAGCGCCCTTGGTTCGTGCCCCAGGTCCAGCGTTGTGCCCAAGCCAGTCCGGCGAGGGCGCAGAGCCATCCCCCGGCTGCCCCCACCAGCACATCCAGGGGCCAGTGTACTCCGAGGGCAATACGGGAGGCACCCACGGCCAATCCCATGAGAATCAGAGTCCAGCGCATACCTGATGCACGGAGTGGGAGACCATGGATGAGAAGGGCAACCAGGGTGAAGATGGCGGTGGTATGTCCCGAGGGGAAGGACCCATGCAACAGGCGGGGGCCAATAACCGTCACCGTTAAAACAGCGGGGGGGCGCGGCGCATCTATCCAATGCTTCAAGCCATGGGAAAAGAGGAAGGCCAGCAAGGATGCCAACAGGGCAGCCCACAATAAATCCGGGCGGCGTCGCCACCAGGGAAACAGAATCAGAGGGAGCAACGCAGAGTCTCCCAGCGCCGTCCAGTGGGTCCACATCAAGGGGGGCAGGAAAGAGAAAAGCCGATGCAATACCTCGAATAGGGGCAAGTTGGTGCAGGTTAGCGCGACTTCGACGGCCAGTCCCAGACACACCAGGGGGAAGGTCCAACGCCAAAGCGTTCGAGAAGAGAAGAGCGGAGGAGTCATTGGGGTAGGATTTGAACCAGATAGAGACCTCCCATGGCGTGCAGGACGACATAGGGGGGGAGTTCGGAAAGGTGGTCTGCCCGGATAAAAACCCAGTCTCCGGCATGGGCCGGTCGGTTGATGGTGGCTTTGCCACTGTACACGGCAAAACTGGGCATCCGATCGTCTGCAACGATGGGTACCGGGTGATGACGGGCCCACTGGGCCAGAACGCGCACCGGGGTTTGTTGCAGACGGGCGGCCACCGGCATGAACACCGTGGTCAGCATCAGGGTACTCATCACGCCGGTGACCCCAAGAGCCAGGCTACGCGTAGAAAGATCGGTGGGTATCGGGCGTACCCGAAGGATCACGAATCCCAGAAGGACGCAGAGCATCACTAGGCTAGCCACGCTTGCCCACCACCCGCCGGTAAAAATGTCCGGACCCTGCAGAAACAGGGCGCGCAGGTAAGGATTGGCGGTGGACTGAGCCTGATACTGGACCACGAAGGGTAAACTGACGACCAGAGCGGGCATGATGAGCCACGGGAGCCAGAGGCTCAAGGAATGTTTGAGGGAATGGCGGTATTGGGCCATGAGCAGGAAAAGTGGGGGTAATCCGATCAGCAGATAATGTGGCAATTTAGTGTGCGCCAGGGAAAACAGGATGAAAACCGTGACAAACCAAAGCAACAGGAACTGGGTCAGGGGAGTGGCGCGATCGCGCCAGCCTTCTCCCAGGGATTTCAATAACAAAGGGGTGTGCGGCCAGGCAATCACCAGCAGTACAGGCAGGTAATACAGAATGCTTCCCCTGTGCCCTTGCAAGGTGCCGGTGAGACGTCCGAGGTTTTCCCGCCACAAAAAGTAATCGATGAAGCGGGCCCCCATCAAGCGGTATTGAAGGACATACCAGGGCAAGGCCAGCGCACAAAAAATGAGCCATCCCCAGCCATTGAAGGCGCTCCGAAACCAGCGTCTCCATTCTTTCTGGAATCCGTAGAACAAGAAACTGGTGAGTGCGGGGACCACCACGGCCACTGGCCCCTTGGCCAGAAACCCCAGAGCCATCCACAGCCAGGTACGCCGTTCAGCCCAGGGGTCCTGGGTTTTCCAGGCCAGATAGATGTCCAGTTGAGCCAGGGTGATGAGGAGACAGAGAACGCCGTCCATTGCCGCGGCGTGGGCCGATACCGTGACGCCCAGAGAGGTGGCGCAGAGCAGGGTGGCCAGTGCACCGGCCTCAGGCCCCCAGTGTTGGCGAGCAAAGCGACCCAGAACGAGCATCCAGAGCAGACAAGCCAGCAGTGAAGGAAAACGGAAAACCCAGGCATGGACACCGAGGACCTTGACCAACGGGGCCTCGAGCCAAAAAGCCAGGATGGGTTTTTCAAAAAAAGGTTGGCCGTTCAGGGTGGGTGTAACAAAGTCGCCGCTGTGAGCCATTTCCACAGCGACTTCTCCGTACTCCCCTTCATCCTCGTCAAACAGGGGTAACTGGACCAAGGCCAACCAGGTGGTCAATAGCGCCAGTACCCACAAGCCCTTCAGTCTGCGCACCAAGTCAGACATGAACCACCTTTAGAGAGTTTTAGCCAGCCCGTTTGCGAATGGGCGCCTTGGTTTGACGCTGCTCCGACCAAGGGGTATGGGCCTCGCGGTGCTGGGGTCGATCCTGCGCCGGGTTACTACGACCCTTACCACCGGAGGGACCAGGGCGGGCGGCAGACCGTGAGGGCGGGCGAATCGGCATGCGCGGTTCGAATCCGGCGATGGTATGAACATCGATGGATTTTCCGGTGAAACGTTCAATGCGCTGCAGTTGCTGCAAATCGCGACTGCTGGCCAGGGAAATGGCGATTCCCTTGTTACCGGCACGGCCGGTACGGCCTATCCGGTGGACGTAGTCCTCCGCCACTTTGGGCAAGTCATAGTTGATGACATGACTGATGCCGGGAACATCGATGCCGCGCGCAGCGACATCGGTGGCTACCAGAACGCGCAAACGTCCATGGCGCAAGCCGTCCAGGGTGCGGTTACGGGCACCTTGATGCATGTCACCGTGGAGTGCGGCCGCAGAGTGGCCCTGTCCGCTCAGGTCATCGGCCAGCAGATCGGCATCGCGTTTGGTGGCGGTGAAAATAATGGCCTGGTTGAGATCGACATCGGCCAGCAGATGGGCCAGCAGACGATTCTTGTGGGCCAGATTGTCCACGTAGTGGAGGCGCTGATCGATGTTTTCATGGGCGGCTTTGAGGGAAGTGGCCTCGATGCGTACGGGTTCCCGCAGGAGGGTTTCAGCCAAACGCGCAATGGGTTTGTCGAAGGTGGCAGAAAACATCAGTGTTTGACGGGTGATCGGGGTGGCGCTGGCGATGCGTTTGACATCGTCGATGAATCCCATGTCGAGCATGCGATCGGCTTCATCCAGGACCAACATTTCAACTTGGGATAAATCGACCCGCCGACTGTCCATCTGGTCGAGCAAACGTCCCGGCGTTGCCACTAAAATGTCATAGGGGCGAGCCAGATTGCGGTTCTGCACCGGATAGGGGGTTCCTCCCAGCAAGGTCACGGTGCGAACCTGTTTCAGGTTTTTGCCGTAGATTTTGGCGGCTTCGGTGATTTGGCTGGCCAATTCGCGGGTGGGGGAAAGGATCAGCAGGCGTGGGCCTTTCCCGCTCAAGGGGCGGGTGGCCAGACGATGCAGGGCCGGCAACATGAAGGCGGCAGTTTTGCCTGATCCGGTGCGTGAGGTGACCATCAGGTCGGAGCCCGTCAGCAAGGCCGGAATGGCCTGAGCCTGCACAGGCGTGGGTACGGTATAGCCGGCTTCGGTAACAGCGCTGAGCAGGCGGGGGTCCAGATTTAAGTGTTCAAACAACATGGGGGTGGTCAATGTACGAATCCTCGAGGGCGAAGCGACAGGTAAAGGGAACCCGGGAGGGTTCACACGAGCCTCAGATGAAAAAACAGCGGAGAACCGCCGGCGTAAGTCACTAACCGGCAAAAGACATTCAGAAATGAATGGATAAGGTCAGGGACACTGCACTACCTGTCGCATGC
>JAAGNR010000013.1 GCA_010435995.1 Ferrovum sp. | reverse complement strand
GCCGTCAGACGTCTTGTAGTAAACGGTGAGGGCATTGTCCCCAACGGGCTCCGTCGTGACGACGCGCACCACCTGCCCGGGCTCGATGCCCGAGATGGCGGCGTTCTTCTCGATCTCTTCCAATTTAAGCATAGTTACGCTTTCTCCTGAGATACGTAACCCGGGGCAAAAATAAGATTGGTCACACCGTACAGTGCCTGCCGGTTCCTCAGCCACAGGCGGAATTCAGATCCCTTAAGACTGTGATCTTCGGTGCAGTCCACATTCCAGCGGCGCATCAGATAACCTGCCATCGCCGCGCGCACGCGCATCCGCAGCACGCCGTTTTCCATAGCGTACTCGGCTTCGATAGTGTCGGGGTGCTGCACATTGGCGGGATGGGGTACCAGTTCAATCTCGGCGATCCGGTTCCACTGGATGTCCTGATCGGACATTTCGCGTTCTTCAGGGCGGACCGTCACCAGACGGGCATCCGCGATTCGCGTCAGCACAAAATCCCGGAATTCGCCACTCCGTCGGTCGTAAGCCCGGACATGCCAGCGCAAGCCATCGTCAGCCAACGCAAACGGAACGATCTCTCGAGTTGTCAGTCCGCTGGACAATGCCCGGTAAGAGATTTCGACCGCACACTTCTTATGGATGGCACGTGTAAGCACGGAAAGAATTTCGAGGTCCGGCTTGCTCAACAGGCCTGGGCTTTCACAGGGAACTAACGACCTGAGTCGCAGAGGTTCGCCATCGCCAAATCCATGCGACAACCATGTAAGCACACGTTCAGCCGAAAACTCGAATACCGGGCGGAACCAATCGCTCCGGACATATACTTTGCCCTTGGTGTCGTAATCAAGATTGCGGGGTGCAATATTCTTGTACTGGCCGATGTCGCGGGTCGCCGCAGCTGCCTGAATGCCAAACCGTGTGACCAAGTCCTGACGGCGAATCTCGCCAAGAAAACGCATCCGCAACTCGATGAACGCCAAGCGGTCTCGTTGCGTCTGGGTCATATCTGAAAGTTGGGTGCTGGACATCTACCTTTGGCTCTGTTCAGTCTATCGATATTGTTTCGAGCAGTCTATGCATATCATAATACTATGTCAATCGTCGTCTTTTATTGCGTTGTAAGACGCATTTTGATGAGGATATACCTGCAAGCACCCAACCACTAAGCGTCAGACTGACCGAGCAACGAAACAACAATAGAAAACAAATGGCCAGGATTGCCACTGGCACTGAAATGCGGACGTGGGTCGGTTGCGCAAACGGGGAATCGAATTGATGGTCGAGCGGAACTACTTGGCGGGTGCCAATTTCATACAAAAACCAGTGCGGTTTGTGGCAGTAACATTATGATTCCGCAGTGTTCTGCACCACCTTGCACAGAACCTAACCGGTTGAGTTGCTGTGGTTTGTAGCGGGTTGCAGCCCCACCACCAATTTATAAAGGTCAACGGTTCTCCGTTGGCCTTTTTTCTTGCCTGATCGCGCCAGTTCCCGCGTATTCGCGGGGGTTTCTGCGGAAGCCTGCGGACTGCCCCTTTACGCCCAGCGGGCGCTATCTGGTCATATTTCTCTCCCATTTCCCTATTCTCTCTCCAACTCGATCCCCCGAACACTGCACGAAGTCCGCAAGACATTTTTGTACAACAGTTTTGAATCAACGAGTTACTCGCTGACGAATCAAGCGGGTTTTATTGCGCGATTGGTAGGCAAAGACCAGCCTGATTTATGGCCGGTCCGCATGAGCACCTTGTTGTGCGCGCCTGAAACTCGGTCTATAAATTGCGAGAATAAAAGCGATCACTAGCATTAGAAAGTTGGCTATCCCATACATATCTTCCTGTTTTTTGAGCGGCATATAAGTCGGCAGAAGATGTCCCTGTAATGCGCTTTGCTCGGCGATGCTGGTCACTTGACTGACCAACGGAGCGAGGACAAAGGTGCCGTTTATGAGGATCAAGACGGCAAGCACGAACTTGGCGATGAGCCATCGGTGTTCAAGTGGACGGTACTTTCCTGCGAGCGCTGTCAGACAACCTGCAACGATCTGAATCCACATGCCGGGAATCGTGAGCGCCCAAGTGATCGCCGACACAAACAGCCGCTGATGATAGATGAGCACCGCGTCGGCGTTTGTTCCAACGACTGAGTTCATAACGATGGATGGCAGAATGCCTCCAAAAAACATGACGAGGCCAATGAGGTGCAACAATTTTGTGGTCTTTTTCACAAACCTCTCCTAATCTGAAACCCAATTATTCATCGGCTCGCGAATGTAACCGGCCAGCCAGCCTGAGCCCGTCGCGGAAATTCATGCCCATGAGCGTGAGTTGCACGACACCGACGATCAGTTCCACTGCCTGTACTGCATAGAACAATTTGTCGAACTCACCGACAGCGGCCTTACCGTTGAGAAAGATCGCCGCTGGAATCATCACGAGCAAGCCGTTGGTGCCGATGATTGCCATGCGCTTCTTCTTCTGGTCAAGGAGATATCCTTTGCGCATTTTGCCAAGCGCGAAGCCTGAGCCGCCGGTGGCGGCCATGAACGGCACCAGCAGAAGTAGGCCATAGACAATGGCGTGTTTGACTGCCGTCACGGCGGAATAGTCCAGAAACATCTCCGAGACCAGAGTAGATATCCAGAAACTGGCAATGATGAGTATCACTGTGGTACCAGCGATGGCGTGGACAACATATTTCATGATCGGCCCCCTTTCCTCGGAACAGGGAAATCGAGCCGTTCATAGATGGAGTTCAAGGTTTGTAGTGTCTTCCTGAGATCTTGCAGGGAAAGGCCAGCAACAAGACCATTAGCCCAGATCGCCTCCAATGTCATCACCTTGGCAAAGGTGCAGTTACCCAGTTCGGTCAGGGCGTAAAGGGGCGAGCGCTGATGACGTGGGTTGAGGCTCTGCTCGAAGAAGCCGTCCTCCTCCAGTTTGTTAAGTTGTTTCTGCGCCCCCTGCCGGGTGATGCCCATCGCTTCGGCAATCTGCGGCGCAGAGAGGGGTTTTTCGGCGAGCGCCACGGCACCCAGCACTTGCCAGCGGGCACTGGTGAGATTGAGGGGTTCGACCAGTTGATCACCTTTCTCCAGAAGACGACCATTCACGCGGAAAACCGCGAGCATAATTTCGGTCAAGATGACAGCCTCGGGATTGGGCTCGATTGCCATAGGGGATTCCTTCATGACCTGTTGAATTTTGTAGCCGCCTGTTTGAAGGCTACCCTGCTTACATAACGACAACCAGTTTCCACCATTGAAAACCAGTTGTCAATGTTTATGTGTTGTTGAAGTCAGCTTCAGTGCCGTACGGAAGCTTTCAGAAGATAGGGGGTTTCGCGCAGGTCAGGCGGAAAGATGGGTTGGGCCGTCACTCGCGAGAGTGAGTGATGGACAACAGGGAGGGGCTAAATGACGAACGCGGAGCAGATTGTGCGAGGTGAACCATGAAATCACCGTCCTCAAGAATCTGCAACAAACCGAACATGTGCCAGCCTGCGGACTGCACCTTTACTCCCAGCAGATCATTGTTGGTTGTCAGAATTCGGGGATCTGTCCAAAAATTCCAGATCGGCTCTGTTTGCAAACCAATTATGTTGAAAAGTTTTTGGTAGTCGTTTCTTGCTCTGTTATGGTATACAAGTTTTCTTCAAAGAAAACAATTGTATTATCGGCCGACCTGCCCCCGAAACTCGCGGCGGTATAGTGATGGGGAAATCTGCAAAATATTCCTGAACTGCTGGCGCATCGACACCGACGAGCCAAAACCTGCCCTTGCGGCAATCAGATCGATGGGCTGATCAGT
>JAAGNR010000012.1 GCA_010435995.1 Ferrovum sp. | reverse complement strand
AGCAATGCAGCCTGATCCTCGGTGCTCAACTTCCAGTGATCCAGCAAAGTCATGACCATCTTGGCCAGGGCGCCACGGTCTTGTGACGCGGTCACTTCATGCTCGGCTACTGCTTCCATGGTCGGCTCCTTGTGGCGGGTTGAACACAGACTTGAGTATAGCGTATCGTTTTGAATAGCACAATTTATGTTTTCATAGAAACAGGATGCCACGCGACACGCGGCAGGCTAATAGCGAGAAAGCTGGAATCACCATCTTGCTGTGTACAGAGGCACCCCGCACGGTTCTGTCGCATTAACTGAACGCGCGGCGGCGATGAGTTTCAGTTCGGTGTCGGTGATTACCAATGTGTTGCGCTTGCGCCGCGTGAAACTGTAACTTTGGGAAGGAGGCGGAAATGTGGGGGCATATGAGTGAGTACGGATGGGGCGGCCATCGCAACATAGCCGATTGTTAATGGCCAACAGATTTGACCCACTGTTGGCCATTAATTTTGACCCACCACAACAACAAAACCCGCTTGATTCGTCAACGCGTAACTCATTGATTTACATCCGTGCGTATCGTGGCCTTTGTGGACTTCGTGCCGCGTGTGGGGAGTCAGGTCGGAGAGAGAATGGGGCAGGAGAGAGGAAAATGTGGCCAGGGTGCATCCGTTGGTCTTGGGAGCACAGTCCACAGGCGTACGCACAAACCCCCGCGAACCCGCGGGAGCTGGCGCAGGCAGACAAGAAAAAACCCCAACGGAGAGTGGTTGAGGTTTTGATATTGGTGGCCAAGGGCGGAATCGAACCACCGACACAAGGATTTTCAGTCCTCTGCTCTACCGACTGAGCTACTTGGCCACAACAAGCCGCCCATTATATCCAATATTTCCCCCAGTTTACAACTCTCATTGTGCAGTGATCAGCGCGGCAGCACGATTTCTTCCGGAGGAACTAACAGTTGCAACTGTTGGCGTTGGTAGGATAGCAACGCTCCAAAGGGAACGACGCACGCGCTGGAAGACAGGGTTACGGGGCCTACGGCACGGTCTAATTTCTGGATCCAGTCTGTTGGGGAATGGCTGGGTCGGTCCGCCCACACTCGTACCAGTCGGCGAAATAAGAAGGGCCAGATCAGATGTTTCTCTTCTATTATTCTGTGACTTTCGAATTCCTCATCCAGAGGAAAACCGCGATGGGTATGATCGTTCGCCCACAGGGGCAAGCCCAAGGTCCGGGCAGTGGCGGTTGCGGTCATGACGATGGGGCGCCAGGGTTTGGGAAAGTCGTCGTGGATGAGGGGGTACACCCATCCCTCAGTCAGAAGATGATGGTTGGCGCTGGTCCACCACAGATGCGGGAGCGGTGAGGAAGGCGCGTGCGTGACTCCATGGTCGCCGCGAAAAGCCAGTGCCAGAGCCCTCCCATACCGGTCCACCCGCTGAATGGCCATGGCCCCATTGCACGCAGGGGGTGAGGCTGCCACGATTCGTCCCTCACGGGTGCGGCTGATCTGGGGGAATCCCAGGAAGGAGAGCAGGGCTGCGCCCGCCTGTTCCCCCCACGGAGGCGGTTGGCGCCACAGGCGGTGGCCGCGTACCCGATAATGAATTTCCGGGGCATCGATGCCCATCAGGCGAACGCTGCAGGTATCGTCCTTGCCCCAACGCAGTCGGGTGAATCGGTGAGACAGTGCTTGTGGGTCGTGTGGGATGAAGCGCAAGGAATCGCCATCCGGCAGGTGATCAAGCACGACCCAACGCCCTTCTGTCCAGGTCAGGAAATCTCTCGATGATGCCGAAAAACTCAAACGGACCTCCTGCTCGGTAGGTGGCGGTTATGCGGGTTTGGTGAGGGCAAGGATGTCCGTTACTTTATGCTAAAATTGCCTCTTTTGGTGCGGTGATGAAGCGAATCTCCCTTGATAAATTGCCCCACGGTACGGTGGGGACTGCGCTGACGCTGGGGAATTTCGATGGTGTGCATCGGGGTCACCAAGCCATGTTGCAGCGCCTGGTGAAAGAGTCTGCGGAGCGCGGTCTGGTTCCGGTGGTTTTGACTTTCGAGCCCTATCCGCGCGAGTTTTTTGCGCCTTTGCAAGCGCCTCCCCGATTGACCAACTTGTGTCAGAAATATGGCTGGATCACGCGTGCGGGCATCGATCAAGTGCGTGTGTTGCGCTTTAACCGGGCATTGGCCTCCTTGCCGGCGGAGGATTTCATTCGTCGTGTCATTGTGGAAAGTGTCGTCGCACGCTGGGTGCTGGTCGGCGATGACTTTCGCTTTGGTGCGCGCCGGACCGGCGATGTTTCACTGCTTCAGGACATGGGGCAGACTCTGGGTTTTGAATGCGCAGCCTTGGACAGTGTGTGTGAAATGGGTGAGCGCATTTCCAGCAGTGCGATTCGTACCAGTTTGGCTGCCGGTGAGTTGACGCGGGCAGCGACTCTGTTAGGCCGCCATTTTTCAGTGGTGGGCCGGGTTGCTTATGGACGGCAATTGGGACGGCAATTGGGGTTTCCTACACTAAATTTGCCGTTGCGCCATATTCCGCCTCTGGCCGGTATTTTTGTCGTGGAGGTTTGTGGGTTGGCCCCTCATCCCCTACCCGGCGTGGCCAGTCTCGGGGTGCGGCCAACGGTGGACACAGGAAACTCCGTGATCCTGGAGGTTCATCTGTTCGATTTTTCCCGTGATATCTATGGGGCTCGGGTGGAAGTGCGGTTTTTGCATAAGCTGCGTGATGAAGCACGCTTTGACCATCTGGATGACTTGGTGATCCAGATGAAACAGGATGCGGCACAGGCCCGGGCCTGGTTTGTCCGCTAACGATTCAGGATGGGATCATGACGGATTATAAAAGTACCCTCAATTTGCCAGAAACTTCCTTTCCCATGCGGGCCGATTTGGCGCGGCGCGAACCCGTGTGGCTGGAGGCATGGCACAAGCAGCAACGCTATCGCCAATTGCGCCAGCACACGGCGGGGCGGCCAAAATTCGTGTTGCACGATGGTCCGCCCTACGCCAACGGGGATATTCACATTGGTCATGCGGTCAACAAGATTCTCAAGGACATCATCGTCAAGAGCCGGACCTTGGCTGGGTTCGATGCACCCTATGTGCCCGGTTGGGATTGTCATGGGTTGCCCATCGAACTTCAGGTGGAAAAAGCCCATGGTCGGCATCTGCCGCCCGCGCGTTTCCGCGAGTTGTGTCGGGCCTACGCGGCGACACAGGTGGAGCGCCAAAAGGCTGATTTCATGCGCCTGGGTGTCATGGGGGACTGGGATCGACCCTATTTGACCATGGATCCTGAAACTGAGTCGGGCATCTTGCGAACGCTGGTGCGCATATGGCAACAGGGACGACTGCAGCAGGGCCTTAAACCGGTCAATTGGTGTTTGGATTGTGCCTCTGCGTTGGCAGAAGCTGAAGTGGAGTATGAAGACCGAGAATCTCCGGCCATCGATGTGGCTTTTCCCGTCACGGTTATGCCAGACTTGGCTCAGCGGTTCGGCGCAACTTCCATCGAAGGTGCAGCATACGCGGTCATCTGGACGACGACCCCATGGACTTTGCCCGCCAACCGTGCGGTGGCGGTGCATCCGGAGCTGTCTTATGTGTTGGTTCAGACGGCGCGAGGGTTATTGCTTCTGCAGCAGGAGTTGAGTGTGGCCTGTCTGGCCCGTTACGGTTTGGACGCACAGCATACCTGGGGTCCGGTGACGGGAGCGGAACTGGAAGGCCTATCCCTGCAACATCCCCTCTATGATCGCGAAGTCCCCATCATTTGCGGGAATCATGTCACTGTAGAAGCGGGGACGGGTCTGGTACACACGGCACCGGCCCATGGGGTGGACGATTATCAGGTGGGATTGCGCTATCACTTGCCGGTAGATCATGGCGTGGACGATCATGGCGTGTTTCAGGCCGATCTTCCCATTGTGGGCGGACTCAAGGTGTGGGCAGCCAATCCGGTACTGGTGGAAGCGTTGCGCGAACGGGGACACTTGCTGGCCCATGCGCCTCTGATCCACAGTTACCCCCATTGCTGGCGTCATAAAAAGCCCATCATCTTTCGGGCCACGCCTCAATGGTTCATCGTCATGGACAGTGCCGAGGAAGGGCACTCTTCTTTGCGTCAGCAAAGCCGTGAAGCCGTGGCTCAAACCCGTTTTTATCCGGCCTGGGGGCGCGCGCGTCTGAGCGCCATGATCGACAATCGTCCCGATTGGTGTGTATCCCGTCAACGGGCCTGGGGAGTTCCCTTGCCCTTTTTTATCCATCGCCAGACCGGAGCATTGCATCCGGATACGGCGCAACTTGCTGAGCGCGTGGCTCAGGCTGTGGCGGTGCAGGGCATCGAAGCCTGGTTTGGTACGCCGGTGTCTGACTGGTTGGGGGAAGAAGACGCACAGGACTATCGGGCATTGACGGATACTCTGGATGTCTGGTTTGATTCCGGTTCCACCCATCAGGCGGTACTGCGTCAACGTCCAGAGTTGGCCTATCCTGCGGACTTGTATCTCGAAGGCTCGGATCAACATCGAGGATGGTTTCAATCTTCGTTGCTGACCGGATGTGCTCTGGATGGTCGCGCGCCTTATCGGGCATTGTTGACCCATGGTTTTGTCGTGGATGGACAGGGCCGGAAGATGAGCAAATCCCTGGGCAATGTGGTGGCACCCCAGGCGGTGATGAAAGATCTGGGAGCGGACAATCTGCGTCTCTGGGTGGCCAGTACAGATTATTCTGGCGAACTGTGTCTGTCCAAGGAAATTCTGGACCGAGTGGTGGAAGGCTATCGCCGGTTACGCAATACCTTGCGTTTTCTGTTGGCCAATCTGGCGGATTTTGATCCGCAGCGGGATGCGTTGCCGCCGACGCAATGGTTGTCCATTGATCGGTATGCCCTGGCTTTGACCCGTCAGGTGGATGCGCAGGTTCAGGCGGGGTATGAACGCTACGAGTTCCATCTGGTGACTCAGCGCTTGCTCTCCTTTTGTTCTGAAGATCTGGGCGCGTTCTACCTCGATATTCTGAAGGATCGTCTGTATACCGCAGGGTCTGGTTCCTCCCCCCGACGGGCAGCGCAGAGTACCCTCTGGCACATCACCCAGGCGTTGACCCGGTGGCTGGCGCCTGTTTTGTCATTCACTGCGGAAGAAGTCTGGGCCACACTCCAGAATCAACCGGTGGAACAGGCGTCATCCGTGTTTTTAGAGCAGTGGCACACTCTACCGCTGCCAGAGAACGAAGCTCTGCTCCTGGCGCAGTGGACCCGTTGGCGTGTTCTGCGCGATCTGGTCCGCAAACAGTTGGAGCCTTTGCGTGCGGCCGGGGCATTGGGGTCATCCTTGCAGGGGGAAATCACGCTTTATGCCCAAGGGGCGGCATGGGATGCGTTGCAGGAACTGCAGGATGATTTGCGATTTATTTTTATCACCTCGCAAGCCCGCGTGGTCCGCTCTGCTATTTCAGAGTGGCCAGCTTCCACCTTGACGCTGGAAGTTCCAGGCGCTGAGGGAGAAGAGGGATGGACCGTGGGGTTGGCGGTGACGGTGAGTCAGTCCCCGAAATGTGCGCGTTGTTGGCACTACCGTCCCGCAGTGGGGCAGAGTGAGGAGCATCCTGAGTTGTGTGACCGGTGTGTGAGCAATCTGTTTGGTGATGGCGAGGGCCGGGTTCATGCGTAGTCTGGCGTGGGGATGGTTACGGGCCTTGGTGATTGTGGTCGTCGACCAGGGGAGCAAGGTCTGGGTACGCGCGCATCTGATGCAAGGAGAAAGCGTGCGCGTCAATGACTACTTCAACTGGGTGCTGTTTTACAATCCCGGAGCGGCTTTCAACTTTTTGGCCCAGTCCGGAGGGTGGCAAAAAGGGTTTTTCAGCACCATTGCGCTGGTCGCGGTGGTTACCCTTTCGGTTTTGTTGTGGCGCCATGCTGGGGAACGGCTGTTTTGTGCGGGATTGGCCCTGATCATGGGGGGCGCTGTGGGGAATCTGGTGGATCGTCTGACCGTAGGGGAAGTGACGGATTTTGTGCAATGGCATGTGGGCCAGCATTATTGGCCTGCCTTCAATGGGGCAGACTCTGCCATTACCGTGGGGGTAGTGCTGCTGCTTTGGGATAACATTTTTTCCCGGCGCGAAAGCGCTGAATCTGGTCAAGGGTAAGCATCATGGCAGACGATACGCCTTCTGGTTTTACGGTGGTACTGGCCAATCCCCGAGGCTTTTGTGCGGGGGTGGATCGCGCCATAGAAATTGTCGAGCGGGCGTTGCAATGCTTCGGTCCGCCTATTTTTGTGCGCCATGAGGTAGTGCATAACCGCTTCGTGGTGGAAAACCTGCGTCGTCAGGGCGCGGTGTTCGTAGAGGAGCTCCATCAGGTACCCGCTGGGGCTACGGTAATTTTCAGTGCTCACGGAGTTTCCATGGCGGTACGCGCCGAGGCTGATGCACGGGGGCTGCATGTATTCGATGCTACCTGCCCTCTGGTGACCAAGGTACATACGGAGGTGTCGCGCCTGCATGCGGCCGGGCAGGAAATCGTTATGATCGGTCACCGTGGGCATCCGGAAGTGGAAGGTACGCTGGGACAGGCGCCGGATCATATTTATCTGGTGGAGACGCCGCAGGATGTGGCGCTACTGCAAGTCAAAAATCCCGAGCGTTTGGCTTATGTTACCCAGACCACGCTGTCCGTAGACGATGCTCAGCGGGTTATCGAGGCTTTGCGGTCCCATTTTCCGGCCATTCAGGGTCCGCGCAAGGATGATATCTGTTATGCCACCCAGAACCGCCAGGATGCCGTCAAAGCGTTGACCCATGTCGCCGATCTGGTGATTGTGGTGGGTTCGCCCACCAGTTCCAATTCCAATCGCCTGCGGGAAGTGGCCCTGAATCGGGGTATCGATGCTTATATGGTGGATCGGGCCGGAGATTTACAGCCACAGTGGCTGGAGGGGAAGCGTCGTGTTGGTGTGACGGCAGGAGCATCGGCACCCGCGGTTTTGGTGCGGGAAGTGGTGACCCGCTTGCAGCAGTTGGGGGCGGTGGCCGTGGAAGAGCTGTCAGGTACGCCGGAACGCGTGGTATTTCCGTTGCCCAAAGCGTTGGGTTGAACAAAAACCCGGGCCTCGAACCGTTAAAAGACAGCGGACGGGTTAACGGTTGACGTCCGCCGCTGTAAACATCACATCCCGGAGGGAAGGCTGCAAATGCTGGCCTCCGTCCACCACCAGCGTGGTTCCTGTAACGGCCTCTGCCGTGGCCAGATAGCATACGGCATGGACAATATCGACGGGAAAAGAAGCATGTCCCAAGGGGGTTTGGCGGTGCGCGTCCCGATACTCTGCTTCAGTTTGCGGACCGGACGGCAACGTAATTCCGGGGGCCAATCCCACCACGCGCAAATGTGGTGCAAAGGATAACGCTTGCAGTTGGGTCGCGGTGTTCAAAGCTGCTTTGGACAGGGTGTAGGAAAGGTAATCCGGGTTGAGGTTGTACAATTTCTGGTCGAGCATGTTGATGATGCACCCACCCCTCATGGTGCCGGCGGGGGCCGTGGTATGAGCCTGGTACAAGGCGGCACCCAGGATCATGGGGGCTGTCACGTGAATAGCCATGTGGCGTTCCAGCAGATCCGGGCGAAACGTGAGTGCATCATCGTACTCAAACAGGGAGGCGCTGTTGATCAAACAATGAGGTATTCCCAGTTGCGCCATGCATTGAGGGATCAGGGCGCGGGTTTGTTCCGAGATGCTCAAGTCTGCCTGGAGAGAAATAGCCTGGCCTCCCAGAGAGCGAATTTCTGCGACGGTTTCCAAAGCATCCGGCTGTGAACGATGGTAGTGAACGCAAATGGACCAACCGTGCTGCGCCAAACCCAGAGCAATGGCCCGCCCCAATCGACGCCCGGCCCCCGTCACCAGAGCGATACGTGGTTCAGGCGGGATTTTGGTCACACAGAGGCGGAGATGTTACGCACGCGAATGACAATGTCTAGACCCTCCTGACGCATTCCGTGGGGCAGGGGAGGGAGGCCGACCACGCGCAGGTCCGGAGCTTCGATGTCGGATAATTCGCCCGCCTCCACATCAAACAGGTGGGGGTGGGAGTCGACAAAAGTGTCGTAAAAAATACGTTCTGGATCGACGATGATGCGTCGCACCAACCCTTTTTCTTCAAACAGGTTGAGGGTGTTGTAGATGGTTGCCTTGGAAACTTCGGCATGGGTCAGATTGACCTGCCCCAGCAGTTGATCGGCTGAGACATGCTGGCGTCGGGCAAACAATGCTTGGGCGATGACCAGTCGTTGATGGGTAGGGATGATATCGTGAGCACGCAACTGTTCTACCAATTGCGTGCGATCCGGAACTGCCGAAGCCATGTTGAATCCCTCCTACTATTAGACCGATTCTTGACTATAGCTTAATGGCGAAGATTTTTCAATGGATGACCGTTTTCGAAAGAATTATGGCTTGCTCTTTCGGTTGTCAAAGGCTACAATCACGGGTTTTAATCAATCTATTGTTGCACGGAGGTCGGGGAGTTCCCCTGTTCCTGTGCTAAAGAGGTAAGTACAAGATGGCAAATTCCGCTCAAGCTGAAAAGCGCGCCCGTCAAGCTCAGGCTCAACGGTCCCATAATATGTCTTTGCGTTCCTCATTGCGTACCGCAATCAAGAAGGTGCGCAAGGCTGTACTGGCTGGCGACAAAGTTGCCGCCCAGAGCGTTTTTCAGGCAGCGACTTCTACCATTGATCGCATTGCCGACAAAAAAATCATCCACAAGAATGCGGCGTCCCGAACCAAAAGCCGTTTGTCTGCCGCCATTAAGGGGATGAACGCCTGACTTCGCACGGATTGCCGGGCGTATAGTCGCCCTGGTAAAGAGTCTGCGGCGGCGGTAGCGATATCGTCGCCGTTTTTGTTTTTCCCCTTTGATCGGGAGTTTGCATGAGTTCATTGTTGAATACTTACGCTCGCTTACCTTTGGCGTTTACCCATGGAAAAGGCGCCTGGTTATGGGGAGAGAATGGTCGTTGTTATCTTGATGCCTTATCCGGGATTGCCGTCAATGGGTTGGGACATGCTCACCCCAAGTTGGTGAAGGCGATTGCTGATCAAGCTGGTCAACTGATTCATACGTCCAATATCTACCAGATACGGCGGCAGGAGCAATTGGCAGAACGTTTATGTCAGTTGTCTGGTATGGATGGCGCCTTCTTCTGTAATTCCGGGGCTGAAGCCAATGAGGCGGCCATCAAGTTGGCACGGCTCTATGGGCATCAGCGTGGCATTGAGGTTCCCACCATCATCGTCATGGAAAAAGCATGGCACGGGCGAACCATTGCCACCTTGTCCGCCACGGGTAGCCGCAAGGCACAAGCCGGATTTGAACCGCTGGTCACGGGGTTTGTGCGGGTACCTTACAACGATATGGCCGCTGTTCAGGCCGTGGCTGAACGGAATCCCCAGGTGGTGGCAGTATTGCTGGAACCGATTCAGGGGGAAGGGGGCATTCATGTGGCAGACCAAGTCTATCAACAAGCCCTCTTTCAGCTCTGCCAGGAACGGCAATGGTTGTATATGGTCGATGAAGTCCAGACGGGTATGGGGCGTACGGGGACGTGGTTTGCCACGGAGCAGGCGGGAGTCTGCCCCGATGTATTGATTCTGGCCAAGGGACTGGGTTCAGGCGTTCCCATCGGAGCTTGCTTGGCGCGCGGTGCAGCGGCTCAGGTATTTAAGCCGGGCAATCATGGCACCACTTTTGGTGGTGGTCCGCTGGTTTGTGCTGCAGCCTTGGCGACCCTCGATATCATGACGGAGGAGGGCCTGCTTGACAATGCTCGGCACCAGGGACTGAGACTGATACAGGGGTTGCGTGCCGGACTCTCCGGAGTAACGGGCGTAGTCGATATTCGGGGGCAGGGGTTGATGCTGGGGATTGAACTTGATCGTCCCTGTGGCGACTTGGTGAAATTGGCGCTGGAAAAGGACTTGTTGATCAATGTCACGTCAGACAAAGTGGTTCGTCTCCTGCCTCCATTGATTCTTCAGGATGGGGAAACCGAGGAGATTCTGGCGCGGCTCATTCCTCTCATCAAGCAGTTCTTGGAGGGGTGACATGAAGCATTTTCTGCAATTCAAGGATTTCAGTCAGGAGGAGTTCGAGTATCTCTTTCGTCGTACCCGCCATCTCAAGTCACTCTTCAAATCCTACACCATCTATCATCCTCTCAAGGATCGCATGTTGGCCATGGTATTTGAAAAACATAGCACCCGGACGCGTGTTTCCTTTGAGGCGGGGATACATCAACTGGGCGGGTCAGCCATCAATTTGACCACCGGGGAAACCCAGTTGGGGCGAGGTGAGCCCATTGAAGACGTGGCGCGAGTGGTGTCGCGCATGGTGGATGTTGTGATGATTCGCACCTTTGATCAATCCATCATCGAGCGCTTTGCGGTGCATTCGCGGGTGCCGGTGATCAATGGCTTGACCAATCAATATCATCCCTGCCAGATCATGGCAGATATTTTTACTTTTCTGGAACATCGTGGAGCTTTGGCCGGAAAAGTGGTGGCCTGGGTGGGCGACGGCAACAATATGTGTGCGACCTGGTTGCAGGCGGCAGCACTTTTCGGGTTCCAGCTGCATGTTTCTACTCCGGAAGGGTATGCCTTGGATACGAGCGCAGCTTCGTCGGAAGAGTTGGCCCATTTGAGCGTTTTCGCCGATCCCATGGAGGCTGTTCGAGGCGCTCATCTGGTCACCACCGACGTATGGACCAGCATGGGGTACGAAGCAGAGAGCGAAGTACGGCGGGAAGTGTTTGCGGATTTTCAGGTGGATGAGGAAATGATGGCAGAGGCCGATTCGGCTGCGGTTTTCATGCATTGTTTGCCCGCCCATCGGGGCGAGGAAGTGTCTGCAGGAGTGTTGGAAGGTGCCCAGAGTGTCGTGTGGGATGAAGCCGAAAATCGTCTGCATGTGCAGAAAGCCTTGATGGAATATCTGCTGTTGGGGCGTTTGGAGACAACCTGAACAGACGCGTGCTATAAGAATTGAAGAGGAATGATACGGTGAGTGATATTAAGAAGGTGGTGTTGGCGTATTCCGGTGGACTGGATACTTCCGTGATCCTGAAGTGGTTGCAGGACACCTATCAGTGCGAGGTAGTGACCTTTACTGCCGATATTGGTCAGGGAGAGGAGCTTGAGCCGGCGCGGCGTAAAGCTGAGCAGCTGGGCATTCGGCAAATCTATATCGATGATTTGCGCGAGGAATTCGTGCGCGATTTCGTGTTTCCCATGTTCCGCGCCAATACCATTTACGAGGGCGAATATCTGTTGGGAACCAGCATCGCTCGTCCCCTGATTGCCAAGCGACAAATTGAAATTGCCCGGGAAACCGGGGCCGATGCGGTATCCCACGGGGCAACGGGCAAGGGTAATGACCAGGTGCGTTTTGAATTGGGCTACTATGCCCTCGAACCCAATATCAAGGTCATTGCACCGTGGCGCGAATGGGATTTGACCTCCCGGGAAAAGTTATTGGCCTATGCCGAATCCCATGGGATTCCGGTGGAAATGAAACATAAGACCGGGGGCAGTCCGTACAGTATGGATGCCAATCTGTTGCATATTTCCTATGAGGGCAAAGTCCTTGAAGATCCTTCACGGGAGCCAGAGGACGATATGTGGCGCTGGACCGTGGCACCCGAGAAAGCTCCGGATCAAGCCCAATACCTGGAACTCACCTTTGACCGAGGCGATGCGGTGGCGTTGGATGGAAAGCCTTTGTCTCCCGCGCAAATGTTGGCAGAACTCAATCGCATCGGCGGTTTGCACGGTATTGGTCGTTTGGATCTGGTGGAAAACCGGTTCGTTGGCATGAAATCCCGTGGTTGTTATGAAACTCCTGGGGGGACGTTGCTGCTCAAGGCCCATCGAGCCATCGAGTCGTTGACTCTGGATCGGGAAGTGGCGCATCTCAAGGATGACCTCATGCCCCGTTATGCCGCCATGATCTACAACGGTTATTGGTGGAGCCCGGAACGGCGTGCTCTGCAGGCTCTCATCGATCATACCCAGCAGACGGTGAATGGCTGGGTGCGGCTCAAACTGTACAAAGGAACAGTGATGGTGGTAGGTCGGGATTCCCGCGAGGATTCACTATTTGATCCGACCATTGCCACTTTTGAAGACGACGGTGGGGCGTATCATCAGGCGGATGCCGCCGGGTTTATCCGACTCAATGCCCTGCGTTTGCGTATTGCCGCGCGCCTGAACCGTTCACGCTGAGGTTTACTATGCCCTCCTTTGATATCGTCTCCGAAGTAGATAAACAGGAAGTTCGCAACGCGGTGGAGCAGGTAAACCGCGAGGTGGGGACGCGTTTCGACTTCAAGGGGTCGGATGCGCGGGTGGAACTGAACGATTATGTATTGACCGTATTTGCCGATGATCCCTTCAAGCTGGAACAGGTCAAGGAAGTTCTGCGACTTAAGCTGGTCAAGCGCAACATTGACATTCGGACCTTGGATTTTGGTAAGGAAGAGACCATTGGCGGGGGGAAGGTGAAGCAGGTGGTGACCGTCAAGGTCGGTGTGGAAACCGAGTTGGGCAAAAAGATCGTCAAGATTCTCAAAGACAGCAAGCTCAAGGTGCAGGGCAGTTTGCAGGGGGATACCGTGCGCGTGAGTGGTGCCAAGCGCGATACCTTGCAGGACGCCATGGCCCTGATTCGCAGCAGTGAGTTGGAAGTACCGGTGCAGTTCAATAATTTTCGGGATTGAGCCATTGGCTCAGCACGGCTCGAGCACGACTGCAGGGTACCATGCGAGGTTCTGACACTGGGTTCCGGTCACCAGGATAATGTCGAAACGGCAGGGGGGAGGGTGCGGGTACTGGGCCAGAAAGTTTTGGGCTGTCCACCAGAGGCGTCGCTGTTTGTGTGGGTGAATCGTTTCCAGCAGTGAATGGGGAGAAGCCTGGCGCCGCCAGCGAACTTCCACAAATACGAGGGTAGTGAGATCTTGCGCAATCAGGTCAATTTCGCCAAAACGGCAACCATAGTTGCGCGCCACCAGAATCAACCCCTGAGTTTGCAGAAAGTTGGCAGCTCGGTCTTCTCCCGCCCTACCCCGATGATTCACGAAGGTACTCGGTGAGCAGTCATGTGGATCATGATTCCCCTGTTTTAACGGGTACGCTGTTTGTGGTGGCCACGCCCATTGGTCATCTGGATGATATGACGGCCCGTGCAGTGACCGTATTGCAGCAGGTGGATCTCATTGCCGCCGAAGATACTCGAACATCCCGTCCCTTGCTTGACCGTTACGGCATCATGGCACCAACGCTTTCTCTGCATCAGCACAATGAACGCAAACAAGCGCTGTTATTGGTGGAAAAATTGCAGGCAGGGTTGGATATCGCCCTCATCAGTGATGCGGGTACACCAGCGGTCAGTGACCCTGGGGCGCGTCTGGTGGATGAGATTTTGCGTCAAGGCGGGAAGGTGGTGCCCATTCCCGGACCCAGTGCGGTGACGGCCCTATTGTCTGTGGCCGGGTTGTCCTGTCCGCGTTTTTGTTTTTACGGATTTCTCTCCGCCAAAAATGGGGAGCGCCAGAAAGAGTTGCGGGCACTGCGGCATGAGCCCTTTGCTCTTGTGTTCTATGAAGCGCCCCACCGGATCCAGGCCACCCTCGAGGCGCTGTTGCAGGAGTGGGGCGGCGAGCGCAGGGTGGTCATCGGGCGGGAGTTGACCAAACGCTTCGAAACGGTGGTGCGCCTTACCTTGGCCGAAGCCGTGCAATGGGTCACGGCGGATGCCAATCATCAGCGTGGAGAGTTTGTTCTGGCGCTGGATCCGGGGTCCAGTCCGGATGTGGAGGCCCTGAACGATGACCAGGATCGTTGGTTGCGTGCCCTGTTACAGCGTCTTCCCGTGAAAGAAGCGGTACAAGTGATGGTGGAGGCGGGCGGTGGTGCGCGCAATGCGCTCTACGAGCGTGCGCTGCAACTCCGGAACGAAAATTTACCCTCCCCGTAAGGGGCGTTATGGCTTACAATCGCGCCATGGATCTGATCGCACGCATTACTCGGCACTTCTACGAAAGTGCCCAACTGAAGACGAGTCTCGCCCAGGAACTGGCCGCTCCCATTGCCATGGCAGGGGAACGGATGGTGCAGTGTCTGCTGGCGGAAGGCAAGATACTGGTGTGTGGCAACGGGGGGTCGGCTGCAGATGCCCAGCATTTTGCCGCCGAATTGCTCAATCGCTTTGAGGTAGAACGTCCGCCGCTGGCAGCGATTGCGCTGACTACGGATTCTTCCACGCTGACTTCCATTGCCAACGACTATCAGTATGAGTTGATATTTTCCAAGCAGGTGCAGGCGCTGGGTCAGGCGCGCGATATTCTTTTGGCCATTTCCACCAGCGGCGAGTCGCCGAATGTAGTGGCAGCGGTCAAAGCGGCCCATGATCGTGACATGGTGGTGATTGCCTTGACCGGAAAGGGCGGTGGCAAACTCGCTGATTTATTGACAGGCAGTGATGTCCATCTGTCGGTGAATGCGCAAAGTACTGCCCGCATACAGGAAGTGCATATACTGGTATTGCATTGTTTGTGTGATGCCATCGATAGTATCTTGGTGGGAGTGGACGAATGAAGATAACGCAATGGGCGATTTTGGTGATGGTGGCTGGGTTACCTCTGATTCAGGGTTGTGTACCCTTGGTCGCGACGGGGGCGGTAGGCACCGGTTTGGTGGCGCAGGACCGACGGACTTCCGGGACGCAACTCGATGACAAGGATATTGAGTTGCAAGTGGCCGATGCCATTTCGAAAAAGTATGGTTCCGATGTCAATGTCGAGCCCTCCAGCTTCAATCGCAACCTGCTGTTGACCGGACAGGTCCCTGATGAGGCCACTCGTACTGTGGTGGAAGATATGGCGCGAAAGGTGGCGAATGTGCGTCAGGTGGTCGATGAAATCAAAATAGGTCCCCCCAGCAGTCTGACCCGACGAGCAGAAGAAGCCTACCTGACCACCAAGGTGAACGCCCGCTTTCTGACGGATAATGGCAATAAGTTTTCTCCTCTGCAAGTCAGTGTCATCAGTGATAACGGAGTGGTTTATCTCATGGGTTTGGTGACCAAATCCGAGGGAGATGCGGCGGCTGCCGTGGCAAGCACCACCACGGGGGTGAAGCGTGTCGTCAAGGTATTCGAGTATACCGATGCGGCACCAGCCAATGAACCGGTCCAGTCTGTTCAACCCGAAAGTAAAACCGTTCCTGTTCAGCCACCCGCGCCGGTGGAAGAAGCCTTGCCAGGAGCAAGCCTGCCGGTGACCCCGTAAATGGGGGTTGCAGCGGAGTTCGAGCAGAAGATCATTTCACCTCAGGAGTGGAGCACGCTGTTGAGGGAGTTGCCGCGACCATTGGTGTTCACCAATGGCGTGTTTGATATTCTCCACCGTGGTCATGTGACCTATCTGGCGCAGGCCAGGGCGCAGGGTGCCGCCCTTGTGGTGGCGCTGAATTCCGATGATTCGGTGCGGCGTCTGGGCAAGGGAGCCGATCGGCCGATTAATGTGCTGGCGGACCGTCTGGCCATGATGGCCGCCTTGGAATCCGTGACTGCCGTGACATGGTTTGAGGAAGATACTCCTTTGCAGCGTATTCTGGAATGTCAGCCCGAGGTATTGGTCAAGGGTGGGGATTGGCCCGTGAGCGCCATCGTCGGTGCGGATTCCGTATTGACCCGAGGGGGACGAGTGTTGTCCATTCCCTTCGAGCATCAACGATCCACGACGGCACTGCTGCAGCGCATCAGGGGATAGGGTTTTCCTGGGACAATGCCAGGCCCTCCAGTACCAACTCTGGAACTTCTCTGACAGGCAAGGGCAAATGGGGAAGGAGGAGGGTGCGATGTCCCCCGCCGAGAATAATCGGAATGGTGGGATTCTCGGGGGAGAATCTTTGTCGTGCCAGCAGAATGGCTCCCAGGGTAGCACTGACGATTCCGCTGTAGATGGCATCGACGGTACAGCGTGGGGTGGGGAGGAATTTCCCCTGGTGCGCGTTGGGTAGCCCAGCGGTTCCTTGCGTTAAGCTTTGGCCCATGAGGGTCAGTCCGGGAAGGATCATTCCCCCAAGAAAATGTCCCTGGTCATCGAGGCTGTCGATGGTGGTGGCCGTACCCGCCATGACCACGAGAGCCGCGTGAGGAGCCATCTGGCGTGCGGCCAGGAGAGCCATCCAGCGGTCGGCCCCCAGTTGGTCAGGAGTATCGTAATGATTGGTCACTCCGCCTTCACGTGCTTTGCTCCGATGCCACACCGGCTTCAGGCTCAGGGTATGGCAGGCTGCTTCCACCTGCTCGCGGTCAGAGTCGGCGGCGACACAAATGCCATGAATGGCTTGAATGGGGCCCAGAGCAGCCCAGTGTTTTGGCAGTTGGCCCAGTTCTGGCAACGCCAGACGACCCTGATGGAGCCATTGCTTATGGTGGCGGACTCCCCACTTGAGCTGGCTGTTTCCGATGTCGAGATAAAGTTGCGCCATCAGACGGATTCCATGCGCAGGGAAATTTCCCCCCCATGAAACACCTGTTCGCCGGCAGAGGTTTTGACAATCAGTGCCCCTTGAGGTGTCAGGCCAGCACAGATTCCCTGGATGGTCGGTTGGGCAGGGAAGTGCAGCTCGATGGGATGATGCAGATGAACGCAGTGCTCGTGCCATTCGGTGATCAGGGGGGCAAAACCGTCGCGGGAAAATTCATCCAGCATTCGCACCAGTTCATGGAGTAAGGTGCCCAATAAAAGACTGCGCTCCGGGAGGGAGATCCCTTGGTCACTCAACGTGCTGATGGGCTGAGAAATATTCGATGCCGTCGGGAGTGAGGGTTGAAGGTTGAGGCCAATGCCGATGACAGCCAGATCGTCTCGAAGGGGGGAATGGGCGGTTTCCACCAGTACTCCGCCCAGTTTTTTGCCATGGCGCAGAATGTCGTTGGGCCATTTTACCCCTATACCCTGGGCCATCCCGCGTAAAGTGAAGGCGCGGATCACGGCCAGGGATACGGCCAGGGCCAAACCGCTCCATTGGGAGGGCGGTCGGGAGATGGCCCATTTCAGAGAGAAGGTCAGGGAACCCAGGGCATCCGAGTGCCATGAACGACCCTGTCGACCCCGTCCGGCCGTTTGGCTTTGGGCTACGAGACAAAATCCCGAGGGCACCGTGTCCCATTCCAGCAGGCGCTGATTGGTGGAATCTACCTGTATCAGTGGGAGAACGTCGACGCGTGGAGCAACGGAACCGAGCCCTTGACGCACCTGATCCAGGTCGATGAAGTGACCTTCTTCCAAGTCATTCCAGGGCACAGAGGGGGGGCGTGTAGCAGAGGTAGGCATGGGCGAGAGTCTGCTCATGGGAGAGGTATTTTGTCAATGGCTTGATCCTGGAGGGGTGTCCCCGCTATCATGGGAGGATGAATACAAACACTCCCTCTCCTGCAACAAACTTCATTCGCAACTTAGTGACCGACGATTTGGCCCACGGACGTACCGGCGGACGTTTGGCCACCCGATTTCCTCCGGAACCCAACGGCTATCTCCATATTGGCCATGCCAAGTCCATTTGCCTCAACTTCGGATTGGCGCGGGATTTTGGTGGCGTCTGTCACATGCGTTTCGATGACACCAATCCGGCGAAGGAAGAGACAGAGTTCGTCGACTCCATTTTGGATACGGTGCGCTGGTTGGGTTTTGATTGGGGAGACCATCTGTATTACGCGTCCGATTACTTTGAGCGGTGCTATGGTTATGCCGCAAAGCTTATCGAAGACGGCAAAGCTTTTGTGGACCAACTGTCGGCGGAGGAGATTCGGGCGTATCGCGGGAATCTCACGGAACCGGGGCGAGAAAGCCCCTGGCGCAATCGTCCTGTCTCGGAAAGTCTGGATCTTTTCAGGCGGATGCGGGCGGGAGAGTTTCGCGACGGGCAACTGGTGTTGCGCGCGCGCATCGATATGGCTTCGCCCAATCTCAATTTGCGCGATCCTGCGCTGTATCGCATCCGTCATGTGCCCCATTGGCGTACGGGAACCACCTGGTGCATCTATCCCATGTACGATTATGCCCATGCGGTATCAGATGCCGAGGAGCGCATTACCCATTCCCTGTGTACGTTGGAATTTGAAGACCATCGTCCCCTCTATGACTGGGTGGTGGAAAATACTCCTGTGCCCGGTCGGCCCCACCAGTATGAATTTTCTCGGCTCAACCTGAGTTATACCCTGATGAGCAAACGCAAACTGCTCGAATTGGTTCAGGAGGGCCATGTCCGAGGTTGGGATGACCCGCGTATGCCCACTTTGGTCGGGTTGCGACGCCGCGGTTATACCCCAGAAGCCATCCGTCTTTTCTGCGAACGCATCGGGATTTCCAAGGCCGACAGCGTCATCGAGTTGGGGGTGCTGGAGGATTGCCTGCGTTCCGACCTGAATGAGCGCAGTCATCGCCGTGTGGCGGTGCTGGATCCGGTGCGTCTGGTTCTGGAAAATTTTCCGGAGGATCGGAGTGAAGAATGCCTCGCACCGAATCATCCCCATCATCCAGAATGGGGCCAGCGTTCACTGCGTCTGACACGGGAACTGGTGATCGAGCGCGATGATTTCATGGAAGTCCCTGCCAAAGGGTTTTTTCGTCTCAGTCCCGGAAAATCCGTGCGGTTGCGCTACGCCTATGTGGTGACCTGTACTCGGTTCGATACGGATCCCGTCAGCGGTAAAGTCACCACGGTGTATGCCACCTACGACCCCGAGACACGCAGCGGGACACCAGGTGCAGATGCGGTCAAGGTGAAGGGGAATATTCACTGGTTGTCCACAACGGAGGCTCCAGAGGTGGAAGTACGCTTGTATGAGCGGTTGTTTCTTACCCCCAATCCTGCGGTAGAAGCCGATTATCGTCCCCTGCTCAATCCGGAATCGGTGCGGGTCGTGGCGGCACGGGTAGAACCGGGGTTGATCGGAGCGCTATCCGGGGAGGCCTACCAGTTTGAGCGTACCGGTTATTTCATCCGCGATGCGGTGGATTCCTCCCCAGGACATCCGGTGTTCAACCGGGCAGTGACCCTGCGGGATACTTGGGCCCGTTCTTGATCCGCTCGATCAGAGCATAGGCCGAGTGATTGTGGATGGATTCGAAGTTTTCTGACTCCACCACATAAGCGTCGATCCGTGGGTCTTCATCCAGGCGGCGGGCGATGTCCCGTACCATGTCTTCCACAAATTTCGGGTTGTCGTATGCCCGTTCCGTTACCCATTTCTCGTCGGCTCTCTTGAGTAGGCCGAAGAGCTCGCAGGACGCCGATTCTTCAGCGATGCGGATGACATCCTCGATCCAGACGAAGGTATTGGGGCGGGCGGTGATGGTGACATGGGACCGCTGATTATGCGCTCCATAGGCTGAAATTTCTTTGGAACAGGGGCACAGACTGGTGACGGGAACCAGCACTTTCATGGTAAACGAAAAGTGTCCGTCGCGAATTTCCCCGATGAAAGTCACCTCATAATCGATCAGGGAGCGCACGCCGGATACCGGAGCCGCTTTGCTGACAAAATACGGGAAATGCATTTCAATCAGCCCAGAAGAGGCTTCCAACCGTTTGACCATATCCTGCAGAATGGCACCGAAGGATTCTACGGAGATTTCCCGTTCTTCACGATTCAGGATTTCCACAAAACGCGACATATGGGTGCCTTTGAAATGCTTGGGCAAATGGACGTACATATTGAACGAAGCAATGGTATGTTGCGTGCCGTTGGATTCACGGTCCGATACCTTGACCGGGTGGCGTATGCCTTTGATTCCGACTCGGTCTATGGCAATCTCGCGGGTGTCGGGGGTGGACTGGATGTCGGGAATGGAGGACAGTATGGGGTCGAGGGCATTCATGGGCGGCTCCGCCAGCAGGGGCATCAGGTGAAAGAATAATATAGAGGATCAGTGGAATCTGAGTGAAAAGTGCCGCAAGAGTTCCGTGGGTGCTTAGCCATGGGCTCGATCTACGGAGGTAAGGGCATGATACCGCGCCAGGATTTGCGTGGTCATGCCCTCGGCATCCAGGCCCAATTCATGCCACCATTGGCTGACTTCGCCTTGATCGATGAAGCGGTCGGGCAGGCCCAGCATGAGCAAAGGCACGCTGATGTGATGGCGGGCCAAGACTTCTCCCACGCCACTGCCCGCGCCTCCCGCTACAGAATTTTCTTCTACGGTGACAATCAGGTCATGGTTCAGGGCCAGATCTACGACCAAGGATTCGTCCATGGGTTTGACGAAGCGCATGTTGACTACCGTGGCCTGGAGTCGTGTTCCCGCATCGAGGGCAGGTTCCAGCAGGCTCCCGAAGACCAGTAGGGCGATGTGGCGTCCGTGACGACGAATTTCCCCCACACCGAGGGGCAGCGGGGTGAATTCGGGACCCGGCAGGACCCCAGGGCCTCGCCCCCGAGGATAGCGCACCGCGCTGGGCGAGTCGAGGGAAAACGCCGTGGTCAGCATCTGCCGGCATTCGGTTTCATTGGCCGGGGTCATGATCGTCAGGTTGGGTAGGGTACGCAGGTAGGTCAGGTCGAATTGCCCAGCGTGGGTGGCCCCATCTGCGCCCACCAACCCTGCCCGGTCAATGGCGAACACCACCGGCAGATTTTGCAGGGCGATGTCGTGAATCAGTTGATCGTAAGCCCGTTGCAGAAAGGTGGAGTAAATGGCGACCACTGGCTTCATGCCTTCACAGGCCAATCCGGCGGCAAAGGTCAGGGCGTGTTGTTCGGCAATGCCCACATCAAAATATCGTTCGGGATAGGCGCGGGAAAAGGCTGTCAGTCCAGATCCTTCACACATGGCGGGGGTGATCCCGATCAATCGTGGGTCTGCCGCTGCCATGTCACACAGCCATTGACCAAAAACTTCAGTGTAGGTAGGGGCAGTGGAGGTTTTGGGGAGAATTCCAAGGGCGGGATCAAAGGGGGTCACGCCATGGTAAAGAATGGGATCCTCTTCTGCCGGAGGATAGCCCTTGCCCTTGCGGGTGACCACATGGAGAAACTGCGGCCCTTCGAGCTTGCGGACATTGGTCAGGGTAGAGACCAGAATGTCGAGATCGTGGCCATCGATGGGGCCAATGTAATTGAAACCGAATTCTTCGAAGAGGGTGGAGGGGGGGGTGACCATCCCTTTCATGTGTTCTTCCCAGCGTTTGGCGAACTCAAGAATGGGGGGGGCCACCCCCAGCATTTTTTCGCTGCCACGGCGCATGGTATTGTAGAAGCGTCCGGAAAGCAGGCGCGCCAGATGGTGGTTGAGCGCCCCCACCGGATGGGAAATGGACATATCGTTGTCATTCAGGACGACGATCAGGTTGGCTCCGGTATTTTTGGCGTTGTTCATGGCTTCAAAAGCCATGCCCCCAGTGAGGGCCCCATCCCCAATGATGGCAATGGCGCGTTCGTTTTTTTGTGCCAGCCGGAAGGCGGTGGCCATGCCCAGGGCTGCGCTGATGGAAGTGCTGGAGTGGGCGGTGCCAAAAGCGTCAAATTCGCTTTCACTGCGTTTGGGAAAGCCGGACAGTCCATCCTTCATACGCAGTCGCGCCATGGCTTCCCGGCGCCCGGTGAGGATTTTATGGGCGTAGGTTTGGTGCCCCACATCCCATACCAGTCGATCGCGCGGGGTATCGAAAACAAAATGCAAGGCGATGGCGAGTTCTACGGTTCCCAGATTGCTGGATAAATGCCCGCCGGTCTGCGCTACGCTGTGGAGAATGAACTGACGCAATTCTTGGGCCAGTTGCGGCAAGGCCCGTCGATCAAGGCGGCGCAGGTCTGCGGGGGAGTGAATGTGCTCGAGGGCGTGGGAGGGAAAGTTGGGCATGAGGATCTAATGATGGCGTTCCACCATGTAGCGCGTCAAGTGTTCGAGACGCGTCGTTACCCAGGGAAGGCTCTGCAGGGTGGTCAGGGCCTCATCCCCCAGTTCCGTCACGCGCTTCCGTGCCGACTGGACACCCATCAGCGTGACATAGGTGGATTTGTGATGGGCATCGTCTTTACCTGCGGTTTTTCCCAAGGTGGAGGTGTCCATGGTGGCGTCGAGGACATCATCGACAATCTGGAACAACAGCCCCACCAGATTGGCAAAATGCGTGAGGTGGTTGAGTTCCTTGGGAGGGAGGGGGCCATCGCCACACTCGGCTCCCATGAGAATGGAGGCTCGAATCAGGGCACCGGTTTTTTTCAGATGCATGGCTTCGAGTTCTTCCAGTGACGGGGGCGTGGCGGTATGTTCAAGATCAAGAGCCTGCCCACCCGCCATACCGCGCGAACCGCTGGCCACGGACAGCAAGTGAATCAGGGTCAGCTGGCGGGGGCGGCAATGGTCTTCCCAAGGTTCGCTCAACCAGTGGAACGCCAGGGATTGCAGGGCATCCCCTGCCAGCAGTGCGGTGGCTTCGCCAAACTGGACATGACAGGTGGGTTTGCCGCGACGCAGAATATCATTATCCATGCACGGCAAATCATCATGGATCAGAGAGTAGGCGTGGATCAATTCGATGCTCCCGGCTACGGTCAACAGACGTGCCCGTGGGGCTTGCACCAGTTCTCCTGCAGCCAAGGTGAGCAGGGCGCGAATCCGTTTGCCGCCGCCCAAGGTGGCGTGACGCATGGCCTGGTGGAGGAATGAGGGAGCGCAGTGAGCGGCCGGAAGATGGAGGCTGAGATGGTGCTCCACGGCATGCTGTTCGGCTTGCATCCAATGGCGAAACGCTTCGGGGAGGGAGGTCATGTGGGGCTGTAGGGTTGCAGAGACTCCCCTTCCAGAACGCGGATGCGTTGCTCGGCATCGGTCAGGCGGGTCTGGCAGTAGCCAAGCAAAATGGCTCCGCGTTGATAAGTGGCCAGAGCCTCCTCCAGCGTCAGTTGCCCGGTTTCCAGTCGTTGCAGTTGTCCTTCCAGCTCCTTGAGGGCGGTCTCATAGCTGTCAGGAGGGATGGGGGAAAGCGATTCTGTCATGGTTCATGGGTCCCGAAGGCGGGGCTAGTGCCCCAGAAAACAGTCATTTTACCGTAACGCTGGTGGTTGCGTGGGGAATCGGGGTATAATTGCCCCCTTGTCCGTTAGGCCGCTGTGGCGATCCTGACATCATACAACCTGCATTCTTTGTGCAATTTATAGGGTGTAGACATGAGCGTTTTAGGATCCATGTCGCAAATTTCCAGTGTGGTACCCCATCTGCCCTTGAGCTGGTATGCCGATCCCGCCATCGAGGCGTTGGAGCGCGAGAAACTTTTTCGTTTCGGCCCCAACTATGTGGGGCATGAGCTCATGGTCCCCGAAGGTGGCGATTATTTTTCCTTGCCGTGGCGCGATCATGGGCAGGTATTGGTGAACAATGGGCAGTCGGTGGAATTATTGTCCAATGTCTGTCGCCATCGACAGGCCATCATGTTGGAAGGGCGCGGCAAGGCGCAAAATATTGTCTGTCCCCTGCACCGCTGGACCTATGATTTGACGGGCAAGCTGGCAGGAGCCCCGCATTTTCCCCAGCAGCCCTGCCTGGACCTGGAGCAGGCGCATTTGTCTCGCTGGAACGGACTGCTATTTGAGGGCGGTTTTCCCGTTGGCGAAGAGCTGGTGCGGTCACGCGCTGCGCAAGACCTGGATTTCACGGGATATCAACTCGACAGCGTTAAAACCTTCCAACATCGTTTCAACTGGAAGACCTTCATCGAGGTATATCTCGAAGATTACCATGTCGTGCCCTTCCATCCCGGGTTGTCCGGCTTTGTCAATTGCGATGATCTGCGCTGGGAATTTGGCGCCTGGCACAGTGTTCAGACCGTGGGGCTCAAGGATCATCTGCGCCGCGCGGGGTCGCCGGTATACCAGCACTGGCATGAAGTGGTGCGGCGTTATAGCGGTGATCGTGAACCGGTTAATGGTGCCATCTGGATGGTGCTTTATCCCAATATTATGGTGGAATGGTATCCCCATGTGCTGGTGGTCAGCACCGTGTGGCCTGATGGCCCCCAGCGTTGTACCAATGTGGTGGAGTTTTACTATCCCGAAGAAATTATTCTGTTCGAGCGCGAATTTGTCGAGGCGCAGCAACAGGCCTATTTCGAAACGGCGCGGGAAGATGATGAAATTTGTGAGCGTATGGATCGTGGGCGCCGAGCCCTGATGGCTCGTGGCTGCGAAGAAGGCGGCCCCTACCAGTCTCCCATGGAGGATGGCATGTTACATTTTCATGAGTTTCTACGGCGTCAATTAGGAACATGAGGCGTCCATCGCCTCTTGTGTAAAAGTATCGGGTTGGTTTATAATCAAAGGCTTTTCAGCGTTTGGGATGTTCCCTTGCGCCTTTATGACAGGAAAACAAGATCATGGTCGTGATTCGGTTGTCCCGCGGCGGTGCACGAAACCGTCCTTTTTATAATGTGGTGGTAGCGGATTCGCGCAATCGTCGTGATGGTCGTTTTATCGAGCGGTTGGGGTTTTACAATCCTCTGCGCGAACAAGGAGCAGATACCCTGCGTCTTGATTTGGCGCGCGTGGCATTCTGGCAAGAACGGGGCGCACAACCTTCTGATGCCGTCGAAAAGCTGATCAAGCTGGCCGGCAAACAAGCTGGGGCGCAAACTGCCGCTGTCTGAGTGGGTCATCATGGGGCGCGTTGGTGCGCCCTTCGGCATTAAGGGCTGGATTCGAGTCCATACCTACAGTGCTGAACTGGATGGCCTGGCAAATTATGGCGTATGGTGGATCGGCATCGCTGGGCATTATCAGCCCTATGAACTGCAAACCTGGCAAGTACAAGGGGGGGGCTTGGTTGCCTCCCTTTCCGGGGTGAATGATCGGGGTCAGGCCCATGAGATGCGTGGCCAAGAGATCGCCATACGGCGGACAGAATTGCCCGCCCTTGAAGCGGGCGAGTATTATTGGTCGGATTTGGTGGGGATGGCGGTAGTCAATGGCAGCGGGCAGGCCCTCGGGGTGGTGCAGGAAGTGCTGGAAACGGGAGCCAATCCGGTATTGGTTGCCCATGACGGTATCCAGGAACGCCTGATTCCGTTTGTTGTCCCAGTATTGCAGCAGATTTTGATGGATCAGGGTGTGGTACAGGTGGATTGGGAAGCAGACTACTGATGGGATTCGTCTTTGATGTGGTGACGTTGTTTCCGGAAATGTTTGCGGTTCTCAGTGCTGCAGGAGTAACGCGGCGTGCCCATGAGCAGGGAATCTGGTCGTTTCATGGCTGGAATCCGCGAGAATTTGCCACGGACAATTACCGTACGGTGGACGATCGGCCATACGGAGGTGGACCGGGGATGGTGATGCTGGCCCAACCCCTGACACAAGCTTTGCAGGCTGCGCGTGCGCGCCAGAAAGCCTTGGGTTTATGCCCTCGGGTCGTATATCTGAGCCCGCAGGGTAAGCCCTTGACCCATGGGCGTGTGGTGGATCTGGCGCAGGGAAAGTGTCTCATTCTGTTGGCGGGACGCTACGAAGGGGTAGATCAGCGGTTGCTTGACCGCGAAGTGGATGAAGAAATCTCCCTGGGAGATTTTGTGCTGTCGGGCGGGGAAATTCCGGCGCTGGCGTTGATGGATGCGGTGATTCGGCAATTGCCGGGGACTTTGGGCAATCAGGATTCGGTGCAACAGGAATCCTTTGTGGGAGGCCTGCTCGAAGCGCCCCTGTACACTCGTCCGGAAGTATATGCAGGAATGGCAGTACCGCCGGTGTTGATGTCGGGGAATCATGCCGAAATCGAACGCTGGCGCAGGATGCAGTCTTTGGGCTGTACCTGGAAAAAACGCCCGGATATGTTGGCTAGCCAACCGCTTTCCGGGGATGATCAAAAACTCTTGGAAGAGTTCAAATTGGCCCAAAGGGTCGAGGAGTCGTAACATGAATATCATTCAGCAACTGGAACAGGAAGAAATGGCCCGTCTGGCGAAAACCATTCCTCAATTCTCTCCTGGAGACACGGTGGTGGTCAGTGTTTCTGTGGTAGAAGGGGAACGCAAGCGGGTTCAGGCCTTTGAAGGCGTAGTGATTGCCAAACGCAATCGCGGACTGAATTCCTCGTTTATCGTGCGCAAGGTGTCTTCCGGTGAAGGGGTGGAACGGACTTTTCAAACCTGGTCGCCGCTGATTGCCAGCATCGAAGTCAAACGTCGAGGCGATGTCCGGCGCGCCAAACTGTATTATCTGCGCGATCGTTCGGGCAAATCTGCGCGTATTCGCGAAAAATTGCCCAACCGCGTGAAAGTGGT
>JAAGNR010000011.1 GCA_010435995.1 Ferrovum sp. | reverse complement strand
AGGATCAGGTTGGGTTTTTTTTCTTCAATCATGGAACTCATTATGGCAGAACCTTCTTCCCTGCAACAGGATATCGATTCCGTAGAGTTGCGGCACTATCTGGTAGATTTGCAAAACCGCATCGTCACGGCATTGGAACAACTG
The DNA here is from genome assembly GCA_010435995.1 of Ferrovum sp. Lineage (GTDB taxonomy): Bacteria > Pseudomonadota > Gammaproteobacteria > Burkholderiales > Ferrovaceae > Ferrovum. Next base: position 29,046 of record JAAGNR010000011.1, on the reverse strand, counting down.
GATGGAAAACCATTCCGGCGCGATACTTGGGCTCGCCCCGAAGGGGGGGGAGGCATCAGCGCTGTGGTAGAGGAAGGGGGGGTGTTTGAACGAGGCGGGGTGAATTTTTCCCATGTCATGGGGGCCGGATTGCCTCCTTCGGCCACAGCCCATCGACCCGAATTGGCAGGTCGTCGTTTCGAAGCCATGGGGGTATCTCTGGTATTGCATCCGCGCAACCCTTATGCGCCTACGGTTCATATGAATGTGCGGTTTTTTGCGGCCTTTGCCGAGCATCAGCCAGCGGTCTGGTGGTTCGGTGGTGGGATGGATTTGACCCCGTATTACGGTTTTGAAGAAGATGCGCGTCATTTTCACCAGACTTGTCGGGATGCGCTCATGCCTTTTGGGGAGGATTATTATTCTCGCTTCAAGAGTTGGTGTGATGAGTATTTCTATCTCAAGCACCGTCAGGAACCACGCGGCGTGGGCGGGATATTTTTTGATGATTTCAATGAGTTGCCCTTGGGGCAGGCGATGTCACTGTGGAAGTCCGTAGGCGACCATTTCCTGCCCGCCTACCTTCCTTTGGTGGAGCGACGTCAGCACACGTCCTATGGCGAGCGGGAACGGGATTTTCAAGCCTATCGTCGGGGGCGTTATGTGGAGTTTAATCTGGTTTATGATCGCGGAACTTTGTTTGGTCTGCAATCCGGTGGACGCACAGAGTCCATCTTGATGTCTTTGCCGCCCATCGTACGCTGGCGTTATGACTGGCAACCCCAGACTGGAACGGAAGAAGATCGTTTGCTCAAGGAATTTATCAACGGACGGGATTGGCTCTAGCTGAAAAAATCTCATCCTACTTTGTTATGGCTACCTTCCTACAACAATTGGTCAATGGGTTGACGCTGGGCTGTATTTATGCTCTGGTGGCCTTGGGTTATACCTTAGTGTACGGGATTCTGGAACTGATCAATTTTGCCCATGGCGATCTGGTCATGCTCGGGGCTTTGTTGTCCTTGTCTCTGATGCGCCTGTTTTTGGATTGGGGAATCCCCCTTCCAGGGGCTGTTGCCCTGGCATTGGCAGGGGCCATGGCGGGTTGTGTGGGCGTGGGGTTATTGCTTGAACGCCTGGCTTATCGGCCCTTGCGTCAGGCCCCCAAATTGGCTCCCCTGATTACTGCCATCGGCTTGTCCATGACGCTGGAACAGGGAGCCGCTCTGATCTGGGGGCGGGATTATCTGGCTTTTCCTGATCTTGGTTTATCCCACTCATGGGTTTTTGGAGGAATCGTGGTGACCGCCATTCAAGGGGTCATTGGTGGCGGTACGCTGCTTTTGCTGACGGTTTTACTGTGGATCATTCACCGTTCCAGTCTGGGCCGTGCCATGCGGGCAACGGCGCAAAATCCTGTGGCAGCTCAGTTGCTGGGGGTAGATACGGATCGCAGCATCGCTTTGGCCTTTGTTATCGGTGCCGCGTTGGCGGCGGTGGCAGGTTTGATGGTCGGGGCCTATTATCAAGTGGGGCATTACACCATGGGTTTCATGCTCGGACTCAAAGCCTTTACGGCGGCAGTGCTGGGGGGGATCGGAAATCTTCAGGGCGCCGTTCTTGGCGGCTTGGTGTTGGGGTTGTTGGAGGCTTTGGGAGCGGGCTATCTGGGGGATTGGACCCATAATGTTTTTGGGAGCAATTATAAAGATGTCTTCGCGTTTGCTCTCTTGATTGCGGTATTGATTTTTCATCCATCGGGCCTGTTGGGGCGTCACGCCCCAGAAAAGGTATGACGTCTGCGCCCTTTGCCAGGGTATCCCTTCGTCAAGGGCGCTGGTATGTCGCAACCCTGTTACTCCTGATCTTGCCCTTTGCGGTAGAGTGGTGGCTGGGGCGTGGTTGGGTGCGAATTCTGGATTTTGCCTTGCTGTCCGTCATGTTGGCCATTGGGCTGAATATTGTAGTGGGCTATGCGGGATTACTGGATCTGGGCTTCATCGCTTTTTTCGGAGTGGGCGCTTATTGCTACGCGCTCTTGGCTTCGCCCCAATTTGATCTTCACTGGCCCTTGTGGGTGGTATTGCCCTTGGGGGCTTTGGTGGCCGCCAGTTTTGGCGCTGCTCTGGGTTGGCCAACCCTGGGACTCAAAGGCGATTATCTGGCCATTGTGACTATGGGGTTTGGCGAGATCATTCGCATTTTTCTCAATAATCTCAATGCTCCTGTGAATATCACCAATGGTCCCCAAGGGATTACCATGATCGACTCCTTGCGTTTGGGGGACTGGTCCTTTGCCCGGCCCCACACGCTGGCTGGGGTTAAGATCGGTTCCCTAGTGGGGACCTATTATCTCTTTCTGTTGTTTGTCATCCTGGCGTTGATTTTGTCCCATCGCCTGGAATACTCCCGTTTGGGTCGTGCCTGGGCTGCCATCCGCGAAGATGAAATTGCCGCTGCCAGCATGGGTCTGGATACCCGTCGACTGAAGTTGCTGGCTTTCGCCATGGGGGCGAGTTTTGGTGGGCTATCCGGGGGATTGTTTGCTGGTTTTCAAGGATTCGTCAGCCCGGAAAGTTTCACTTTGCAGGAGTCGGTGATGATTCTGTGCATGGTGGTTCTGGGGGGGATGGGAAATCTTCGGGGAGTGGTGAGCGGTGCCTTGCTGTTGGCTTTTTTGCCGGAATTACTACGTCCTGTAGGGGTTTGGCAGCAGCGGTGGCTGGGACAAGTATGGATCGATCCCTCCACACTGCGTTTGTTTCTTTTTGGCGTGGCGCTGGTACTTCTGATGCGCTGGCGTCCGGAAGGGGTGTGGCCTTCGCGGGCTCGTGCGCGGGAGTGGCATCGGTCATGAGCGTCCCTTTGCTGGAAGCGCGGGGGGTAAGCAAACGCTTTGGAGGCGTTCGAGCGTTGCAGGGAGTGTCCCTGGAGGTCTATGAGAACACCATTGTGGGCCTGATTGGCCCCAATGGCGCAGGGAAATCCACATTTTTCAATGTTCTCACTGGTCTGTATGTGGCCGAGGAGGGTACGGTGCGTTTTGCCGGGCGCCCACTTTCCGTGGGGCAACCTCATCAAGTGGCTGCAGCCGGTCTGGTGCGCACCTTTCAGAATATTCGCCTCTTTCCCCAGATGAGCGTACTGGAAAATATCATGGTAGGTTTTCATGTGCGTACTCGTGCGGGTTTGTGGGGGGCATGGTTGCGTCCGTCTGCTGTCCGTCAGGAAGAGCATGCCATTCTCACAGGGGCGCAGGAACTGCTCGACTGGGTGGGGTTGGCGGGCCAAGGTGGGCGCGTGGCCAGTACCCTGTCCTATGGGGATCAGCGGCGTCTGGAAATTGCCCGAGCCCTGGCCACCCGGCCGCGTTTGTTGGCGTTGGATGAGCCCGTGGCGGGGATGAATGGGGTGGAGCGACAGCGCATGGCTCAACTTTTGCAACGTATCCGCGAACAGGGTATCGCGTTGTTGGTGATCGAACATGATGTGCGCTGGATTGCGGGTCTTTGTGACCGTATTACAGTGCTGGATTATGGGCAATGTCTGGCGCAGGGAACTCCTGCCGAGATCCAGAGGGACCCACGGGTGATTGAAGCCTACCTCGGTACGGCGATTGAAGAGCGTCATGGCTGAAGTACTGTTGGCGGTGGCCGGATTGACGGTGCGCTACGGCGGCATAGAAGCGGTCAGCGATTGGTCCTTGATTTTGCATGCGGGAGAAAAAGTTGCGCTCATTGGGGCCAATGGCGCGGGCAAGAGTAGTACCCTCAAGGCATTGGCCGGGGTGGTTACTCCGGCGGCGGGAAAAGTGAGTTTTGCTGGTGTCGATTGGCAGGGGGTGCCCGCGTGGAAACGGGCGCGTGCCGGATTGACTCTGGTGCCTGAAGGAAGAGGCATATTTCCCCGTATGAGTATTGAAGAAAATCTTCTCATGGGGGTGCCGCAGAATACTACATCCTCTCGAGAAACTCTGGCTCCCGTGTATGAACGCTTTCCCCGATTGGGCGAACGACGCGGCCAAGCGGCAGGGACGCTGTCCGGCGGCGAACAACAGTTGCTGGCTTTGGGGCGGGCATTGTTGACGCGCCCTCGGGTATTGATGCTGGATGAACCGAGTATGGGGCTGGCGCCAAAGATGGTGGAGGAAGTGTTTGCGGTCATAGAAGAAATGACGGCCACTGGGGTGGCTCTGCTGTTAGTGGAACAGAATGCCCGCAGGGCTTTGAAACTTTGTCCACGGGCGGTGGTTCTGGAATCGGGACGAACCGTGTTTTCCGGAGAGGCGGTGGAATGTTTGGCCAGTCCGCAATTGCGGGCCGCCTATTTGGGAGACTGAGTATGGGAATGTTGAGGCGTCACTACTGGGTGTTTCTTGGACTGGTGCTGGTGAGCTATCTGCCTAACCTGTTTCATGCGTATGTGGGTGAAGAAGCCAATTACACCATCATGTCCATGGAAATGTGGCAGCGGCAGATGTTTCTCAGCGTGGTGTCTTTTGGCGGCGTGGGTGGTCGGCCACCGCTGTACAACTGGTTGATGATTCCCTTGGCGCAATTGCTGGGATGGCCTCATGTCTTGTTGGCCGCTCGTTTGGTGACCCTCGGAGCAACACTGGGGACGGCAGGAGTTCTGGGTTTATGGGCGCGCTTTCTCTGGCCCGGGACCTCCGCTGGTCGTGTGGCTCCCTTGTTGTATCTGGTGTCGGCGGATGTGTTGCTGTATCGCGGTTGGCTGGCCTATGCCGATCCCTTATTTGCTTTTTTGATGGTGACAGCGGTCTTTTTGTTGTGGTGGTCGGCACAACATGAACGACGCAGTGTGCTGCTCTTGTCGTTGTTGGTTATTTTCGCTTCCTACCTGACCAAAGTGGTCACCGCCTATGTGTTTTATGGGGTGTGCTGGCTGGTTTTGCTGTCGCAGCGTGAGTATCGTCGTTTTTTGCTGGAGCCACGCAACTGGGGAGTGTATGTCCTTGGGTTATTTCCCATGGGGCTATGGTTGGCGGTGGTTGGGCGGCAGGACGCCATTCAGGTGCATTGGCAGATGCAGGACGTGACGTCAAAGCTGTTGACGGTAGGCAGTGTCCCCAGCTATCTGTTCAAGTTGGTGGAGTTTCCCTTCACCATTCTGTTGGGGTTATTGCCGGGAGTTTTGTGGGTGGGTTGGGGCTTATGGAGCCAGCGGCAGCAACCGTGGCCCATTCCGGTTCGGCTGTTGCTGTTCATGGGGCTGCTCAATTTTTTCCCCTACTGGATTGCTCCCCAGAGTGCCGCCCGCTATGTGTTACCGGAGTATGGATTTGTCGCGCTGCTCGCTACGTATTATCTGGTGCATCATGGATCACTGTTCGTTCGGCCCAGGTTTGATCCGGCGCGGTGGATCGGCGGGTTTATTCTCTTGGGTTTGCTGGTCAATGGATGGGCTTTCCCTTACTATCAAAAGAAAGTTCGTGGGGAAAATTACGCCGCGATGGCGCGGAAGGTGGAAACGCTGGCAGGGGAAACGCCGATTTATAATCTGGACTGGTCGTCGGTGGGATTGTCTGTCGTGGCGCTCATCGAGAGCGGGAATTTTAGTCGGCCGGCCATCATTTTGCCGCCCCCTGGTTTTACCGATGGCGTGGTGATTGCCTATACTCCCCACGATATTTCAGGAGACCGGATGATGATCCTCAAAGAACAATCAGAGCAGATCTATCTGGTATGTCGGGGACGCGGGTGTCAGGGTTTCGCTGGCGTGGCGCAGTAACTTCCCCATGACTCATACGGAGGGATCACAATGGCGGTAGATTTGGCAGGAAAACTGGTGGTGGGGATTTCCTCTCGTGCGTTGTTCGAGTTGGGGGAAAGTCATGCCCTATTCGAAGCGAAAGGTGTGGAAGAGTACAGCGCATATCAGATCCACCATGAAAATGAACCCTTGGGCGAAGGCGTGGCATTTTCTCTGGTGAAAAAGTTGCTTGCACTGAAAAATTCCCAAGGCGTGGCGGGTGTGGAAGTGATTCTTTTGTCGCGAAATAGCGCCGATACGGGGCTGCGTATTTTCAATGCCATCGAACGTCACGGGTTGAATATTACGCGGGCGGTTTTTTCCAGAGGGGAGACTCCATGGAAATATGCACAAGCCCTAGGTGTCCATTTGTTCTTATCGGCGGATGCGGGGGATGTGCGTTTGGCGCTGGATGCCGGAATTGCAGCAGCGACAATTTTACCCTCGGCATTGGGAGACCAGTCTTCGGAACAGTTGCGCATTGCCTTTGATGGAGATGCCGTGGTGTTTTCCGATGAAGCGGAGCGAATCTACAAGACCCAGGGCTTGGACGCTTTCATTGAGCATGAACGTTCCAATGCCAATACGCCCTTGGCCAGCGGTCCGTTCCGTCCTTTTCTCGAAGCCCTTCACCGGCTACAACGTGACAGTGATCCCCAGCGCGCTCCCATTCGCACGGCCTTGGTCACGGCGCGTAATGCCCCTACCCATAAACGCGTGGTTCATACACTGCGTGCTTGGGGAGTGCGGATCGATGAGGCGGTATTCTTGGGGGGGGTAGCCAAGGGGCCGGTATTGAATGCCTTCGGTGCCGACATTTTTTTTGATGATCAGACCCAGCATTGCGACTCGGCCCGGCAGCATGTGGCAACAGGACATGTGCCAGGCTTTGAAAAGCCGTGATTTCAAGGGGAGCGTGGGGTGTGCAGGTGTTGGTAAAGTTCTCGTGCGGTTTCGAGTAACCCCTCGTAGCCATCTCGCATCTGATCGGGGAGCGCAGGGTCCCCCAAAAGCACTCCCAAGGTTTCTGTCAGGCTGAATAGCAGTCCTTTGGCGGCGCCTGTGGCAATGTGACCCTGTTCCAAGGCTTGATGGATATGGTCCAACCCTTCCTGAAGATGGGTTTTGTCGGGCAGTGGAGATGGTGTGTTCATAAAAGGGAACTCTAGGATATCAATGGCGGGGATGGCGGAAACGCCAGGCCATGTGCCACATTCCCACAGCGCAGGCCCAAGCGATGACTTTGGCGGTGTCAGAGTCGATGATCAGCAAATTCATCTGTAACGCGATGGCGAATACGGTAATGTTTAGCGCCAGAATGGCAAAAACAGCAAAGGGAACATTAAAGGATGGGAACATATCGTCGTCACCGTGTCACAAGGGATCAGGATGCGTCAGGATGACTGATTCTTTGCTGTAATGCAAGCGTCATGATGAGCGTGGTGCCTTCAATGAGGGAGATTTTTCCAGAGTGACAGGGGGGGCTGTCGGAAATGGGGAAACTGCCCTAAAATGTTTTGGCTATGAAACCCTATCATTACAAGCGAAGAATCGTTCAGGTGCTCATGCTGGGACTGATGTGTGCCATCCCAGCGCTGGGAGTGTTTCGTCTCGATCTGGCCTCCGCCAGTTTCGTTATTTTTGGACATGTGGTCTGGTGGGATAATTTCCTGTTCTTGGCGGGGTTGGCTTTGGCACTGTTGGCCGCGCCATTGTTGACCTATGTTACCGTCGGATCCTTGTGGTGCGGTTGGGCCTGTCCCCAGAACCTGTTGACGGAATGGGCCGATGCCTTGACCTTTCAATGGTTGGGTAAACGGGCTGATGTGCGGGTCGATGGAGAGGGGATGGTGGTGGCCCCCCATAAAAATCGTCTGAATAATTGGTTTTTTCTGGGTTTTCGTCTGTTTGCACTGTCTCTGATACTGGGCGTGACGGTATTTTCCCTGTTTTATTCCCCCGGAGAGGTGTGGGGTTTTATTTTGGGAACGCACCCCCGTCAAGCCAATATGGCAATCATGCTGGCTTTTACGGTGTTACTGGTGTTCATCGATATCGCCGTAATCCGACATTTTTTTTGTGACTATGCGTGTTTTTATCGCATGGGCCAACGCTTGTTTCAGACCAGTGACGCCTTGCACATTGTGTATGAAGCTCCGCGAGCGAGCGCCTGTACGAAATGTCATTATTGCTCCACGGTGTGCCCGGTACATATTCAGCCAAATCGCATTCAACCTCACGATGTATGTATTGATTGCGGGGAATGTGTCGATGCCTGTGACCGGTTGCAGAAAAAAAATGGTCAAAGCGGATTACTGACTTTTTCCAAGAGCATACCAGCCGCGGCTGCATCCGCACAAAAACCTCTGTTTGGATCCCATCTTGGGTTGTTTCGTCTGGGAGTCGCGGCGGTTTTTGTGCTGGGTTGTGGTCTTATGGCCTGGGGAATCATGACGCAAAAAAATATCGATGACGGCAAACTGCAGGCCGAGCAAGATCGTATGCTACGCATTTCCCATGTGTGTACGCCGCGTTGCTCAGCGCTGCGGGCGGCTTGTGGCAGTGCCAATATGGCGGCCTGCTATCAGGCGGCCGGTTGTACGTGTCAATGTTCACTGGACCAGGACCCCACCAATGAGTTGCATGATACCTGGCAGCAATGCGTCACGCTCAATGCCAAGCATTTGCACGAATGGGAATCTCGCGTTTCCGCCGCTGGACGAGCACCATGAGTGCTTCTGGGACGACTTCGTCCCTAGGGGCATTTTTTATTCGCCATTTCGGGTCGGGTCGCCTCGATCAGGATCATCTGCGCCCATTGAGTGGAACTCCGTTTGCTACAGTCCGGCGACGATTGCATTACTACTGCCGTTCATTTTGGAATGTGGATTTGCGACTGGTATCCACGGGTCATGCTTGGAGTGATAAGGAAGGGCGGCAGTCTTATTTGCAACAGGGAATACTTTACTTGCCTGAGACCTTTGATGCTTGGTATGGGATACCAGGGCGCGAGGTGTATCGTGCGGCAGTGGCCCATGCCATTTGCCATTTGCGCTATGGGGAGCAGTCCTTTGCCGTGTTTCGAGGGGACGCATTGACTCGATGTCTGATCGATATCGTCGAAGATGCGCGAATTGAGGCTTTGGCCATGAGGGAATTCCCGGGCCTGAATCGTCTCTGGAAGGGATTGCATGGTGCCACCCCTGAAGCGACCCCGCGCGCAGGAAATTATTTTGAGCGGTTGGCCCGTGCTTTGATTGATCCTGCCTATGAAGATCCGGACGAGTGGGTTCGGCTCGGTCGGAGTCAGTTCTATGAAGGCCCTTTGCCCATGGAGAGTGCGGAATTTTCGGGAGATTTGGGAAGCCGTTTGGCCCAAGCGTTCCGGCGCAAAAAAATCCCTTTCAAAGCCCAGCAGGATAGGGTGCGTATCCCTTATCGCGATGACAATCGCTACTGTTGGCGTACGGAAGGGGGGGGGCGAGAGAACTCAAGTCGAGTGGCAAAACTCAAGAAGAATCGCCGATTCAAATTCTTTGGGCTGAATGTAAATCTGGTGGATGAGTCGGATAATCCCTCTGCCAAACAGTTTTCTCTTTTTGCGGCATTGTTCAATTTTCAGCTGGATATTGGCGTGTCGACGGAGGATAAGGATACCGATGCCCTAGGGGTCTATCGTTATCCTGAATGGGATTACAAACTACAGATTGAGCGGCCTTCCTGGGTTCGGGTATTGGAAAAAATACCAGATTTGGGAGAGGCAAGTTTGGTGGATGATATTATTACCCAGCATAAGTCATTGATTTCAAGAATGCGATTCATGCTGGATGCATTACAGCCGGAAGAGAATCAACGCTTGAGAAAGCTGGAAGAGGGGGATGAAGTCGATCTCAATGCGGCGATTCGGGCGCAATGTGATATTCGCTTAGGCATTCCGCCGGATATGCGGATCATGATGAGAACCCTGCGCAAGAATCGGGATATTGCCGTACTGGTATTGCTCGACTTGTCGCGTTCCACTACAGAAAAGCTCCCCGGACAAACCCACAGCGTGCTCGAATTGACTCGTCAGGCCTGCGTCTTGTTGGCCGATGCTATCGGTAAGGTGGGGGATCCGTTCGCCATTCACGGATTCTGTTCGGACAGTCGGCACAACGTCAGTTATTACTGTTTCAAGAATTTCGATCAGCCTTACGATGGATTAGCCAAAGCGCGCATGGCGGGCATGAAAGGGAAACTGTCCACTCGTATGGGGGCAGCCATTCGTCATGCTACGACGCATCTTGAGTGGCAAAAGAAAGGGCGTAAGCTGCTTATCCTGTTGACGGATGGGGAACCTGCCGATGTCGATGTGCGGGACCGGAAATATCTCCGCTACGATACCAAGCGTGCTGTGGAAATGGCAGCACAAGAGGGGGTTCAAACCTATTGCATGACTCTGGACCCCCGTGCGGACCAATATGTTTCCGGTATTTTTGGCGCGCGCAATTATCTCGTGGTAGATCACGTGGCCCGTCTCCCGGAAAAACTGCCTCTGCTTTATGCGGGGTTGACCCGGTCTTCCTGAGGGGCAACGGGGGTTGGCGGCAAACCCAGCGCCAATTGACGGTACAGAGCCTGGAGAATGTCACTGCGGGAGATGATTCCTATCACGTATCCGCCGGCATCTACGACAGGAACATGGGGTGCAGGCTGGTTCATCAAATCCGTAACCAGTTGAGGGAATGGAGTTTCCGGGTGCGCACGGTACATGTTTTGAGCCATCACCTCTTTTACCCATTGGGGCTGACCTTGGGGTGCCCCGAAAGGCAACCATTGCCGGACCATGGTTCGGACGGACTGCAAATGAATGTCCGGCAATGTGTTGAGAAAATCATGTAGCGTGATGAGCCCCTGTAATCGTCCTTCTGCATCCGTGACCGGCAACGCTTCACAGCGATGAATTTGAAGCAGGGACCAGGCGTGGCTGAGGGAAGTATCGCCAGTGACCGTAAGCGGAGAGCGAGTCATGATATCGCGGCAGGTGAGGTGTTGCTGGCGTTGGTAGGCGTGGTTGACTGCCAGATCGAAGAGGGTTACCAGCTCGCTTTCATCCACATCGACAAAGGTGTCCCGTTGACGAAAAGCATGGTCCAGATCTTCGTGGAGTAAGATCGTATGTTCCTGTGGAACGGGCGTGGGCGATGGGGCAGTGGCGAGTCTGGGGGCCAGTTGGGGGTAGGAGCGGCGCAGTACTCCGCGATTGATGAGTAGGGCCAGGCCTGCCGCCAAAAAAGTATTGGCGGCGATGGCTGCAATCAGTTTTTCCAGGTCAACCCAGTGATGGGGCGCTGCAAGGACGACCAGCAAGGCCAATGATCCTCCAGGAGGGTGAACGCACTTGAAGCGCGCCATGAGCCATATGGCTCCCCCTACGGCAAAGGCGGCGGCCAGCAGGGGCGAGGGAATCAGAGCGAGGCTGATGAGGGCGCTGGCCGCGCTGGCCATATAGCCTCCTACCAATGACCAGGGGGCGGCTGCGGGGCTATGGGGGAGCGCATAGAGAATCACGGCACTGGCGCCAACGGAGGCGAGTAGTCCGCGATCCCCCACGGGAACCAGAAACAGGCAGAATCCGGCAATGCCGATGAAAAGAAAGCCGCCCACGGAAGAGCGCAGGCGTTCGGCTGAAGAGAGGGGCTGGACATCCACAAACAAGAAAGCACGTCCCAGATTTCTCCAGGAAAATTTTTCCGGGGAGGGCTTCATCGTCCGTGTGGGCCTTCCGTAACGGCCCACACTGCGGCTTCCAAGCGTGAATGAAAATTGAGTTTTTTAAGCAGGTTGCGAATATGAACCTTGACGGTACTTTCCATGATGCCGAGTTCGCGGGCAATCAGTTTGTTTGAGAGGCCTTGAGCCAGACAGTTGAGAATCATGGACTCCCGTTCCGTCAGATCTGAAGGTTGGCGCAAGTTCTGCAGGGACTCGTCACGCAGGGCAGCAGCCAGATAATGGGTGAGGGTTTTGCTGATGACGGTTCTTCCGAACATGACTTCGTTTAGCTGGGCAATCATCTGGTCGGGTTCTGTATCCTTGAGCAAGTAACCTTCCGCGCCAGCGCGAATCGCTGCCATGAGATCCTGGGGGGCATCGGAAACCGTGAGAATGATGACGCGGGTTTCGAGGCCGGAATTCTGGATGTGCTGCAAAGTGGCGATGCCGTCCTTTCCTCCCTTCATGTTAAGGTCGAGGAGAATCATGTCGGGTTTCAGTTCCAGGGCCAGCGCAATCCCGTTGTCACCGTTTTCCGCTTCGCCAATGGTTTTGAAATGCGGGGTGGAGGCCAGCAATTGAATCACTCCACGGCGAAACAGCGGGTGGTCGTCAATGACAAGGACGCGAATATCGTGGGGAGGTAGGGGGATCGACAAGGAGGAACCTCAGTGAAGGGGCGGAGGGGAATATGGGGTTTGTGCGATGAAGGTTAGGGTAATGCGTGTCCCTCCTTCGGCACGTGGGCTGAAATGAATTTGCCCTTTGAGGAACGTCGCGCGTTCACGCATGATGGTTAGGCCAAAATGGGGTCTGTCGGCAGAGGGTTCCGTCAGACCCTTGCCATTATCTTCAACCATCAGTTCTACTTGGCGCAGGTTATTTGCGGTCAAGGTGACCTGAGCCCAGGTCGCGGCAGCGTGTCGTTCGATGTTGATCAGGGATTCGCGGATGAGTCGGCTGAGATGGACCTCTTCATTGGCGTTGAGTTCCAGATTGTTCATATGTTGTTTGAGGACAATGTCAAAACCGCAGCGACGGGAAGCTTCCTGAACGATCGCCTCCAGTTCTTCGGTGAAATGGGTATGTCCGGGCGTCAGGCGAAAGGTAGTGAGAAGTTCACGCAATTCACGGTAGGCGCTGTTAAGCCCCGTTTTCAGTTCGTCTACGGTGGCTTGAACGGCATCATCCCCTGAGGGTTTTACCCGGGTTTGCAGGAGCGACACTTGGATCTTTAAATAGGAGAGAGATTGGGCCAGGGAGTCGTGCAGTTCTCGAGCGATGACGGCGCGCTCCTCGTAAACGGCCAGACGGTGACGTTCCTCGGCGCGGCGGGCGTTGGCCAAGGCCGTGGCCACATGTCGTGCCAAAGTTTCCAGCACTGGGGTTTGCCAGGCTGCCAAAGGGGTCCCTGCTTTTAACTGGAAGGGCATGACTCCTTGCCAGGTTCCCCCTTCCATCAGCGGGATACTGACCAAGTGTATGTTGCCGACCTGATGCTCCGTGATTCCTTGGGGCGCTCCAGAGCCAAAACAGATATTGCATCCGAGTGAATCGCACAGGGCGGCGCGTTCCGCTTCAGGCAACGGAGTGGCCAAGGGATAGGCGCGGCTGTCTTCCTCACGGCGCACACAGAGAATTCCTGGGCCCAAACCCAAGGCTTGTTCCACATCCACCAGCAGGGCAAGCAGAACCTCCTGGTTTAATTCCGAATCTGCCAGACGGCTGGCGGTACGATAGAGCAGTTGCAAAGAGTGATTGCTTTGTTGCAACTCGCGGGTTTTTTCTTCTACCAGATTTTCCAGCCCGCTGTAGAGGCGGGAAAGTCGCTCCACCATGGTGTTGAAGGCCTCGCCGAGATCCCCCAGTTCATTGGCAGGGTTGTTCGCGATCCGTATGGAAAAACGCCCGTTTTTTACCGCCAGTGCGGCCTTGTGCAGGGTATCTAGGGGAGAAAAGAACTCCTGTTGCAGGCGCTGCAAAATGGACAGCGTCAAAATTATGGCAAGAAAAAAAACCGCTCCCTGCACCCAGCGCAGGGTTTGTATGCTGGATTCGAGGTCTTGCTCCAGGGCGCCGACAATCTGGTCGATCTCATGGGTGAACGGAGGAATGGAACGCTGTAGCCAGAGTTCATCGCCGGCCTTGGAAGGGGAAATCAGTTGGGGGCGAATGCGTTCGCGCCAGGTGCTTTGAATGTGGAGGGGGAGTGTGCTGGTGGCGGGGATCAGATGGTTTTGCTTCAGGTCGGACAAATGGTCGATACGATGTTGCATGTCGCCGAGGGTCTTCTCAAAAGAATCCCTGGGTTGTTCTGAACGTTCTACTACCAGACGCCATAACAGCATACGCATGGCGGCGGTTTCGTTGAGTACGCTGGATTCTCCGGCAGTGTGACGCGTCATATTCCAAGCGCTGAGAACGGACATCAGTAGCAATAGCAGTAGCATCCCCACGGAAACTCCCAGCCGTACCCGCAGTGAACGCAGCCAGGCAGGCGCAACAGGTGCCGTTTCCTGCAGCGCTGGGGCAGGAGCGGTCAACGGGGGGGTCAAAGAGTCGTGACGGGCCATGATCTTACGCCGATTATAGAGTTTGATACAAAATCAAAAGAAATTTTCAAGCAAATGATCGGTTTCATTTTTTCATATTTATGGCGAAGGTTGAATACACCTTTAGTGGTAGATGGGCTGAGAGTGGCTACCCCTTCATTGTCAAGCAGGATACGGCAATATTTGCGACTATGACTCACTTGCCCTGCAGGGGGGCAATCCTGAAACCGAATCGACATTGATAGTGAGGATTGATCATGAGCTTATACGAACAATTGGGCGGTGATGCTGCCGTTAACGCAGCTGTGGATATTTTTTATCGCAAGGTATTGCAGGATGATCGCATCAGTCGCTTCTTTGTGGGGGTGGATATGGACAAGCAAGCGGCCAAACAGAAGGCTTTTTTGACCATGGCCTTTGGGGGGCCCAACAGCTATACGGGGCTCGATATGCGTCGCGGCCATGCTCATCTGGTGGCCCAAGGGTTGAATGACAGTCACTTTGATGCGGTGGTGGAAGATTTGGCAGCCACTCTCAAGGAACTGGGGGTATCGGATGCACTGATAGGTCAAGTGGCGGCGGTTGCCGAAACGACTCGCAACGACATCCTAGGCAAGTAGACTGCTTGGTTAACATCTGCATGGTTTGGCAGATGTTCGATTTCCCCCCCGAGGTGACCAAGGTGACCGCGGGGGTATTTTTTTGGGGAGGGAAAGCATTGTGGCGATGATTGAATTGGGGGGCAAAGTGTATGAATGTGCGCCGCCTCACTCGGTCTTGGAGGCTTTGACCGCACAGGGGGAAGCGATTCCTTCGGGGTGTCGGGCAGGAGTGTGCCAATCTTGTCTCATGCGTTGTCTCAAAGGAACTCCCCCGGCCAAAAGTCAAGAAGGATTAAAAACCTCTTTGGTTCAACAGGGGTATTTTCTGGCCTGTCGTTGTTATCCTGAGTCTGATTTGACGGTCGCCCTAGGGGATGGACCGGGCTTGCGTCAGAGCGCGATCGTCGTGCGGCGGGAAATGCTGAATCGGGATATCCTGGCCTTGTACTTGCGTCCAGAAGCTCCGTTCGCTTATCGACCGGGTCAGTTTTTACGTCTACATAAAGAGGCCAATTTGTCTCGGTGTTATTCTCTGGCCAGTGTTCCCGAATTTGAGGATACGCTGGAACTCCATGTGCGGCGGATTCCCGATGGTCGGGTGAGTGGCTGGGTACATGACACTCTGGCGGTAGGGGAAACAGTGGAAATCGGTGATTCCACGGGGCACTGTTTTTATGTGCCAGAACGTCAGGATCACCCCGTTCTTTTGTTGGGGACCGGTTCGGGTTTGGCTCCGCTCTATGGTATTGTGCGCGATGCTCTGGCGCAGGGACACCATGGTCCAGTGTGGTTGTACCATGGGAGTTACGCGCTGGAAGGGCTCTATAGACAGGCGGCGTTGCAGGAGTTGGCGCGCCGCTACCCCAATTTTCACTATGTGCCGTGCGTTGACCAGACGGGTGCTGCGGCCGAGGCTTTGGGGGCGCGAACTGGCACGGTACTCGGGGCTTTGGTCGCGGATCATGGGGGATTTTCCAAGGCACGAGTATTTCTTTGCGGCAATCCGGACATGGTGAAGGATGCCCGCCTGAAAATCTTTCTGGGGGGGGCTTCCATGGCGGATATTTTTGCTGACCCTTTTCTCCCATCAGGTTCCTGATCTCTAGCAATTTTACCTGAGAAGTGAAGTCGCGCCCGACTTGAGTTTCTGTGAGAAAATGTACCATGTGGGCCTTTCGCTGGGTTCGATTCTGGTTGCAGAGGAGAAATTAATGGGTACACGTTTAGACGACACCGTACTGGATCAGCTTTTTTCGGCAGCACGCACGGCCCATGCGTTTACGGATCAACCGTTGCCTGCAGGGACGCTGCAAAAACTCTACGAACTGGCTTGTTGGGGTCCCACCGCTTTCAATGCGCAACCGGCACGCTTTGTCTTTGTGCAGTCGGAGGCTGGAAAATCCCAGTTGATTCCCTCGCTGTCTCCTGGGAATGTGGCCCAAGTGAAGGCCGCACCGCTGACGGTCATTGTGGCCTATGACCAGCGATTCCATGAATTTTTGCCGCGCGTATTCAAAGGTTATGATGCCAAACCCCTCTACGATAATGCGCCTGAATTGATTGAATCTACAGCATTTCGCAACAGCACCCTGCAGGGTGCTTATTTGCTCATGGCGGCGCGTGCCTTGGGGCTGGCGGTGGGTCCCATGTCGGGATTCAATGCGGCAGTCTTGGAACAGGAGTTTTTTCCTGATGGGCGATATCGGGCCAACTTTCTCATGAATATCGGGTATCCCGCTGCTTCAGGAAACCTTCCGCGAAATGAGCGACTTCGCTTTGATGAAGCGGTGACCGTGATTTGAGGAGGCCGGACCGTGGACTGGGCATGGTTGAAGAAAGAAAGAACAATTGCCGATCCCGGCTTTAATCGCTGGCTGGTCCCGCCAGCGGCCTTGGCGATACATTTGTGCATCGGTATGGCCTATGGTTTTTCGGTATTTTGGTTGCCCTTGTCGAAAATGGTGGGTCAGACCTGTGCCAAAAACATGTCGCTCTGGACAGAGCTTTTTACGACCCAATGCGATTGGCGCATTTCCAGTCTGGGATGGACATTCACCCTTTTTTCGTTTTTTTGGGTTCGGCGGCAGCCTTGTTCGGCAGTTGGCTGGAACATGCCGGCCCGCGCAAGGCGGGAGTCTTGGCGGCATCCTGCTGGGCCGGTGGTCTGTGGCTCTCGGCCTGGGGAATTTACCTCCATCAATTGTGGTTGATGTGGTTGGGATCAGGAGTCATCGGCGGCATTGGCCTCGGGCTCGGCTACATATTGGTTTTTCCTGTCCATCCTCGCCACTTCATGAGTGAAGCTGAATTGGCAAGGGAGCGCGCTTTGGCCCATGAACGCCTCGAGGTTTCGCAGAAACCCGCCGATGAGGAGGGTATCCGCCCCCCCCCATTCATCGGTCCAACCCCTTGACCGTTATGCTGTCTTGGGTGGCTGTGTCGTTACCTTTGGCTTGGGGCGCTTCGGTGACTCTGAGCAAGGCGTGGGTATTGCTTCACTGAACGGTGGCGAGGAAAGTTATGACGGATTCGAGGGGGACCAGTTGGGCCGTGGCTTCCTGTCTCCCCTGAACTTCCACGGCGCCGTTCTTGAGGTTGCGTTCTCCCACCACAATACGCCAGGGAGTCCCCATGAGTTCCTGGTCGGCCAGCATGACTCCCAGTCGTTCATCCCGGTCATCGAAAAGCACATCCCAGCCGTGGGCGCACAGTTCTTCATAGAGTCGCTGTGCGTTGTCGCGCACTGAAGGGCTTTTCCCCAGTCCTAAGGCGATCAAGCTGATCTGAAAGGGGGCCAATGCCGCAGGGAAACAGATGCCGCGAGAGTCGTGATGCTGTTCGATGGCCGCTGCAACGATACGGCTGATTCCGATTCCATAACAACCCATTTCCATCCAGTGGGACTGTCCTTGTTCGTCCAGAAAGGTGACGTCCATGGCCTGCGTGTATTGATTGCCGAGTTGGAAGATATGGCCGACTTCAATGCCTCGCGCCAGTTCCAGAGTGCCTTGTCCGTCGGGAGAAGGATCGCCACTCACCACATTGCGTAGGTCTGCGATGTGATGGGGTTCGGGAAGGTCACGGCCAAAGTTTACCTGAATCAGATGGTGGTCGATCTGGTTGGCACCGCAGGCAAAATTGCCTAGAGTCATGACGGCATGATCAGCCCAGACAGGGATGTTGTCAGGCACCCCCACGGGGCCCACAAAGCCTTTGACCGGGCCGCCCAACCACTGGGAAATTTCGTTTTCTGTGGCGAAGCGGAAGGGGCCGAGAAGCTTTGCAGTTTTGACCTCGTTGAGTTGATGATCGCCGCGTAACAGCAAGAGGTGGGGGAGTTGTTGTTCATCCATGACCAGCAGGGATTTGACAACCTGTGTCAAGGGAAGATCGAGGGCTGTAGCCACGGCTGCACATTCGCTGATTCCGGGAGTGGGTACACGGGCGAGCGGGAGTGTCGCTTCTGGACGGGGGGTAGAGGGGGGTAACGCTGTGGCCAGTTCCACATTGGCCGCATAGGAAGATTGGGGGCAAAATGCCAGGGCATCTTCTCCAGAATCCGCCAGCACGTGGAATTCGTGGGAGGCAGAGCCGCCAATGGCGCCGGTGTCGGCAGCGACAGCGCGAAAGTTGAGGCCCAAACGGGTAAAGATGCGATGGTATGTGGCGTTCATGCACTCGTACGTCTGTTCCAGGCTGGCGCGCGTGCTGTGAAAAGAGTAGGCATCCTTCATGATAAATTCGCGGGCGCGCATGACGCCAAAGCGGGGGCGGATCTCATCGCGAAACTTGGTTTGGATCTGGTAGAGATTCATAGGCAATTGGCGATAGCTGCGAATTTCGCGCCGCGCTATGTCACTGATCACCTCTTCGTGGGTGGGGCCAAAACAGAAGTCTCGTTCATGACGATCTTTCATCTTCAGCATTTGGGGGCCGAATTTGTCCCAGCGCCCTGTTTCCTGCCACAGCTCTGCGGGAATGATGGCTGGCATGAGAACTTCCAATGCGCCGCTGCGGTTCATCTCCTCCCGCACTACGGATTCTACCCGCCGGAGAACCCGCAGACCCAAGGGCATCCAGGTGTATAAACCACTGCCGAGACGGCGGATCAATCCGGCTCGCAGCATCAGTTGATGGCTGATCAACTCGGCATCCGCAGGGGCTTCCTTGAGGGTGGAAATAAAAAACTGGGTGGCTCGCATGGTTCTGATTCCATTGAAGGGTAAATTCGCCTCGAAATTCTCAGGGCGAAGGAAAAAGATAAAGTGGCGCCCATTTTAACTTACTTATGGACATTGTCCTGCAGCAAAATGACCCTAGGAAACCATAGGGGGCACAGATGAAAGGCGTGATGATCGGGGGACTGGGGTTGCTCTGGGGGTTACTGGATGTTGGTTGTGCCGAAGTTGCGCCAGATCGTCCGCCGCTAGTCGCAACCACGGATCAGGGATCTTCACCGTGGTTGCGTGCCTGTGCCGAAAAATCCGCGCGCCCACAACAGGTGATGGTTGATCAATTTCGTGCCCAGGCCCAATTGCAATGGCGCATTCAGGGAAAAACGGTTGTTGTCAGAGTTCCCGAAGACCTGTCGGTTCAATGTCGTGAGCGTCAGGAAGAGTGGGTATTGTCTGGTTCATCCTGGGTATTTGCTGGGTATGGAAGAGTAATTCCGGCCTTGGGGTGGGATGATTATGGTTCCCTCGATGTGCACGGCAAAACGGTTATCCTGCTGTCTGGATCGCCCCCCATTCCTCCGGATACCGGAGTCGATTCTGCAAAAGCGCTGGATTCTGCGGGAGTATTTGTGCATGAGACAGATCTCCAGAAAAGCCAGCGTGCTTGGGCTCGCGGGGCCGCTTTGGTGGTGGTCGTCGTGACAGCACCAGAGGAGGTTGCGGAGCACGACGCGTATCGCGAGGTGCGTGTACGGGAAGGCGATTCCCATGGCGGTGGAGTGGTGGGTTGGGTGGGAGTAGAGCAGTGGAAACGATGGTTGCAGCATGCCCATATTCAGGCGGATGGGCTCATCCGGCAGGCACAGAGGGAGGGCTTCAAGGCCTTACCATTGTCCCTGGAAAGCAGGGGGAATGTACATTGCCAGTGGCGCACGGTGACCTTGGCGGTCCCTCAGGAAAACCAGGAAGGGGCAGCAGTCAAATCCGTATCCATACCTTTGCCATGAGAGATTGATCGGCAGAATTAAGCGAAGCGATGGAGGGAGGTCACAGAATCGTTGACGAAGTTCCTGTTCTGTGTTTAGAATGGTTCCATGAAACTTTCACCATCCCCTATCTGTTTTATTTGCACGCGAGCAGCCTTCCTGCTCCCGCTGCTGCGCCCAGCGCGCTAAAATCCCCCTTTTATATTACCTGCTGTTTTGATACGCCTTCCTTTCCTAGGGGGGCGTGCTTTGAAGAATGAAACGGGCGCTCCTTACTTCTGAGGCCCCTGAGGAAACGATCATGAATACCGTAAAGATTTTTGATACCACTTTGCGCGATGGGGAACAGAGTCCTGGCGCATCCATGACACGCGAGGAAAAAGTACGCATCGCACGCCAGTTGGAACGTTTGCGCGTGGATGTTATAGAAGCGGGATTTCCTGCGGCCAGTCAGGGGGATTTTGAGGCGGTGGAAGCCGTGGCGCGGATTGTGCGCGAAAGTACCATTTGTGGTTTGGCGCGAGCTCAGGAAAAAGATATCCGTCGGGTGGCCGAAGCTTTGGAACCGGCTGCGTCACGACGTATTCATACTTTCATTGCGACTTCGCCGTTACACATGGAGCGCAAGCTGCGCATGACCCCAGAACAGGTTTTGGCCCATGCGGTGGATGCGGTGACGTTGGCGCGACAGTTCACTGATGATGTGGAGTTCTCCTGTGAGGATGCGGTGCGTTCTGATCCGGATTTTATGTGCCGGGTCATCGAAGCGGCCATTAAGGCCGGAGCACGAACCATCAACATTCCCGATACGGTAGGCTATGCTATTCCATTCCAGTATGGCGAACTGATTCGCGATTTGATGACGCGGATTCCCAATGCGGGGCTGGCGGTTTTCTCGGTGCATTGTCACAATGATTTGGGTTTGGCAGTGGCCAACTCATTGGCGGCTGTGCTGGCGGGAGCGCGGCAGGTGGAATGTACCATTAATGGATTAGGTGAACGGGCTGGCAATGCTGCGTTGGAAGAAGTCGTGATGGCATTGAAGACGCGGCGGGATGTCTTTCAAGTGGAGACCCGTATCGATACCACCCAAATTGTGGCGGCCAGTCGTCTGGTATCCACCATCACCGGTTTCCCGGTTCAGCCCAACAAAGCGGTGGTGGGAGCCAATGCTTTTGCTCATGAGTCTGGGATTCATCAGGACGGAGTGCTTAAGCACCGGGAAACCTATGAAATCATGCGAGCCGAAGAAGTGGGCTGGAAAGCCAATAAGTTGGTATTGGGCAAACATTCGGGACGCAATGCATTCAAGACACGGTTAGCTGAGTTGGGGATTTTGCTGGAGTCGGAAACTGCTTTGAACGCGGCATTTCAACGGTTCAAGTCCTTGGCGGACAAGAAGCATGAGATTTTTGATGAAGATTTACAAGCCTTGGTGAGTGAAGACCAGCTGGACAATCCCCGTGACCATTACGGATTGATTGCACTCATGGCGCACAGTGAAACAGGGGAAGCTCCCAGGGCGCGACTCGTCTTGTCCCTCGGTGGGGTGGAGAAGGTGACGGAAGCGGAAGGGAGTGGCCCCGTGGATGCTGCTTTCAAGGCGGTTGAGCGGGTGGTCAAGAGTGGTGCCGAATTGCAGTTGTATTCGGTCAATAACATCACCAGTGGTACCGAGTCCCAAGGAGAGGTGACAGTACGGTTGGCGCGAGAAGGGCGTATTGTCAATGGCATGGGTGCTGATACGGATATTGTGGTGGCTTCTGCTCGCGCTTATTTGAATGCCTTGAATAAGTTGGAGGCGCGAGTGGATAGGGTTAACCCCCAAGTTTAGCAGATCGGTCATGTCCTTCCGCAGGAAGTTATGGGAGTTCGGCCAGGAGGTGGTGGACAAATTCAAGCGTGACCGCTGCATGCAGTCAGCCTCCAGTTTGACCACTACCACGCTGTTTGCTCTGGTGCCATTAATCACCTTCAGTCTGGATCTGTTTGCCTTGTTTCCGGAATTTCGGAAATTGGGAAAGGCCGTGAGTGGATTTCTGTTGTCCAATTTGTTACCGGACGCGGCGACTCGGGTGGTGGCGACCTATGCCACCCAGTTTTCCGGTCATGCCGCGCAGCTGACTTATCTGGGTTTGGCTATGTTGATGGGAACGGTATTTTCCCTGATATTAACGGTAGATCATACCTTCAACGCCATTTGGGGCACGGCCCCGCGCCGTCCTTTGCACCAGCGGTTGGTGATTTATGGGGGCTTGATACTCTTTGGACCGCTATTGTTCGGATTGGGGCTATGGGGCATGACTTTGCTGGTGCGTATCTCCATTGGTTGGGCTGGTGAAAGTGCACGCACTTTGCATATGATGCTGAAATTCCTATCCTTTCTGGTGATGGTGGCAGGGTTGGCGCTGGCTTATTATAAAGTGCCGGATCACCCGGTACGCTGGCGTCATGCACTGTTTGGAGGGGTAATTGGGTCGTTGCTGTTTGAAGGAATGAAAAGCGGATTTGCCTGGTTCATTGCGCATATTTCGAGTTACACCTTGATTTATGGGGCCTTTGCTGCCGTTCCCATATTTCTGGCATGGATCCATATGTCCTGGGCCGTGATCCTGTTTGCGGCCGTGGTCACTGCCTGTCTTCCTCAGTGGGAAAAACGGAGATAGTTTTTTCTCTACCGTATTGGTTTGATTAGGGTATTAAATTGATTTAAATCAAAATTTATCCCCAAAAATTGCCGTATCTTTTGCCTCACGCACTGGTTCATTTCGACGAAGGTGAGCTTGGATGGCGGATATCAATAATCCAATATGAGGGGGTTCATATGAGCGTTACTTGGATGGAAATCATTGGCATCGTGGGTCCGGCCATTTTTATTTTTCTGTTGGATAATGCTGTTTGGCATAAATAAGCCGTTTCCGTTATTCATTAGGACACCGTAAGATCATTTAAGCCGGGCTTGCCCGGCTTTTTGTTTTTTTGTTCTTAAGTTGGGTGTGGGCCGACAAAAGTGTGCGGATTGTGTCTGAGTCGTGACATAGTCCGTGCATTGGTGGAAAAGTTGCGTCATACTACGCAAATCGGGGGCAAGCGCCCTGATAATAAGATGGATTTATGATTTTTATAAAAACTACTTAGTAGTTCTTATATAATAAATCAGGATATCATCGAGAATTACAAAATAGCCGTGCTGTGCTCAGGGTTGAGGTATCAGACGGTACAATATCGCAGTTACGCATGAATGACGGAGAGGAGATAACATGCATCTGGGGCGCAAGACCTTATCCAAGTATTTGATTGAAAATGTCAGTGGTACCAAAGACGGCGCTGATCTGGCGGCTCTTTTGGTGGATGTGGCTGCGGCTGTCAAGGCCATCTCCGCATTGAGTGCCAAGGGAGCGCTGGGTGGTGCCACGGGCAGCATGGATACCACAAATGTTCAGGGAGAAACCCAGAAAAAACTGGATGTGCTCTCGAATACCGCCTTCGTCAACACCTTCGAAATGGGTGGTTTGGTGGCTGGAGTGGCTTCTGAGGAAATGGATGATCCCTTCCCGGTTAAGGAACCGCACACGCGCGGGCCTTTTCTGGCGATCTTTGATCCCCTCGATGGCTCGTCCAATATTGACGGCAACGTTTCTGTGGGTTCCATATTTTCGATATTGCGCGCTGCTGAGGGTGGTGGCGAGCCTCAAATGGAAGATTATCTCAAGCCGGGAACTCAGCAGGTCGCTGCAGGTTACGCACTGTATGGGCCAGCCACTCTGCTGGTGATTACGGTGGGCAAGGGAACCCATGGCTTTACGCTGGATCACGAGGTCGGTAATTTCATTCTGACCCATCCGGATATTCAGATACCGGCAGATACCAACGAATACGCCATCAATACGTCCAATGAGCGCTTCTGGGAACCTCCAGTGACGCGTTACATCAATGAATGTAAGGCAGGCAAGACGGGGCCCCGTGAGCGTGATTTTAATATGCGCTGGATTGCTTCCATGGTGGCAGAAGTACATCGCATTTTAATTCGTGGCGGGATTTTCTTATATCCTCGTGACACCAAAGATCCGAGCAGGGCTGGGCGTCTGCGTCTGATGTATGAAGCCAATCCCATGAGCATGGTGGTGGAGCAAGCGGGCGGTCTGTCCAGCACCGGCCGGGAGCGCATCATGGAAGTGGTCCCGACTCAGATTCACCAGCGTATCGCCGTGATTCTGGGTTCGCGCAATGAAGTGGCGCGCGTGATGCAGTATCACCAAGAGCATGATGCAGGGAAAGGCGAGCCGTTCTCGTCGCCCCTGTTCAGTGATCGTGGTCTGTTTCGCGCTTAACCATTCACAACCATTTGTAGACAAGAGGTCATTATGTCCCGCAAACATCCTATCATTGCTGTGACGGGCTCCTCGGGGGCTGGCACCACCACGGTGATGAATAGCTTCAAGCATATTTTTCGCCGCGAAAAAATCACCGCCCAGCTGGTGGAAGGAGATTCCTTCCACCGATACAACCGATTGGAAATGCGCGCTCAGATGAAAGAGCGTGAAGAGAAAGGCAACCGCAACTTCAGCCATTTCGGACCGGAAGCCAATTTGCTGGAAGAGTTGGAAAATCTGTTCAAAACCTACGGTGCCACGGGCACTGGCAAAGTGCGTAAATATTTGCATGATGCGGGGGAAGCCGCCCCATTCAAGCAGGAACCAGGAACCTTCATTCCATGGCAGGACATTGAGCTGGGCACCGACTTGATGTTTTACGAAGGTTTACATGGGGGGTATGCCGATGACAAGCTGAATGTGGCTGCCCAGGTGGACTTGTTGGTGGGCGTGGTGCCTATTATCAATCTGGAATGGATCCAGAAACTCCATCGTGATCAGAAACTGCGGGGCTATTCTCAAGAGGCCGTGATGGATGTGATCCTGCGGCGCATGCCCGACTATGTCAATCACATCTGTCCCCAGTTTTCTCGTACCCATGTGAATTTTCAGCGTGTTCCTACGGTGGATACCTCCAACCCTTTCATTGCCAATGATATTCCCACTCCTGATGAAAGCATGGTGGTGATTCGTTTCTCTGATCCGAAGGGGATCGATTTTCCCTATCTGTTGTCAATGTTGCATGATTCCATGATGACCCGTCCCAATACCCTTGTGGTCCCCGGCGGAAAGATGGGCTTGGCCATGCAGATGATTTTTACCCCCATGATCCTCAAATTCATGGATGCCAAGCGCAAGGTCGTATAATGGGGCAGTCGCTGTCTTTGCCTCGCTTCATTATGTTCGATCTGGATGGAACACTGGTGGATACTGCAGAAGAAATCGCCCATTCCGTCAATCAAACCCTGCAGGAAGCGGGCTTTGATCCCTTGCCCCACTCAGACATTCGTGAGTGGATCGGCAAGGGGACGGCGTGGCTCTTCGGGCAGGCACTGGAATCGGTGACAGGCAATGAGGATGTGCGGGAGTCGCTGTTATATGAGCAGTATTACCCGCGATTTCTGCAGGTGTACCATGATCTTACTGGGGTTCATAGCCTGCCTTATGAGGGTGCGCCAGAAGCATTGGCTCAACTGCGCCAAGCGGGCTGTCGTCTTGCCGTCGTGACCAATAAGGACCGGGGGTTGTCCCAGCGTTTGCTCGAAAGTCAAGGGCTGACTTCTGCCATCGATCTGTTGGTGGGCGGGGGTGACACCCCTGAAGGAAAACCCAGTCCTCAACCCTTGCAGAAAGCCTTGCGCGATGCGGGGAGTACACCGGGTGAGGCACTGTTTGTCGGCGATTCCAGCAACGACGTGGTAGCTGCTCGTCGCGCGGGTGTACCGATCTGGGCATTCAATCATGGGTACAATCACGGAGAGCCCATCGCGCAGGCAAATCCCGATGTAGTTCTCGATGGTTTTGCCGATCTGCTTCAACGGTTGGGATTGGTCGCTTCCTCAACCCCTCTTCACTCTTAATTAATCTACTATCAAGGATCCATCATGGCACTCATTTCCCTGCGTCAGTTGCTCGATCACGCCGCCGAAAACGGTTACGGTTTGCCCGCGTTCAATGTGAACAACCTGGAACAGATCCAGGCGATCATGGAAGCCGCTGCTGCCACCAACAGCCCGGTTATCATGCAAGGTTCTGCGGGCGCGCGCAAATATGCCGGCGAGCCTTTTCTGCGCAAGCTGATCGAAGGTGCAGTGGAGATGTATCCCGATATTCCTGTGTGTATGCATCAGGATCATGGCGCCAGCCCTGCCGTATGTCAGCGTTCCATTCGCTCGGGATTTTCCAGTGTGATGATGGACGGTTCCCTGATGGAGGATATGAAAACCCCTTCTTCCTTTGAATACAATGTCAACACCACCCGTCGCGTAGTGGATATGGCCCATGCCGTGGGTGTGTCCGTAGAAGGGGAGTTGGGCTGTCTGGGTTCTCTGGAATCCGGCATGATGGGCGAGGAAGATGGTCATGGTTCCGATGACAAGTTGAGCCACGATCAGTTGTTGACTGACCCTGAACAGGCGGCCGATTTCGTCCGTCAGACGGAAGTGGATGCTTTGGCCATTGCGATTGGTACCAGCCACGGAGCCTACAAGTTCACCAAGGCGCCTACGGGAGATACCTTGGCCATCTGGCGCGTCAAGGAAATCCATGCGCGCATTCCCAACACCCATCTGGTGATGCACGGGTCTTCTTCCGTGCCCCAGGATTGGCTCGAAATCATCCGTGCCAATGGTGGAAACATCAAGGAAACCTACGGTGTTCCCGTGGAAGAAATCGTTGAAGCCATCAAGTATGGTGTGCGTAAGGTCAATATTGACACCGATATTCGTCTGGCCATGACGGGTGCGATGCGTCAACTCATGTTCAAGAAACCCGATGAATTCGACCCACGCAAATTCCTGGCTGAAGCCCGTAAGGCTGCCATGGGCATTTGTAAAGCCCGGTTTGAGGCCTTTGGCAGTGCCGGACAAGCCAGCAAAATCAAGCCGCTGTCATTGGAAATCATGAGCGATCGTTATGGCAAGGGTGATCTGAAACCCCAGATTCGCTGAACTGACTGCGCCCCTTTTTGAACCTAGAACGAGAATTCATCATGACGCAAGGTACAACCTCCACCGCAAAAATGGCCAATGCCATCCGTGCATTGGCTATGGATGCGGTACAAAAAGCCAATTCTGGGCACCCCGGTGCTCCCATGGGCATGGCAGAAATGTCCGTAGCCCTCTGGGGCCAGCATCTCAGACACAATCCCACCAATCCTCACTGGGCGGATCGGGATCGTTTTGTGCTGTCCAACGGTCACGCATCCATGCTGATTTATGCCCTGCTGCATCTTACGGGCTACCCTTTACCCATGGACGAACTCAAGGCATTTCGGCAATTGCACAGCAAAACGCCGGGACACCCCGAGTACGGTATCACCGTAGGAGTAGAGACCACTACAGGTCCTTTGGGCCAAGGTGTTACCAATGCCGTCGGGTTTGCCCTGGCGGAACGCATGTTGGGCGAACAGTTCAACAAACCGGGACACACCATCGTCGATCACCATACCTATGTATTCATGGGGGATGGCTGTTTGATGGAAGGGATCAGCCATGAGGCGTGCTCCCTGGCTGGAACCCTGGGCCTGAATAAGCTGATTGCTTTCTGGGATGACAATGGCATCTCCATCGATGGTCATGTGGAGCCCTGGTTTTCCGAGGATGTGCCTAAGCGTTTCGAAGCCTATGGCTGGAACGTTATTCATCCCATCAATGGTCATGATGTGGAGGCGGTCAGTCAAGCCATCATGACGGCCAAGGCCAGCACCAAGCCCACGCTGATTTGCTGCAAGACCATCATTGGCAAGGGAAGTCCCAATAAACAGGGTACCCATGACGTTCATGGAGCAGCCTTGGGGAATGATGAAATTGCCGCCGCTAGAAAAGAATTGGGGTGGAACTATGGCCCCTTTGAAATTCCCGATGATGTCTATGCTGCATGGGATGCCAAAGCCAAGGGCCAAGCCTTTGAAGCCGAGTGGAACCAGCGGTTCAGCGCCTATCAGGCCCTCTATCCTGCCGAGGCTGGCGAATTTGTCCGGCGCATGAAGGGGGATTTGCCGGCCAGTTTTGAACGTGCTGCCCTCGAGTTTATCGCCAAATGTCGCGATAAGGCGGAAACCATTGCTACGCGTAAGGCCAGTCAGAATACGCTGGAAGCCTTTAGCCCAGCCTTACCAGAATTCTTTGGGGGTTCTGCCGATCTGACGGGGTCCAACCTGACCAACTGGAGCGGTAGCAAACCCATGAATGCCACGACACCTGGGAATTACCTGAGTTATGGCGTACGTGAATTCGGTATGAGTGCCATCATGAACGGGGTGGCCTTGCATGGAGGATTCATTCCTTACGGCGGAACCTTTCTGACCTTCTCCGATTACAGTCGCAATGCCTTGCGCATGGCATCCCTGATGCGGATTCGCTCCATTTTTGTGTTTACCCATGATTCCATTGGGTTGGGTGAAGATGGTCCGACGCACCAGTCCATCGAGCATGTGCCCAGTCTGCGCCTGATCCCGCACATGGATGTGTGGCGCCCCTGTGACACCACCGAAACCGCTGTATGTTGGGATGCTGCTGTCCGACGCAAGGACGGACCTTCGTGTCTGATCTTCAGTCGCCAGAACTTGCCATTCCAAACCCGGACCCCCGAGCAAATCGTGGAAGTCGGCAAGGGCGGTTATGTGCTGAAAGAAGCCGAAGGCGCTGCGCAGGCCATTATCATTGCCACTGGGTCCGAAGTCGGTCTGGCTGTGGAGGCACAAAAACTGCTTGCTACCGAAGGCATCGCCGTGCGCGTGGTTTCCATGCCATCCACCTCAGTCTTTGACCGGCAGGATAAGGAATTCCGCGAATCGGTTCTGCCCAAGCATGTCCCTAAAGTGGCCGTGGAAGCAGCCTGCACAGCCATGTGG
Organism: Ferrovum sp.; assembly: GCA_010435995.1. Lineage (GTDB taxonomy): Bacteria > Pseudomonadota > Gammaproteobacteria > Burkholderiales > Ferrovaceae > Ferrovum. The sequence goes on along the minus strand of JAAGNR010000011.1, from coordinate 280 downwards.
TGGAAATATGGGTGCAGTGCTGTCATCGGTATCGACACGTTTGGCGAATCCGCTCCAGCGGGTGCGTTGTTCAAGTACTTTGGTTTGACCGCCGACAAGGTAGTTGCCACGGTAAAAAGCGTTCTCTAAGCGTTCCCTACCCGCAGTTCAAAGGGTCTTTCCTCACTAGGGAAAGACCCTTTTTATCAAATGGTGCCGTTTGCGTGAAAACCCCTCTTTTCAAGGGGGGGATGGAGCGGCACGGTTGGTTTTCGGGTTGAATACCCGAAAACCAACGGCT
>JAAGNR010000010.1 GCA_010435995.1 Ferrovum sp. | reverse complement strand
CCTGTTGTCGCTCCCGTAGAACCAGAGAAGAAGCCTCGCAAGTCAGGAGTACGAAATGCTGCAGCCAGCTAGAACAAAATATCGGAAGCAACAAAAGGGCCGGAATACCGGAGTCGCCACTCGTGGTGCCAAGGTGTCTTTTGGCGATTTTGGTCTCAAAGCCACGGAGCGCGGTCGCTTGACCGCACGCCAGATCGAGGCTGCACGGCGCGCCATGACACGTCATATCAAACGTGGCGGTCGCATCTGGATCCGGATCTTTCCCGATAAGCCAATTTCCCGTAAACCCGCTGAAGTTCGGATGGGGAACGGTAAGGGTAATCCGGAATACTTCGTGGCTGAGATTGTGCCAGGTAAGGTTCTTTATGAAATGGATGGTGTGGACGAAGCATTGGCGCGAGAAGCATTTCAGTTGGCCGCTGCCAAGTTGCCCATTGCCACCACCTTTGTCACCCGTCAATTGGGATAATGGCGATGAAAACTAGTGAATTGAGAAGCAAAAGCGTGGAAGAACTGAATCAGGAACTGATCAATCTGTATCAGGCCCGTTTTGGACTGAAGATGCAGATTTCCACTCAACAGAGCAATAAAACCAGTGAACTGGGAAAGCTGCGGCGTGATATCGCGCGCGTCAAAACGCTGATCAGTGAACGGGGGGCAAACAAATGACAAACGAACAGCAAGAAGTCAAGCCGGTAAAACGGACGCTGACGGGAACCGTAGTGAGTGACAAGATGGACAAGACCGTCACGGTGCTGGTGGAAAGAACGGTTATTCATCCCACCATCGGTAAAGTGATTCGTCGGTCCAAGAAATATCACGCGCATTCAGAAGACAATTCGGTGCATACGGGTGATGTGGTTGTCATCGAAGAATGTCGTCCTCTGTCCAAATCTAAGACTTGGAAAGTGGCTGAACTGGTAACGCGCGCAGTCAACGTGTAATGACCTTCATCCTGTTGCCCTGTGCAACAGGATGATTTATTCACAAAAGCTTGCCAAGCTCAAAATATGGTGCTATAGTCGATGATTCTTTACGCAAGTCCATTTTTCCCAATAAAACGGGATCCAAAACTGGTCGCTCGTTCAGAGTCGCAGATTCTGAGCATGCATAACAGCAGAGCGCATTAAGTTGGAGAGGTTAAACCATGATTCAAATGCAATCAAAACTCGATGTTGCCGATAATACCGGAGCTAAGTCCGTCATGTGTATCAAGGTATTGGGCGGATCCAAGCGTCGTTATGCAGGCATCGGCGATGTGATCAAAGTCAGTATCAAGAGTGCTGCACCCCGTGGACGCGTCAAGAAAGGCGAAGTTTATAATGCCGTAGTAGTCAGGACCGCGAAGGGCGTTCGGCGCCCAGATGGGTCTTTGATTAAGTTCGATGGCAATGCGGCGGTATTGCTGAATGCCAAACTTGAACCCATCGGTACTCGTATTTTTGGACCGGTGACCCGCGAACTTCGAACTGAAAAGTTTATGAAGATCGTTTCTCTGGCCCCCGAAGTTTTATAGGAGCTCTCATGCGCAAGCTTCGTAAAGGTGATGAAGTCGTTGCCATCGCTGGCAAAGACAAAGGCAAACGCGGAACCATTCGTGAGATGGTGGATGCGGATGGTGTAATCGTTGAAGGGTTGAACCGCGTGCGTAAGCATGTTCGTCCAAACCCTGCCAAGGGAGAGCAAGGGGGTATCATCGATAAAGAAATGACCCTGCACATCTCCAATGTTGCACTTTTCAATCCGGCCACACAGAAAGCTGACCGCGTAGGTATTCGCATTCTGGAAGATGGCAAAAAGGTGCGTTTTTATAAGTCTAACGGCGAAGTCGTCGACGCTTAAGGATAGGAAATGAGCCGCCTGGATAGTTTTTATAGAGAGTCCGTTGTGCCAAGTCTGGTTGAGCAGTTTGGCTACAAGTCCGTTATGGAAGTCCCGCGCATCACTAAAATCACCTTGAATATGGGTGTTGGTGAAGCGGTGGCAGACAAAAAAGTCATCGAACATGCTGTGGGTGATATGACCAAAATTGCAGGTCAGAAACCTGTGGTCACAAAATCCCGCAAGTCCATTGCCGGGTTCAAGATTCGTCAGGGTTATCCCATTGGCTGCATGGTGACACTGCGACGGGATCGTATGTTCGAGTTTCTGGATCGATTGATTTCGGTCGCGATCCCTCGTATTCGCGATTTTCGCGGAATTTCCGGACGTTCCTTTGATGGTCGTGGAAATTACAGTATGGGTGTTCGTGAGCAGACCATATTTCCCGAAATCGAGTATGACAAGATTGATGCAGTGCGTGGCATGAATATCACGATTACCACCACTGCCAAGACCGATGCAGAAGCCAAAGCCCTGCTATTGGCCTTTAAATTCCCGTTGAAAGTTTGAGGTGAGCCGTGGCTAAAGTCGCATTGATCAACCGTGATTTGAAACGTCGTGCCGTAGTAAAAAAGTATGCTGCAAAGCGTGCCCAAATACTGGCCGTCATAAATGACAGCAAAGCGGATGATGAAGCCCGCTTTACCGCTCGCGAAGCGCTGCAAAATCTGCCGCGTAACGCCAGTCCTACTCGGCTGCGTAATCGTTGCGCTCTGACAGGTCGGCCTCGTGGGGTATATAGCAAGTTTGGTCTGGGCCGTAACAAACTTCGTGAAATCGCGATGCGCGGAGAAATTCCGGGCATCACTAAAGCCAGCTGGTAGTCGCAGGAGCCAAATTCGATGAGTATGTCAGATCCAATCGCCGATATGCTGACGCGTATCCGTAATGCGCAACGGGCCGAAAAGCCTAGCGTCACCATGCCTTCCTCCAAGCTCAAGGTTGCTATTGCCACTGTCTTGAAAGACGAAGGCTATATCGACGGCATGCAGGTTCGCACCATTGATGCTAAGCCATTGCTGGAACTTTCACTGAAATATTATGCTGGTCGTCCCGTCATTGAGATGATCGAGCGAGTCAGTCGTCCCGGCCTAAGAATTTACAAGAGCTGCAATGAGATACCCAAGGTCATGAATGGTTTGGGTGTGGCTATTGTTTCTACGCCTGCTGGCGTCATCACCGACCGCGCAGCACGTCGCCAGAATGTGGGTGGCGAAGTCTTGTGCGTCGTGGCTTAAGGAGTCAGCACGATGTCACGTATTGCCAAATATCCCGTAGCTATCCCGGAAAAAGTCGAAGTGTCCCAGACACCCGAGATGATTACCGTGAAGGGACCCCTTGGCTCATTGAGCCAGAAAGTTGGTACCTTGGTCACTATTCAACAGGTAAACAATGAGCTTTTGTTTGCACCTGGCAATGACAGCGCACAAGCAAATGCCATGTCAGGAACCCTGCGTGCATTGGTGTTTAATATGGTGACTGGCGTATCCAAGGGTTGGGAAAAGAAATTGCTCTTGGTTGGCGTGGGTTATCGCGCTCAGGCTGCTGGGGATAAATTAAACCTCTCCTTAGGATTTTCCCACCCGGTGGTTCATCAAATGCCCCAGGGAATCAAGGTTGAGACCCCAACACAGACCGAAATCCTGATCAAGGGAATCGATCGTCAGGTGGTGGGGCAAGTGGCAGCTGAAGTTCGTGCCTATCGTAAACCCGAACCTTACAAAGGAAAGGGCGTACGTTATGCCAACGAGAAAGTTGTGATCAAAGAAACCAAGAAAAAGTAAGGCGAAAACATCATGATGCATGAAAACGGTAGACTCCGTCGGGCGCGTCGTACCCGTGCCAAAATTGCTGAGCTGCGCGTCAATCGCTTGACAGTGCACCGCACCAATCTGCATGTGTACGCACAGATCATCGATGCAACCGGATCACGGGTATTGGCCAGTGCCTCTACTCTCGAACCGGAAGTGCGTAAGACCTTGACCAACGGGTCAACCATCGCAGCTGCCACATTGATTGGCGAGCGTATTGCTGCCAAGGCTTTGGCGGCAGGGGTCGAAGCTGTAGCCTTCGATCGTTCGGGTTTTCGGTATCACGGACGCATTAAGGCGTTGGCCGATGCGGCACGTGAAGGCGGACTGAAGTTCTAATTGATAAGCGTTCCAGCGAGGAAAGCACATGGCAAAGAATGACAATGAAGATCGTGGTGACGGCCTCCGTGAAAAAATGGTGGCAGTCAACCGCGTCACCAAGGTGGTGAAAGGCGGACGGATTCTAGGATTTGCGGCATTAACTGTCGTGGGTGATGGAGACGGTGGTATCGGGATGGGTAAAGGAAAATCCCGTGAAGTTCCGGTGGCGGTTCAAAAAGCCATGGAACAGGCTCGTCGCAAAATGGTTAAGATCAACCTCAAGAACGGAACTCTGTTTCATCGAGTGGTTGGTGAACATGGGGCAGCTAAAGTTTTCATGCAACCTGCGTCTGAAGGTACGGGAATTATTGCCGGCGGACCAATGCGCGCAGTTTTCGAAGTGATGGGTGTGACCAACGTGCTGGCCAAGTGCATTGGTTCTACTAACCCTTACAATGTGATCCGCGCCACCCTGAATGGTTTGGAAGCCACCCGTAGACCTGCTGAAGTCGCGGCAAAACGCGGCAAAACCATCGAAGAGATAATGGAGTAAAACATGTCGCAGAGCGAAACTAAAATGCTGCGTGTCACCCTGACGAAAAGCACCATTGGTGCTATTCAATCCCATCGTGCATGCGTAAAAGGGTTGGGTTTGCGGCGCATGAATCATACGGTCGAAGTAAAAGATACCCCGGAAAATCGTGGCATGGTGAATACCGTCCAACATTTGGTCCGCTGCGAGTAAGGAGTCGATATGGAACTGAATACAATCAAACCAGCGGAAGGTGCCAAGCGCAACCGTCGTCGTGTGGGTCGCGGTATCGGTAGCGGTCTTGGTAAGACGGCTGGACGTGGACACAAAGGCCAAAAGTCGCGCTCAGGTGGATTTCATAAAGTGGGTTTCGAGGGTGGTCAAATGCCCTTGCAACGTCGCTTGCCGAAGCGTGGATTTGTCAGCATGACACGTCATTTGTCCGCTCAGGTTCGTCTTGCAGATTTGTCGCGGGTTGATGGAGATGTGGTGGATTTGCTGACCCTTAAACAAGCCGGTTTGATTCCCGCAGATTCTACCGCTGCTAAGGTGTTTCTTAAGGGCGAAATTACCCGTGCCGTGAAACTGCAGGGCATTCTTGCAACGCAAGGCGCTCGGGCGGCGATTGAAGCGGCAGGCGGATCAATCTCTGAATTGGCGGCAGGGTAATAAATTGGCTGCGATTCCCAACAGTATGGCTGGCGGCAAAATGGATGACCTGAAGCGTCGTCTGTGGTTTGTCGTCGGCGCTCTGGTGGTTTATCGTCTAGGTGCGCATATTCCAGTTCCTGGAATCAATCCTGATGAATTGTCCAAGTTGTTTAATGGGCAACAAACAGGAATTTTAGGAATGTTCAATATGTTTTCCGGCGGGGCGTTATCGCGCTTCACGGTATTTGCCTTGGGAATCATGCCCTACATTTCTTCCTCTATCATCATGCAGCTGCTGACGACGGTAATTCCTTCCTTGGAGGCTTTGAAAAAGGAAGGGGAAGCTGGACGGAGAAAGATTACCCAGTACACCCGCTACGGAACAGTTGTCCTGGCTTTTTTTCAGGCCATGGGGATCGCGGTTGCCCTGGAAGCACAACCCGGATTGGTTCTTGAACCGGGATTGGCATTCCGTATGACCACAGCCATTACTCTTGTGACGGGCACGATGTTTCTGATGTGGTTGGGAGAACAAATTACCGAGCGCGGTATTGGAAATGGAATTTCTCTGATCATCTTTAGCGGGATCGTTGCTGGTTTGCCGCGTGCAGTGGGAAGCACTCTGGAACTCGTACGTACGGGCGCCTTCAGTTGGATTCTCGCCATAGCAATTTTTGCTGCGGTCATCGGTGTAACTGCGCTGGTGGTATTTGTGGAACGAGGACAGCGCAAAATAACAATTACTTACGCTAAGCGTCAGGTAGGAAACAAGATTTATGGTGGACAAACCACTCATCTTCCGATGAAACTGAATATGGCCGGGGTCATACCTCCCATCTTCGCCAGTAGCATCATATTGTTTCCTGCAACGCTCGCAGGTTGGTTTGGAAGTCGTCAGCATTTTTCCTGGCTCAAGGACATTAGTAGTATGTTAAGCCCAGGTCAACCGATTTATGTTCTGCTGTACGCGGGTGCAATTTTGTTTTTCTGCTTTTTTTATACCGCACTGGTATTTAATAGCAAGGAAACGGCTGATAATTTGAAAAAGAATGGTGCTTTCGTACCGGGAATTCGCCCAGGAGAGCAGACTTCAAGGTATATAGACAAGATTTTGACTCGGTTAACCTTGACAGGCGCAATTTATATTACTCTGGTATGTTTGCTGCCTGAGTTTCTTATCGTCAAATTTAACGTGCCATTCTATTTTGGCGGAACATCATTGCTGATTATCGTAGTGGTGACTATGGATTTCATGGCACAGGTCCAGACGTATATGATGTCACAACAATATGAAAGTCTCTTGAAGAAAGCCAACTTCAAGGGGCAGGGAGCCAAGTAGTCATGGCCAAGGAAGATACCATCGAAATGCAGGGAGAGATTCTTGAAACCCTGCCCAATGCCACCTTTAGGGTGAAATTGGAAAATGATCATGTGGTATTGGGACATATCTCCGGGAAAATGAGAATGCACTATATTCGTATTTTGCCTGGCGATAAAGTGACTGTGGAATTAACCCCTTACGATCTGTCTCGTTGTCGTATTATTTTCCGCGCTAAATAACGCGGTCTGTCGGAGAACATTATGAAAGTACAAGCATCAGTCAAAAAAGTTTGTCGCAAATGCAAACTGGTTCGGCGCAAGGGGGTACTGCGCGTGATTTGTGAGGATCCCCGTCACAAACAGCGTCAGGGCTGATTTCTTTTACTCAACAGCTATCGCTTTATACACTGAGGACGCATATGGCTCGTATCGCTGGGGTCAACATCCCAAATCATCAACATGCAGAAATTGCCTTGACCGCCATTTATGGCATTGGTCGGTCTCGTGCTCGTGACATTTGCGCCGCTGCTGGCGTAGTGACAAGCACTAAGATCAAGGACCTGACCGATGCCGACATGGAACGACTTCGTCTCGAAGTTACCAAGTTAACGGTGGAAGGTGATCTGCGTCGTGAAGTTTCACTGAACATCAAGCGCTTGATGGATTTGGGCAGCTATCGCGGCTCACGTCATCGCCGCGGACTACCCTGCCGTGGGCAACGCACCCGCACCAATGCACGGACTCGTAAGGGACCGCGCAAGGCTGTGCGTACAACCAAGTAATCGAAGGAGTTTGCCATGGTTAAATCTAATACCGCCGCGCGTGCGCGTAAGAAAGTTAAAAAGAATGTGGCTGAGGGCATTGCCCACATTCACGCTTCTTTCAATAACACCATTGTTACCATCACGGATCGTCAAGGGAATGCTTTATCTTGGGCGACTTCGGGCAGTAATGGTTTTAAGGGGTCCCGTAAGAGTACTCCTTTTGCCGCACAGATCGCTGCCGAAAATGCAGGGAAGGCAGCTCAGGAATGCGGGGTTAAAAACCTTGAAGTGCGCATTAAAGGACCCGGCCCTGGTCGTGAGTCGGCTGTGCGCGCACTGAATTCCGTAGGATTCAAAATCACCAGCATTTCGGATGTGACACCAGTACCCCATAATGGGTGCCGTCCGCCGAAAAAGCGTCGTATTTAATCGGGTAGCAGGAGAAGATTGTGGCCAGAAACCTCGATGCAAAATGTCGTCAGTGCCGTCGTGAAGGAGAAAAACTCTTTCTTAAGGGCGAAAAATGTTTTACCGAAAAATGTGCCATTGAACGCCGTGCCTATGCACCCGGACAACATGGACAAAAGCAGTCACGGCAATCTGACTATGGTGGTCAGTTGCGTGCTAAGCAAAAGGTTCGTCGGATTTATGGCGTTCTCGAACGTCAGTTCCGTTTGATCTATAAAGCAGCGGATCGCGCTCGGGGAATTACCGGGGAAAACCTGTTGAAATCTCTGGAAAGCCGTCTGGATACCGTAGCGTATCGTATGGGATTCGGTGCTTCACGAGTGGAAGCGCGACAAGTGGTTCGCCACAACGGCATTATGGTCAATGGACGGAGGGTAAATATTCCTTCTTATCAAGTTCGTCCTGGCGACCAAGTGGAAGTGGCTGAAAAGTCGCGCCATCAGTTGCGCATCAAAGCTGCTGTGGAGGCTGCTGAGAGTCGTGGTTTTCCTGAGTGGATTTCAGTGGATGCCAAAGCCATGAAAGGAACTTATAAGGCGCGTCCGGAACGCAGTGAATTGCCCTCAACCATCAATGAATCCTTGATCGTTGAACTGTATTCCAAATAATTGAGTGTCTGGATCCTGAGGCCTGTTAAAAGGATAGATGATGCAAGAAGATAATAAGCCGACAAATTTTTTGAAACCTCGGTCCATTGAGGTTCACAATATTCATCCCAATCACGCAAAGGTGGTCATGGAACCATTTGAGCGTGGCTACGGACATACTTTGGGTAACGCCTTGCGCCGCATACTCTTGTCATCCATGCCTGGATTTGCTCCAGTGGAAGTCAAGATTGCCAATGTGGTTCATGAGTATTCAACGGTTGAAGGGGTTCAGGAAGACGTAGTTGATCTGCTTCTGAATCTGAAGGGGATCGTTCTTAAGCTTCATGGTCATGATGATGCGGTTTTGACCTTGTCCAAAGAAGGTCCTTGCGTGGTTACTGCGGCGGATATTGATCCTCAGCACAATGTGGATATCATTAACCCCCAGCATATCATTGCGCATTTGACAGCCGGTGGAAAGCTTGAGATGCAGATCAAGGTAGCGAAGGGATACGGCTATCAACCCGCTTCTATTCGTCCTGATGATGATGAGTCCAATGCCGTCAATGGGATTCAACTGGATGCTTCTTTCAGTCCCATCTGGCGCGTGAGTTATGCCGTAGAAAGCGCACGGGTAGAACAACGGACCGATCTGGATCGCTTGGTCATGGACATTGAAACCAATGGGGCTATCGAACCCGAAGAAGCCGTGCGGTTTTCGGCTAAGGTTTTGATGGAGCAACTCATGGTTTTTGCTGATTTGCAAGGTACCCCAATCTCCAATGAAACCACCCGCGTTCCTCAGGTTGATCCGATTTTATTGCAACCGGTAGATGATTTGGAATTGACGGTGCGTTCTGCCAATTGCTTAAAAGCAGAGAACATCTATTACATTGGCGATTTGATCCAAAGAACCGAAACAGAGTTGCTCAAGACCCCAAACTTAGGACGTAAGTCCTTGAATGAAATCAAGGAAGTGCTCGCCAGCAAGAGTCTCACCTTGGGAATGAAATTGGAAAACTGGCCTCCAGCAGGTTTGGATCGTCATTGATTTCCTGATAATTAAATAAGCGCGTTTCTGCGCATTACTTATAAATGACTTAAATCATAAGGATATACTGTTATGCGTCACCGTCTGAGTAATCGTAAACTGAATCGTACCACCAGCCATCGGCTGGCTATGTTGCGCAATATGACCAATTCATTATTGCGTCATGAGGTCATCAAGACCACTTTACCCAAGGCCAAAGAACTGCGTCGTGTGGTTGAACCCATGATTACTTTAGGTAAGCAACCCACTTTGGCCAATCACCGTCTGGCATTTGATCGCCTGCGTGATCGCGAAATGGTGGTAAAGCTGTTCAATGATCTGGGACCACGCTACAAAACCCGCCCCGGTGGTTATGTACGTATTCTTAAGTACGGCTTCCGCCAAGGGGACAATGCTCCCATGGCATTGGTAGAATTGGTGGACCGTCCCGACCTAGGGGATGGGGAAGTGGTTACTGCTGAGTAATTCGCGTCATCCTAATCAGATCTAGTCATATCTGTGTGCTATACGACAAAAGGCCTGCAAATTGCAGGCCTTTTGTTTAGTCTGAAAGAAGGGAGCGGCAAAGGTCTAAGGTGATGACTCCCTGGGGCGGTAGAGTGCCGTCTACCAGGGTATAGGGTTGAGTAGGTTCTCCCAGATCTGAGATTACGGCTGCAGCCCCAGTAAAATTCTGATGGCGGGTGTAGTCGTTGACTGTTATCAATGTGGTTAGCCCCGCTCCTTGGGCAGCCAGCAGCCCATTTTCCGAATCTTCAACGGCCAGACATTGCTCCGGCGTGACTCCCAGCGCATTCAGAGCCCATTGATAAATGTCCGGAGCCGGCTTTTTGGCGGGAACAATGTCGCCGGCGGCGATGACGTCAAACCAGCGAATGCTGTCAGGCCCTAAAGTTGACGCAAGCAATGTGGTCACATTTTCGACAGTAGTGGTAGTTGCAATGGCCAGATGCAATCCAGCGCCTCTGGCTTCATTGAGCAACCGATGTATTCCGGGACGCAGCGGAATCTTTCCTTGCTCTAGGAACGCCGTGTAATATCGTGTTTTGGCTTGATGCAAGCGGGCGATGAGATCATCAAAATTCTCTGGAATCGGTTCATGGCTTCGGTATTGGGTGACATAATAGCGAATTCGCTCCTTCCCCCCAGTGACCGCAAGTAATTCACCATACAGAGGGATATTCCAGTCCCAATCGAGTCCAAATTCTTTGAACGCCAAATTGAAGGACAGTCGATGTCCATCTCTTTCGTTATCGGCCAGTGTTCCATCCACATCAAATATCAGTGCGCTCAGCATGGGTTTGAATCCTTGAGTATAAGGTATCCGTTCAGTGCCTGAATATAACCAGCAGCAAGTATACAGACCCTGTTCAAAACGGGTGTTTCATCCTGTTACTGCCATCGGTGGATAACAGAAATGGTTGCTTACATTTCACGTGCAGCCAAAGTCCAGAGCAGATTCAGGAAAGAAGGAGCACCAGAGAGCCGCTGACAATGAGCGTGACTCCCACCAAAGCTTGCCAGTTCAGCGCTTCCCTCAGGAATAGAAAGCCAAATGCCAGCGCAAAAACGATGCTCAGTTTGTCCAGAGGGGCGACTCGAGAAAGGGGGCCCAATTGCAACGCTCGAAAATAACACAGCCACGACAGGCCCGTAGCCAGTCCGGACAATAACAAAAAAATCCACGTATGAACGGTCACGGAACTGAACCGTTGCCATTCACCACGCAGTGACAGAATGCCGGCAGTGACGCCAAGAATGACCAGTGTACGGATGAATGTGGCAAAATTTGAATTGATGCCACTGACCCCCAGTTTGGCGAACAAGGCGGTTAAGCCGGCAAAAAAAGCAGAACCAAAGGCAAACAGTGCCCAACTGGGGATCGATCTCATGGAAAGATTCCATAGTCAACGGGTATTTTTACATACAGCAGTGGGATTCTGTTTTCTTCGGCCAAGTTCAGCAAGTGATTCGCCTGAGCCTCGGTGACCACAAACACGACTTCCACAGGCAGGTCGTTGGCCAATTCAAAAAAATGATCTTCATGCAATACGCCATGACGACCAAACCCTGCAATCGCTTTAAATGCCGAACCACCATGGATTCCCAGACTTTTGGCCTGTTCCAGTAACCACTCATAAGCCAGTTGATGATGGTGGCGGTGATTTTCGTGAAGGTAGAATTTGAGGTATATGCCTTGCATGGGACCCTCCTCTCAAGTGGTGATTTCGGCTCAGGATTGCCCTGCGGACTTAAGAAAGCTGTAGGTGGCCATGCCCAATATGGTCATAGTCAAGGACCCACCCAAATGCATAGCGATGTGGATTAGAGCCCAGAGGTATTGGGTACGGGAAAGCAGCGTGACCGATTCGGCGGAAAAGGTGGAAAAAGTCGTCAATCCTCCCATGAATCCGGTAATGATAAACAAGCGGGCTTCGGGGGGGAGTCCGGCATGATCGGTAAAATAAGATACGGCCAGTCCTACCAGATATCCGCCAAGGAGGTTGGCGGCGAGGGTTCCCAGAGGCATCGTGGGGACGATGGGGTTGAATAGAATTCCGAGCCACCAGCGTAACCAGGCACCCAATGCGGCACCGATCCCTACTGCTGCCAATCCGTAAAAATTCATCCCATTCTCCAAAAACAAATCAGGTCGGAACGGGAAAAAACACACACAACCTACACTCTTCCCGCACAGGAATAACTGTAGGCATCATCAGCCCGAAGGCGGTTACAGGAGGTATGCCATCTCCTTGGTTAAGTCACTAAGTATAGTGGGTCGATGTGCGTGCTGCAAGGGGGAGCTCTAACGCATTACCAGTGTTATTTTGTAGCATCGGGCAAGGATGCTGGTTGTGGCGAGAGATGGGGCTTGAGGAAGGTCCCGGTGACACTCTGAGGATTCTCTGCTACTTCCTCAGGAGTACCCTGGGCCAGTATTCTGCCCCCACCATTTCCCCCTTCCGGACCCATATCAATGATCCAATCAGCGGTTTTGATGACATCCAGATTATGCTCGATGATCACCAGCGTATTTCCTTGATCGCGCAGACGTTGCAATACTTTGAGCAGAAGATTGATATCGTGAAAATGCAGTCCAGTGGTCGGTTCGTCAAGGATGAACAGGGTGCGGCCGGTATCCCGTTTGGAAAGTTCAAGGGACAATTTGACTCGTTGAGCTTCGCCTCCAGAGAGGGTGGTGGCAGATTGCCCCAGGGTAATGTAACCCAGACCCACATCCATTAAGGTTTTCAGTTTGCGCGCCAGCACGGGAACCGCCTGAAAAAAATCGTACGCATTTTCCACCGTTAGTTCCAGAATTTGATGAATGTTCAGACCACGGTAATGAATTTCCAGTGTTTCACGGTTGTAGCGTTTGCCATGGCACATATCACAGGGAACAAAGATGTCTGGGAGGAAATGCATTTCCACCTTGATCAAACCATCTCCTTGGCACGCTTCGCAGCGCCCACCCTTGACGTTGAAAGAGAATCGTCCCGGACCATAGCCTCGTTCCCGCGCTTGCGGCAGACCCGCGAAGAGTTCGCGAATCGGTGTAAACAGACCGGTATAGGTGGCAGGATTGGAGCGAGGAGTGCGCCCGATGGGGCTTTGATCCACATTGATGACTTTATCAAAATGTTCCAGTCCGAGAATCGCGTCGTGGGGCGCAGGGTCTTGCGCACTACCGTAAAAATGACGGGCTACGGCGGCATGTAGTGTATCGTTGATGAGTGTTGATTTCCCCGAACCGGATACTCCCGTGACGCAGATCATAGAACCGACGGGCAAATCCACTGATACATGCTTGAGATTGTTGCCACTGGCCCCTGTGATGCGCAATTGGCGTGTCGGGTCGGCACTGCGTCGTTTCGATGGCAGAGCGATGGAAAGTTTTCCTGACAGGTATTGTCCCGTGAGAGAGGTGGGGTGCTGGAGGATGTCCTGGGGGGTGCCAGCCACAATAATCTCGCCGCCGTGTTCTCCGGCTCCGGGCCCCATGTCTACAACGAAGTCGGCATTACGGATGGCATCTTCATCATGTTCCACCACCAGTACACTGTTGCCCAGATCGCGCAGGTATTGGAGGGTGGACAGCAAGCGCTGATTATCTCGCTGGTGCAGGCCGATGGAGGGTTCGTCCAGAACATACATGACCCCGGTCAGGCCAGAACCAATTTGCGATGCCAGACGGATGCGCTGGGCTTCGCCGCCGGACAGGGTGTCTGCTGAGCGGTCAAGTTGCAGGTAATCGAGGCCTACATTGTTGAGAAACTGTATTCTGGCAATGATTTCCTTAAGGATCTTTTCGGCAATAGTCTGTTTTTGGCCAATGAGGGGCAGTTGCTGAAAAAGAATCACGGCCTCCTTTAAGGGCAGGGCACTGAGGGTGTGCAAAGTATGTCCTCCCACGCGTACGCCACGGGCTTCAGGGCGAAGTCGGGCACCGTGGCATTGGGGGCAGGTTTTTTGCGCACGCAAGCGCGCCAGTTCCTCGCGCACCAGGCTGGAGTCGGTTTCCCGGTAGCGGCGTTCCAAACTTGGAACAATCCCCTCAAATGCATGGGGTTTGCCCATTTGAAAGCCACGAGCGCCAAGGACATGAAAAGGAATTTTCTCCTTTCCCGAACCATTTAACAATATTTCCTGGATCGACGCGGGAAGGGCCTCATAGGGTTGTTCTAGATCGAAGTCATAATGAGTGGCCAAATCGCACAGCATCTGGAAGTAAAACTGGTTACGGCGGTCCCATCCTTTGACCGCCCCCGCAGCCAGGCTCAGTTCCGGAAATGCCACTACCCGTTTGGGATCAAAGAAACTGATGAGACCTAGCCCATCGCAGTGGGGGCATGCCCCCATGGGATTGTTGAAAGAGAACAGCCGAGGTTCAAGTTCGGGCAGTCCGGCATGGCAAATGGGGCAAGAAAAACGCGAGGAAAATGTATGACTGGTGTGATGATCCATTTCCACCACCAGTGCTCGTCCATCGGCATGACGCAACGCGGTCTCGAAGGATTCCGCCAGTCTTTGACGTGCTTCAGGACGTACTTTGAGGCGGTCAATGACAATTTCTACGGTATGTTTTTTGTTTTTGTCGAGAGAGGGGGGGGTGTCCAGATCGAGCACTGTGCCATCTACCCGTGCCCGCACAAAGCCTTGAGCGCGCAGTTCATCGAACAGTTCCAATTGTTGCCCTTTACGATCGTTCACCAATGGCGCCAGGATCATGATGCGCGAATCTGTGGGCAAGGCTAGGACCGTATCGACCATTTGCGAGATGCTTTGGGCAGAGAGGGGAAGATCGTGTTCCGGGCAGTGGGGTTCCCCCACGCGAGCAAAGAGCAGGCGCAGATAATCGTGTATTTCAGTCACGGTACCGACGGTGGAGCGGGGATTGTGACTGGTAGCCTTTTGTTCGATGGCAATGGCTGGGGACAGCCCTTCGATCAGGTCTACTTCGGGTTTTTCCATCATCTGCAAGAATTGACGGGCGTATGCCGAAAGAGATTCCACATAGCGTCGTTGTCCCTCGGCATACAGGGTATCGAAAGCCAGAGATGATTTGCCCGAGCCCGAGAGGCCGGTGATGACCACCAACTGGTGCTTCGGAATATCGAGATCGATGTTTTTGAGATTGTGGGTGCGGGCACCGCGAATACGAAAAATGTCTTGGGTCACGGGAGGTTGGCACAAAAAAGTGGGAGTATGAAAAACCAGAACGAGTCCAAATCTGTTGGCAGGGGCTCAACCTGCTAATATACGCGAAGTTATCATTCTTTTCAGATTACCTATTATGAGAAAGTCCTCTACTATGACGCCTGTAGAACGGCGTGCCAGCTTCAGTTTGGCCGGTATCTTTGGTCTGCGTATGCTGGGTATGTTTATCATTCTGCCTGTCTTTGCTTTGTTTGCCGCACATTTGCCGGGTGGCCAAGATAAAGCGAGAGTAGGTTTGGCGTTGGGCGCGTATGGGTTGACGCAGGCATTTTTCCAGATTCCATTGGGATGGTTGTCTGATCGAGTTGGGCGCAAGCCGGTGATCATGGGGGGACTTCTGGTGTTTGCTTTGGGCAGTTTTATGGCAGCGAGCGCGCAAACTTTGACGGGAATCACGGTGGGGCGTGCCATACAGGGTACAGGAGCCATTGCTGCCGCCTTGATTGCCCTGACAGCCGACCTGACGAAAGAACAAAACCGAACCACGGCGATGGCCATGATCGGAGTCACCATCGGTCTGACATTCACTCTGTCCATGGTGATTTCTCCTATCCTTTACCCTTTGATAGGGGTTCCCGGATTATTCATGCTGACGGGGGTTTTGGCCTTGAGCGCCATCGCCGTAACCAAATGGGTGGTCCCCAATCCGCCGGCGCAGTTGGAAGTAGATCGGGTTTCCTTTGGTTCCGTATTGACCCATATTGAGTTGCTGCGTTTGAATTTCGGGATTTTTGTTCTACATGCCTCCCTGATGGCCACTTTCATCGTGGTCCCTACGGCCTTGGTTCAAGCGGGATTGGCTCAACCAGAGCATTGGAAGCTCTATCTTCCTGTAATGATCGGTTCCTTCATTTTGATGGTTCCCCCCGTGGCTTTTGCCCATGGTAAATGGCGCAAGCAGGTGTTTCTGGGGGCCTTGATGGTGGTGCTTGTGGCCCATGGGATGATGCATTTTGCTTTGGGAAATATCTGGGGAACGGCGCTGGCGTTGTTGGTTTTCTTTGTTGGATTCAATGTGCTGGAGGCCAGTTTGCCGTCTTTGGTGACGTTGGTCGCCCCTCCCAATGCCAAGGGGACTGCTACGGGAGTCTACAGTACGATACAATTTCTTGGCACATTTGTGGGTGCCACAGGGGCTGGAGTGCTGACACAGCATTTTGGTGCCAGCATTGTTCCTCTTTTTACGGCGGGTCTCACTTTCCTTTGGTTGGTGGTGGCTTGGCCTATGCAAGTTAACAAGCCAACAAACGGAGGATGAGTCCATGGCATCGGTGAACAAGGTCATTTTGGTAGGAAATCTGGGGCGCGATCCGGAAGTGCGATATATGCCTGATGGTGCGGCCATTGCGAATGTGAGTCTGGCCACTACAGATACCTGGAAAGACAAATCAGGCGCCAAGCAGGAAAAAACCGAATGGCATCGCATCTCATTTTTTGGGAAAACTGCCGAGATCGTCGGGCAATATCTCAAAAAAGGCAGTCAAATTTATGTTGAAGGTCGTCTACAGACGCGCAAATGGCAGGATAAGGAAACGGGGCAGGACCGCTATACCACGGAAATCGTGGCCGATCGTATGCAGATGCTGGGAGGTCGTGCGGGAGCCGGAGGAGATGTGGACTTCCCATCCCATGACGGTGGCGGTGCGCCAGCAGGCTATTCCGGTGGTGGCGGGGCCAGTGCTCCGGCAGCTGGGAGAAATCCTGGCGCCAAGGGGGGGTTCGACGACTTCCCTGATGATGTTCCGTTCTAGAATTTACCTGATAGGTTTTATGTAAAGTTTAATAATAGCGCCCTGTTTTTACAGGGCGTTTTTTCGAGCGCAGGGGGATTTTTGCATCGGAGTTCTGCAGATAGGGATACCCGTTTAGGCACTAATCCGTGGGACGCACGGAGCAATCGATCAGGTTGCGGGCCGCTTTGAGTGCTTGCTCGAATGACGGGCGACGGTAATCCCAGATCGGATCGTCAGGAGGAGGATGGAGCACCATGGTGGCATTGGCCTCAAACAGGAGAATTCCACCTTGGGCATCGAGTGCAAAGTCCATTCCTCCATAGTCCAGTCCCAAGCGTTGTTGAATGGATTTCAGTGCAGAGACTGCTTGGGGTCCAAGGTATCCTGCGAAATTATTCAGAAATCTTTGTTCTTCCGCCCGCAGATCCGGGCGGCTGCTCATCAGCGAACTGAAGTAATGGACTTTCCAGTGAAAAGAAAATGCCAGATGTATGGGATACAGTCGCCCACCCAGCATCATGACGCGAAACTTGCGGATGAGTCCATCTCCTGTTGTCTGGGTGGAAAGTGATTCCATGACCAGCAAGTCATCACCTGGAAATTGTCGGAGCACATTGTCCAGGTCGGAAGGGTTTTGGGCGCGTTCGAAATACTGCCCGCCATGAAAACCTGGGGCTCTCAGGAGGAGTGGAAAGGTAAATTCACGGGCTTTGATCCAAGCTTCCAGCTTGCATGCCTCTTCCGCCACGGGCAGTTCACGGGAACGCGGGAAGGGCTCAGTCCGGGCTGTGGCGACATGGGGGATGTCATGCACCAAGGATGCAAGGTGAGTTCTTCCCGTGACTTCTATGCGTTCTGGGGCATTGATCAGAGGGATGCGGGTATTGTGTGAAGTCAGCAGTGTCTGTGCGTGCATTAGAGACGAAGCACAACGGTCAGCATCGCCGATGGCATTGAAGAGGCAGTCGTGGGGTGGCAGGGGAGTCGCGGGCGGAAAAAATTCTACGGCAACGATGGTTGTGTGGTGACGTTGGCGCTGGAGCAGCGGTTGCCAAGGGATATTGCCATCCTGAGCTGAGGCCAGAATCAGCAAGGTAAAAAATGGACCCTGCCCCAATCCGGGGAGAACAATCACGGGCTGCGGGCCGTAACCCAAAAGCCGATGTTTCTGTGCCTTTTCTTCCAGTCCCAGCCGACTGGCACAAGTCGCCAGGCCGCGATGGGCTTCCAGTAAGTTGGGATACAGCGTTAATACTTGGTCAAACACGGCGAGGGATTCGTGGTTTTCCTGCAGGTTCAAAGCCACTTGGGCCAAGTTAAGCAGGGCACTTGGATGTTGTGGTGCGATGGATAAGGCCGCCTGAAAGGCGGTTTTGGCAGCAGACAGGCGGCCCGTTTCAAACAAGCCATTGCCCAGATTGATCCAGGCGCCGAGATGTTGCGGATCGAGCATCAGAACGGCCAGATATTGTTCCTGTGCTTCCGCGAGGGATGCGACGCTTCCTTGTTGCCTGAGGAAATTTGCCCAGTTGAAACGCAACTCACTGCTCTGAGGTGCACCCTCGATGGCCTGTTGATGATGTGATCGAGCCGCTTCCCCATGCCCCAGATGTTCCTGAACCAAGGCTTGATTGGCGTGAATCAGGGGATGAGCAGGATGGCGCCGAAGCAACGCTTCAAATAATATCCGCGCTTGATCCCACTCCTTGTCCCGCAGAAGACGGACTCCGTGATGGAATCGTTGGTCGTCTTCATCGGGCAGGAGCATCAGGTTACCGAACCTTGATGTGTAACTCGCGTAATTGCGCTTCTCCCACGGCACTTGGGGCTTGGGTGAGCAAACATTGGGCGCGTTGGGTTTTGGGGAAAGCGATCACATCACGAATCTGGTCGGCACCGGTCATCATGGCCACCAACCGGTCAAAGCCAAAGGCCAGACCGCCATGGGGCGGCGCTCCGTACTGCAGCGCATCCAGCAGGAAACCGAATTTTGCGCGTGCTTCCTCGGTGTCAATATTGAGGGCGCGAAACACCTTGGATTGAATTTCTTCCCGATGGATCCGCACCGAACCCCCGCCGATTTCCCAACCGTTGAGAACGATATCGTAGGCTTGGGCCAAGGCTTTGGAAGGGTCGCTGTCGAGAAAGGCCTCGTGACCTTCCTTGGGGGCCGTAAATGGATGGTGCAATGCTACCCAGCGGTGACTCTCATCATCGTATTCGAACATGGGAAAATCCACGACCCACAGTGGCTTCCAGCCGCCGCTGGAAAATCCACGCTCATGTCCGATCTTGACACGCAGCGCGCCCAAGGCATCGTTGACAACTTTAGCCCGGTCCGCTCCAAAGAAAATCAGATCGCCATTGGCCGCACCACAGCGTTGCAGAATCTGGCTCAGGGTGGATTCATCAAGAAACTTGACGATGGGAGATTGCAAGCCTTCTTCATTGGGTTTGGTGCAATCGTTGACCTTGATATAGGCCAACCCCCTGGCTCCATAAATACCTACAAAAGTAGTGTAATCATCGATTTCCTTACGGGTCAGGGTGTTGCCTCCAGGGATTTTAAGAGCAGCAACGCGCCCGTCTTTCAGGTCGGCAGCCGCGCGAAATACTTTGAAATCCACTTGGCGCATCAGATCCGTCAGTTCGGTGAATTCCAGGGGGATACGCAGATCCGGTTTGTCGGAACCAAAGCGGTACATGGCTTCAGCCCAGGTCATGCGCGGGAAGGAGAGGTCGAGATTCACCTGAATGGTTTCACGGAACAGTTCCCGTACCAGTTCTTCCATGATGTCCATGATTTCTGGGGCATCAAGAAAAGCGGTTTCAATATCGATTTGAGTGAATTCGGGTTGGCGGTCAGCGCGCAGATCCTCGTCACGGAAGCATTTGGTGATTTGGTAGTATCGATCAAAGCCCGCGACCATCAAGAGCTGTTTGAACAGTTGGGGGGATTGGGGGAGCGCATAAAACTCCCCATGATGTACTCGGCTGGGAACCAGATAATCCCGTGCGCCTTCAGGTGTCGATTTGGTCAGCATGGGGGTTTCGATATCAATGAAACCCAAGCGGTCAAGGTACTGGCGCACGGTCATGGCAGCGCGATAACGCAGGCGGAAGTTGCGTTGCATTGCTGGGCGGCGTAGGTCGAGGTAGCGATATTCCAGACGCACCGGTTCCGACAGGTTGTCGTCGTCGAGCATGAAAGGAGGGGTCAAGGATGGGTTGAGGACTTCCAGGGTGTGCGCCACCACTTCGATTTCGCCGGTGCGTAGGTGTTCGTTGCGGGTTCCTTCAGGACGGAGGCGCACCAAACCGGTGACTTTTAGAACAAATTCGTTGCGCACGTCTTCCGCCGTGTGAAACAGGGCCTCATTCTCTGGGTTGGCGACGATTTGTACCAGTCCCTCGCGGTCGCGCAAGTCGATAAAAATGACGCCCCCATGGTCACGGCGCCGGTGGGCCCAGCCAAAGAGGGTAACGGTTTGGTCGAGATAACGGCGGTCAATATGGCCGCAATAGTCAGTACGCATGAAAATGTCCCAATAAATTAACGGTGAATCAGGGGGGTGAAAAGTGCTCAGGAAGTTTTTTGCCGAGGCTCCACCACCCCCATGGAAATGATATGTTTCAAAGCATCATCCACGGTGATGTCGAGTTCGATCACCTCACGACACGGGACCATGAGAAAAAAACCGGAAGTGGGGTTGGGTGTGGTGGGAACATAGACGTTCACATGGGGTTCGCCCAAGCGAGCAGCGATTTGTCCTTGGGGGGTTCCCGTCTGGAATGCCAGAGTCCAGCTTTGGGCATGGGGGTAACGGATCAGCAGAACCTTGCGGAAGGCTTGCCCCGAACTGGAGAACAGCGTATCGCTGACTTGTTTGACGCTGCCATAAATGCTGTTGACCACCGGGATTCGTTCCAGCAGTTGTTCTCCGAGGAGGAGCAAGCGGCGTCCAATGAAGTTGGCCGCCACCGCCCCCGTCAAGAAGACGATGGCCATGGTCAGTACCACTCCCAACCCAGGAATATGGATGCCAAATAACGTTTCTGGTCTGATGGAGTGAGGCAGCAGATACAAGGTCTGATCAAGGGTGGTGACGATCAGATTCAGGACCCATACGGTGATGACCAGAGGGATCAGTACCACGATCCCAGTAAGAAAGTAGCGTTTCATCAGCAAGCCGGGCAGGTGCCATTGGCACAGGGCGGGGGCGGGGTGGCCTCGGTACTGGCGGCTGGAGTGCTGCTTCCTCCTCCTTTGAAGTCGGTGGCATACCAGCCACTGCCCTTCAGTTGGAAGCCGGCAGCAGTCAGTTTTTTGCTCAGTGTGGCCTGACCACAAGCAGGGCAATCCGTGGGGGCTGGGGCCGAAATTTTTTGCAAAACTTCAATTTCATTGCCGCAATTTGTGCAGCGAAATTCATAGAGAGGCATGATAGTATCTCCTTAACCATTCTCGACAAGGAATTGGGTCCGGCATCCGGTTTGTGCAGGACGGGGGGTGTTTTCCTTATGCATTCACCATTCCCCGATGATAGCATAAGCCCCTTGATGACCGAAGCAAGGACGCTGTCTCCCAACTGCTAGGGTGGGGTTGGGAATGCGAAAAAACAAGGGTTTCAGTGGAACCTAACCAGATTGGCGTGTTCTATGTCATACATAAGCCCTAAGAGGCAGATCGAAAGACCTACGGATGGAGAATAAAGCATGCAGAGAACCATAAGGCAGTGGGCCGGCGCGTTGCTGGGCGTATTGACGGTACAGGCGGGATGGGCAGCAACGTTGCCTGCTGGAGTTTCCGAGGTCACCAAGCTGGAAGGGGTGACGGAATACCGTTTGGCCAATGGTTTGCAGGTGTTGTTGGCGCCGGATGAAAGCAAGCCTACGGCTACCGTGAATGTCACCTATCGCGTGGGATCGCGTATGGAAAGTTACGGTGAAACCGGAATGGCTCATTTGCTCGAACACCTCATGTTCAAGGGAACACCTCAACACCCAGATATTACGGGAGGATTGACGCGTCACGGGATGAGGCCCAACGGTACTACCTGGTTCGATCGCACCAATTACTTTGAGTCTTTTCCGGCATCGACGGCCAATCTCGATTGGGCGCTGCACATGGAGGCCGATCGCATGACTCATTCCTTCATCGCCCGTAAGGATCTGGATAGTGAAATGACGGTGGTGCGGAATGAAATGGAGCGAGGCGAGAATGACCCCAGCGGGGTGCTCATGGACAAGATCATGGCGGCCGCGTTCCAATGGCACAACTATGGCAAATCCACCATTGGCGCGCGCAGTGATGTGGAAAATGTCAGCATTCCTCACTTGCAAGCCTTCTATCATAAATATTATCAACCGGACAACGCCACGGTGGTCGTGGCTGGACGATTTGATCTTCAGCGCACGCTGAAGGAAATCCAGGCGACTTTTGGGGCCATTCCTCGTCCCAAACGAGTGCTGGAACCCACGTATACCTTGGACCCGTCACAGGATGGTGAACGCCAGGTCATTTTGCGGCGGGTGGGAGACGTGCAGTACATCGAGGCGGTGTACCATGCGGTTGCGGCGGCGAGTCCGGACGGTCCCGTGTTCGATGTGCTGGCCCAGATTCTCGGTGATACGCCCACGGGTCGTTTACACAAGTCACTGGTGGAAACCGGCAAAGCCACCAGTGTGGGGACGGACTATTTTGATCTGGATGAGCCCGGAGTATTATTTTTGCAGGCGGAGGTGCGTAAAGATCAAAATCTCGATGGCGTAAAGGACGCATTCCTCGCTACCGTGGAACAAATCAAGGCGCAACCCATCACTGCTGACGAAGTGGATCGTGCCCGCGCCAATCTGCGGAATGATATCGAGACCACATTCAACGACCCGGAAAAGTTCGGAATTGCATTGTCTACAGCCATTGCCAATGGCGACTGGCGCCTGTTTTTTCTGAATCGTGACCGTTTGGCCAAAGTCACCCCGGCGGATGTGGAGCGCGTGGCCGAAGCCTATCTGCTTCCCAGCAATCGCACCTTGGGATTGTTTATTCCTACCGTCAATCCGTTGCGTGCCCCAACTCCCCAGCGCGTGGATGCCGAGGCACAGCTCAAGGGGTATCAGGGGAATGCGGATTATCAGGCGGGGGAAGCCTTTGATGTTTCTCCAGCCAGTATTCAGCAACATACGCAATGGGGAACCTTGCCCAATGGAATGCGCTATGCTTTACTCGCCAAAAAAACCCGAGGGAATTCGGTCTACGCTCAGCTCAATCTCCACTTTGGAGCTGCCGAGAGCCTCAAGGGTCAAGAGCAGGTGGGGGATTTTGTGGCGGGACTTTTGGATAGAGGGGCGGCAGGGTTAAGTCGTACGGCCATACAGGATAAATTCACGGCACTCAAAGCCCATGTTGCCTTTGGGGGATCGGCCACTGGGGCTACGGTGATGATCCAAACGGTACGGGAGAATTTGCCTGCTACCTTGGATTTGGTGACAAAGATTTTGCGTCAGCCTGAGTTTCCCGAAGGAGAAGTATCCCAATGGCGTGAGGCGACCTTGGCAGATATTGAGGAAAGCCGCACAGATCCTCAGGCCATGGCATCAAATCGTTTGCACCGATATTTCAATCGTCATCCGCGCGGTGATCTGCGTTACACCAGCACCTTCGATGAAACGGCAGAAGATGTGAAAGCCGTGACCCGTGACCAAGTGGTTAAATTCTATCAGAAATTCTACGGTGCTTCCCATGGCGAATTGGCCGTGGTGGGGGATTTTGATGGGGCGGCGGTGACCAAGGTGGTTACCGGTGGATTGGGTCAATGGAGCTCGGCCGAACCTTACACGGTGGTGCTGGATGATTATCAGGCTTTCCCTGGAAAAACGCTGCAGGAACCGGCGACCGATAAGGCCAACGCCGTGTTTTTGGCGTGGCAGCCTTTGCCGTTGAAAGATAATGATCCCTCGGCGCAAGCCTTGACATTGGGGAACTACATATTGGGCGAGGGGTTTCTAAACTCCCGTTTGGCGACGCGTATTCGCCAGAAAGAGGGCTTGAGCTACGGGGTAGGCTCTTTTCTCCGCCTCAATGACAAGGTGGCCAACAGTGCGTTCGGGGCTTACGCCATTTATGCCCCCCAAAACCGTCAGCGTGTGGCTACCGCGTTCACCGAGGTTATCGACCAAGTACTGCACCAGGGGTTGACCCCCGCTGAAATCGAGGCGGGTAAGGCCGCGCTGATGCAAGCGCGGCAGTTATCCCGGGCACAGGATCGTTCCTTGGCTGCCCAACTGGATAAGTTGTTGTTCGATCAACGCGATGCGTTGTTTCTCTCGCAGCAGGATGACCAACTCATGGCTGCTGATACCCAGGCCGTCAATCAGGCCTTGCAGAAATATCTTGATCCGGCGCAGTTTGTTCAGGTGTTTGTGGGGGACTTTTCTGCCAAAAAGCCGTAATGACTTCCTACAAGATTCCTGAGTCGGTTCTGGTGGTGATTTACACCAGAGGGGGGGAGGTCCTTCTGATGGAACGCGCCGATGCCCCTGGCTGGTGGCAGTCGGTCACTGGGAGTCGTGAGCATCTGGAAGAAGGATTGGGGGAAACCGCCCGGCGGGAAGTGGCGGAGGAAACCGGGATGAATACGGCAGGCAGGTTAGAAAATTGGCACCAGTCGCGGGTGTATGAGATATTTCCGCGCTGGAGGGCGCGTTATGCCCCTGGTGTGACGCACAATGTGGAGCACCAGTTCGGGGTAGTGCTCGCCGCCCCTGCCCCGGTTGTCCTGAATCCCCGTGAGCACCTGCGTTACTTGTGGCTGCCGTGGCAGGAAGCCGCAGAGCGATGTTTTTCCTGGACCAATCGAGAAGCCATTCTCTCTCTTCCTGAGCGTTCTATGAATGTCGTTGACAGTATCGTTTTAAAGAAGATATAATCATCGGCTCTTTTCTCATTAAATAGTGATGCAGTGATGAAAACATTTTCTGCCAAAGCGCACGAAGTCCAGCGTGATTGGTTTGTAGTCGATGCCTCCGATCTGATTTTGGGTCGATTAGCCAGTCAAATCGCTCTCCGTTTGCGGGGAAAGCATAAGGCTATCTATACCCCCCATGTGGACACAGGGGATTTCATCGTTGTCGTCAATGCGGAGAAAATTCGCGTGACGGGAAACAAAGGTGAAGACAAGAAATACTTTCGCCACTCTGGCTATCCCGGCGGGATCTATGAAACCAACTTTAACAAGTTGCAATCACGGCACCCCACGCGCGCTCTAGAGAAAGCGGTTAAAGGCATGTTGCCCAAGGGACCTTTGGGTTACGCCATGATCAAAAAGATGAAAGTGTATGCTGGCGCCGAGCATCCCCATGCGGCTCAGCAACCCAAACCCCTGAGCATTTGAGGCCAATACCATGATCGGTGATTATTACTACGGAACCGGACGGCGCAAAAGCGCAGTAGCCCGGGTGTTCATGAAGTCCGGCAGCGGCCGGGTTGAAATCAACGGCAAGACGCTGGATGACTATTTTTCCCGCGAAACGGGACGGATGGTTGTGCGTCAACCCCTGACACTGACCGATCATCTGAATGGTTTTGATATTCGCGTGAATGTGATTGGTGGCGGTGAATCTGGGCAAGCCGGGGCCGTTCGTCATGGAATTACCCGTGCTCTGATTGATTTCAATCCTGAACTCAAGCCCATTCTCAAGCAGGCGGGGTTGGTTACCCGTGATGCACGGGAAGTGGAACGAAAGAAAGTGGGTCTGCACAAAGCGCGCCGGCGCAAGCAATTCAGCAAACGCTGAGTTTGTTTATGCACTCTCAAAAACCGGCGCCAGCCGGTTTTTTTTCGCCTTCATAAATTGGGCTTATAATTCTAAATCATACTAGGGAGAGCATTATGATCAGGGTGGGCATAGTGGGTGGTACCGGATACACTGGGGTCGAATTATTGCGTCTCGTATGTCAACATCCCGAAATGGAGCTGAGGGTAATCACCTCGCGCAAAGAAGCTGGACAAAAGGTTGCAGATCTTTTTCCCAGTCTTCGTGGGTGGGTAGACCTGAAATTCAGTGACCCGGCACAGGCACAATTGAGTGAATGTGATCTGGTGTTTTTTGCCACTCCCAACGGGGTAGCCATGGAGCAAGCCCGCGAACTGCTGGATGCAGGGGTGCGGGTGATCGACCTCGCTGCTGATTTTCGTCTCAAGAATGTGACGGAATGGGAGTCGTGGTATGGCATGACCCATGCGTGTCCCGAGTGGGTGGATGGGGCGGTCTACGGTTTGCCTGAGGTCAATCGGGATGATATTCGAAGCGCGTCGTTGGTGGCGAACCCCGGGTGTTATCCCACTGCCGTTCAACTGGGCTTTTTACCGTTGGTGGAAACCGGTGTGGTGGATCTGGGGCACTTGATTGCGGATGCAAAATCGGGGGTCTCTGGGGCAGGAAGAAAAGCAGAGGTCCCCATTCTGTTTGCGGAAGCCGGGGATAATTTTAAAGCGTACGGCGTTCCGGGCCACCGCCATTTGCCCGAAATTCGGCAAGGGCTGACACGTGCGGCGGGAGGGCGTTCCGTGGGATTGACCTTTGTCCCCCATCTGACACCCTTGATTCGGGGTATTCATGCCACCCTGTATGCGCGTTTGACTCATCCCGAGGCGGATATCCAGGCGCTCTTCGAAGCCCGTTATGCCAATGAACCTTTTGTCGATATCATGCCGCCCGGCAGTCATCCCGAGACGCGTTCGGTGCGTGCTTCCAACCAGTGTCGCATCGCAGTGCATCGACCCCAGGGAGGCGACATGGTGGTGGTGCTGTCAGTGATCGATAATCTTGTTAAGGGAGCCGCTGGACAGGCTGTACACAATGCTAATCTGATGTTTGATTGGCCTGAAACCCTAGGATTGACCCAGGTGCCTATCTTGCCTTGAAAAAAACATGGGTTTTTTAAAGCTGCTACAATGGAACAGTTCTAACCCTTGATATGGAGATTTTCTATGAACGCTCCCACAGAAATGCCTGCACCCATAAATTTTACGGACAGTGCTGCGGATAAAGTGAAAGCACTCATCGATGAGGAAGGTAACCCAGAGTTGAAATTGCGGGTATTTGTGACAGGTGGCGGTTGTTCGGGGTTTCAGTATGGTTTTGCCTTTGAGGAAGCGGTAGCGGCTGATGATGCTCAGATGGTGAAAAATGGAGTGACATTGCTGATCGATCCTGCCAGCTACCAATATCTTGTGGGGGCAGAAATCGATTATAAAGATGATCTCGAAGGGGCTCAATTTATTATCCGCAATCCTAATGCCACAACGACTTGCGGGTGTGGCTCGTCCTTCTCGGCTTGAGTAGTTTGACGGTGTAGTTGAACGGGGTCATGATTCGTCATGGCCTCGTTTGCTTTTATGGTATTCCACGGAAAAATTGCAATGTGTTTCATGCTTATTAATTTCTGTTAATTTAGGATAAACATAAATATAGTAGTTGTTTTATATTGACTCTAAAATACTTGGCTGATACACTGACTCGGTCGTATTTCTTTATACCCCCTGTTTATGGAGAGTCATTATGAAAAAAATATTCTTCTGGTTTTCCCCTCTGGCACTCTTGGCGATGACTTCCTTGTCCTATGCCTTTGAGCCTTTGCCGGCAATGCCTCCCATTCCTACTGATAATCCCATGAGTGAGGCTAAGGTGTCTCTGGGGCGTCAACTCTATTTTGATAAGCGTTTGTCGGTGGATGGCACCATTTCGTGTAATTCTTGCCACAATGTTATGGGCAGTGGGTCCGATAACCGTCCGGTTTCCGTGGGGGTAGGAGGAAAAAAAGGTGGACGCAATGCACCCACCGTATGGAATTCGGCCTACCTCAGTGTGCAGTTCTGGGATGGGCGGGCGGCCACTCTGGAAGATCAGGCCAAAGGGCCGGTGCTCAATCCGGTGGAAATGGGTATGCACTCTGCCGCCGATGCTGAGGCACGTATTCGCTCCATTCCGGGCTATGTTACACAGTTTAATGAGGTATTTGGTGCTGCCAATTCGGTGACCTATGACAATATTGCCAAGGCTATCGCCGCTTACGAGCGTACCTTGATCACACCGAATAGTCCCTTTGACCGCTATCAGAAAGGGGAAAAGAGTGCCATGTCTGAACAGGCGCTGCGTGGCATGAAGACCGTCGAAAAAATTGGCTGTACGGCCTGTCATACCGGACCAGATTTCGCCGGCCCGGAAATGCCAGCGGGGCAGGGTTTTTATCAAAAATTCCCAATTTACGCTGCCAACAATCCCTATGTCAGTAAATATCATCTTATGGACGATGAAGGTCGCTATGGAGTGACCCACGAAGAATCAGACAAGCATTTATGGCGGGTTCAAACCTGGCGTAATGTAGCCTTGACCGCGCCCTACTTTCATACGGGTTCAGTGGCTACTTTGGACGAGGCGGTGCGGGTCATGGCGCGCTCTCAATTGGGGTTGACGCTCAAGGAAGGAGATGTGGCCGATATCGTGGCATTTCTAAACAGTTTGACAGGAGAATTTCCTGTTCAGTCCATGCCGCGTTTGCCCCAAACGCCGAATCGCACCCTGACGGCAGAATAAGGCGTTGGCTTCCTGGTCCCTTCGCGGTTGATGATCGCGAAGGGATTTTTATTGGGGGGCGCGTTTCTCATCAGAGCGGTTTATAATCTGCGAGTAAATAACGGGTGACTTATGGTGGAATCGTCAGAGGGAAGACTATGAAAGCACGCGTCAAGTGGGTGGAAGGCATGAGTTTTTTGGGGGAAAGCGAGAGTGGTCATACTTTCCTCATGGATGGGGCCCCGGAAGCAGGAGGGCGCAATTTGGGGGTGCGCCCCATGGAGGCCATACTCATGGGCGCAGGGGGGTGTACCGCATTCGATGTGGTGTTGATGCTGAAACGTGCCCGTGCTCAGGTCACGGATTGTGTGGTGGAGCTGCACGCAGAGCGGGCCACGGAAGATCCCAAAGTATTTACCCGCATCCATTTTCATTTTGTGGTGACGGGGCAGGGACTGAAGGCTGAACAGGTGCAAAGATGCATTGATTTGTCCGCGGAAAAATACTGCTCTGCCAGCATTATGCTGGGAAAGACGGCAGAGATGACCCACGACTTTGAAATTTTGGAAACGCTTCGTGACCCCGCGTGACGCCCTAGAATCATTATTTGCCGGTAATGATCTGACCCATGGGCAGATGACGGCGGTGATGACGGATATCATGACCGGTGTGACGACTCCGTTGCAAACTGCTGCATTGGTCACAGCCCTGCGCTACAAGGGCGAGTCTGTGACTGAATTGGCGGCAGCCGTACAAGTTATGCGCTCCCTTTCTGCCAAAGTAGATACCATGGGATTACAGCATGTGGTGGATACCTGCGGGACAGGAGGGGATGGGATGCATACTTTTAATATCTCCACCACGGCTGCTTTCGTGGCCGCCGCCGCAGGAGCTTGTGTGGCCAAACATGGAGGGAGATCGGTCTCATCCAGTTCTGGGAGTGCTGATGTACTGGAAACACTGGGCATCGGTCTGCACAGTACTACGCCGGAACGTGCCCAAGAGTCACTTCAGCGTTGGGGTTTGGGTTTCATGTTTGCCCCCCATCACCACAGTGCCATGAAGTATGCCGTGGGTGTGCGTCGGGAACTGGGAGTGCGTACTTTGTTCAATTTGTTGGGACCCATGACTAACCCAGCGGGCGCGCCGAATCAGTTACTGGGGGTGTTCGCCGCGCATTTCACCCGCCGCCTGGCTGAAGTTTTGCGCTGTCTGGGCACGCGCCATGCACTGGTGGTTCACGGCAGCGATGGCTTGGATGAAATTACTTTATCCGGTCCTACCCATATGGCTGAGTTGCGGGACGGTGAGGTGCGCGAATTTCTTTTTTCTCCCAACGAAGTAGGCATTCAAACTGCGCCGCTCAATGGATTGCTGGTCAAGGATGCGATGGAGTCGCGGCAGTTATTGCTTTCTGTCCTCGACAATCAGCCGGGTCCGGCGCGCGATATCGTGTTGCTCAATGCAGGAGCGGCACTGTATGTTTCCGGTATTTCCCGGTCTTTGGGCGATGGGGTTGAACGCGCACGGGAGACCCTCGCTGCGGGTGCGGCACGTCAGCGTTTGCAGGATATTGTGGGCTGGAGTCAGGCATGAGCGATATACTCACCGCCATCATGCAGACCAAGCATAGAGAAGTGCAGGAGGAATGTCAGCGTGTTCCCCTCTCGTGTCTCAAGGAGCAAGTGGTCGATGCGCCTTCCTTGCGTGACTTTACGGGAGCATTAGAAAATAAATTACATCAACAGCTTCCCGCTGTCATCGCCGAAATCAAGAAGGCCAGTCCCAGCAAGGGAGTGTTGCGCGCCGATTTTCATCCGCCAGAGATTGCGGCAAGTTATGCGCGTCATGGTGCCGCTTGCTTATCGGTGCTCACGGACCGGGAATATTTTCAGGGGAGCGCGGAATATTTGCGCGCTGCTCGGGCTGCCTGCGAATTGCCGGTGTTGCGCAAGGATTTTATGTGTGACCCCTACCAGATTTATGAGGCGCGTTGTATGGGGGCCGATGCCATTTTGCTGATCGTGGCGGCACTGGACTTGGCGCGCCTACATCAACTTGAAAGCTTGGCCCACGCTCTTGGTATGGCGGTATTGGTAGAAGTTCATGATGCTGCAGAATTACAGACGGCGCTTGAACTTGATACGCCGTTGATCGGCATCAACAACCGTAATTTGCGGACATTTCAAACCACCTTGGAGACGACATTGGAATTTTGTCTTCAGGTGTCCGGTGACCGTATTATAGTGACGGAAAGTGGCATTACCACGCCGGAAGATGTGGCATTGATGCGCTCCCATGACATTCATACATTTTTGGTGGGGGAGGCTTTTATGCGGGCTCCCGATCCGGGGGAGGAGTTATCCAGACTGATGGGATTTGCTCCGAGGTAAGGGGTGTTACAACTCGTTACAACTTGGGCAGAGTTTTTGGATAGGATCACGCTCTGCAATGTTCTGGCTGGATGGGCGGAAGGGTTGCATCAACGGATTTGAAACGGAGGTTCCAT
Organism: Ferrovum sp.; assembly: GCA_010435995.1. Classification (GTDB taxonomy): domain Bacteria; phylum Pseudomonadota; class Gammaproteobacteria; order Burkholderiales; family Ferrovaceae; genus Ferrovum. Next base: position 28,883 of record JAAGNR010000010.1, on the reverse strand, counting down.
GAAAAAATCGCTATGGGTGTCCGTATTTTTTCTTGCTTTGGCCGGATGCGGTGACATGATGATGGGCGATGGCTACGGGGGTGGGTATTATCCGGGCTACGGTGGGTTTGGAGGCATGGACATGGGTTTCGGCGGTATGGATGGCGGCGGCTTTGGGGGATTTGGTGATGGCGGCTTCGGTGGTGGGGATGATGATTGATCAGGGGGGAGTGGGCATGAAAAAAGTCATAGGATATGGGGTTCTGGTTTTTTCTCTGCTGGGACTGGGAGTGGGCCAAGCGGGCGCTTATGAGTATCAGACGGCACCACCACCAGCGAATGAACCGCCGCCGAGTCCGATGACTTCTCACGGCGATCCGGTAAATAATGCACAACGGCATCTGGATGAATTCAAGCAAGAGTTGAATCTGTCGGCGGATCAGCAGAGCGCTTGGGATCGTTATGCGGCGGATACCCTGACTACGGTGCGACAGATTCGCGATCAGACTCAGGTAGCTTCGGCTCATAGTGGTGCGCAGGATGCGCCTGCACGGTTCGATGAACACATTGCATTGATGCGTCAACGGTTGGCCAGTTTCGAGCAGATGGATCGTGCGCTGAAAACTTTCTATGCCACTTTGACCCCCGAACAAAAAACGATTGCGGATCACCACTTTTCTCAATTGCGTCACTAAAGTATTGGTAATAGTGAGGCAGCAAGCTCGGTGATTTGATCAATCTGACCCTGCGGGGTCAGATTGGAACAATCCGTAACAATTTATCTGGCCAATGGTGGCACAATCAGCCCTTTATTTTTCTGTGGGAATTTCTGGTTCAGTAGAATTCCTTGGTGTGTAACGCAGGTTGATTGAGAAATGAGGATGTTTAACCCATGATGTCAGGTATTGTAAGACTGGCCTTGAGTCGGCCCTACACCTTTGTGGTGTTTGCTCTACTCATTCTCCTTTCTGGTCTGTTTTCCATCACGCGTACTCCGACAGATATTTTTCCGGATATTCGAATTCCGGTGATCAGTGCTGTCTGGACCTACACGGGTATGCAGCCGGGAGATATGGCAGGACGGGTGGTCTACGCCTATGAGCGTTACCTCAGTTCCACGGTCAACGATATTGAACACATCGAATCCCAATCTTTGCCCGGTTATGGCATTGTCAAAATTTTCTTTCAGCCTACGGTGGACATCCGTACGGCTACGGCCCAAGTCACCTCTATTTCCCAGACCATTCTTAAGCAACTCCCGCCAGGCATCACGCCGCCCCTGATTCTGAATTACAACGCGGCTACCGTGCCCATTTTGCAGCTGGCCGTATCGGGGAAAAATATCAGCGAAGCGAAGTTGTTCGATTTGGGGCAAAACTTCATACGTCCCCAATTGGCCACGGTTCAGGGAACCGCCATTCCTTCACCCTATGGCGGCAAGGTACGACAGATTCAGATCGACTTGAATCCGGCGGCGATGCAGTCCAAAGGCGTCTCTCCCACCGATGTGATGCACGCTCTGGCAAACCAGAATCTGATCATTCCGGCGGGAACCGAAAAGATCGGAAAGTTTGAATACACCATCAAACTCAACGACAGCCCTGATGATTTCAGGGAGCTCAACAATATTCCGGTTAAAGTGGTGGATTCCAAGTCGCCGATCCGTGAAGCGGTGACTTCCACGGTGTTTTTGCGCGATGTGGCTTATATCCGCGACGGTTCCCCACCACAGATCAATATTGTACGGGTCGATGGAAATCGCTCCGTGCTGATGACGGTTCTGAAAAACGGGGCTACCTCTACCCTGGACATCATTGCTGGAGTCCGCGACATGATTCCCAAATTGATGGAAACCTTGCCGGATGGTCTGCGACTCGACCCCTTGGGCGATCAATCGGTATTCGTCAAGGCTGCCATTTCGGGCGTGATTCGCGAAGGGATCATAGCGGCCGCTCTGACCAGTTTGATGATTTTGCTGTTCTTGGGCAGTTGGCGTTCCACGCTTATCATTGCCGCATCCATTCCTTTGGCCATTCTGTCTTCCATTGTTACACTCTCGGCTTTAGGGGAAACCCTGAACGTCATGACCTTGGGAGGCTTGTCCCTGGCCGTGGGGATTCTGGTGGATGATGCTACGGTGATGATTGAAAACATCAATCACCATCTGGAGTTGGGGAAGTCCGTGCGGCGTGCCATCGTCGACGGGGCCAGTCAGATTGTCCAACCCGCTTTTGTCTCGACTTTCAGTATCTGTATTGTGTTCATTCCCATGTTCTATCTGACTGGGGTGTCACGTTATCTGTTCGTGCCCATGGCAGAGGCCGTGGTTTTTGCCATGATCGCCTCCTTCATTTTGTCGCAAACTTTTGTGCCCACCATGGCCAATTTTTTATTGCGCGCCCACAGCGAAGAAGCGGCGGCGGCAGAAGCCAGTGCGCACAAAACCGGGGTACTGGCCAATGTGGGGCGGTCTCTGACCAATTTTCAGCAACGTTTTGAGCGCCGTTTTACCAAGGTGCGAAACGGTTACACTGCATTGTTAAAAATGGCTGTAGACCATCGGAAACGTTTCATTACCGGCTTCATGTTGGTGGTCCTATCCTCCTTCGCACTGCTTCCTTTTCTGGGGCGTAATTTCTTTCCCTCGGTGGATGCAGGGCAAATTAAAATGCATGTGCGCGCCCAGATCGGTACGCGTGTAGAAAATACAGCGGCTCTGTTTGATCATGTAGAAGCCCTGATCCGGCAGACGGTGCCTGCCAACGAACTGGAAACCATCGTGGATAATATTGGACTGTCCGTCAGTCCCATCAATCAATCCTTTATTAATACCGGAACCGTGGGACCGCAGGATGGCGACATTCTGATATCCCTGAATGAAAACCATCATCCCACCGATCAGTATGTTCGCAAGTTGCGGGCCATATTGCCCAAAGCCTTTCCTGGCGTTTCCTTTGCCTTTCTGCCGGCGGACATGGTTAGCCAGATTTTGAACTTTGGTTCCCCTGCGCCCATCGACATTCAGATCAAGGGGCCACGCCGTGATGAAAACCTGCATTACATTCAGTCCCTCATCGATAAGGTGACGCGTATCGACGGGATCGCCGATGCGCGGGTGCAGCAATCCGTCAATTACCCCCAATTCGATGTCAATGTCGATCGGGCACGTGCTAAAACCCTGGGGTTCACGGAAAAGGATGTGACCAACAGTTTGGTGGACACCCTGTCGGGGAGTGGGCAGATCGATCCTACTTTCTGGCTTAATCCGCACAATGGCGTGTCTTACCCGATTGTGGTGCAAACGCCGCAGTATCGCGTGGATACCTTGGCCGATCTGGAAGATACGCCGGTGACCAGTGCTACGAATGACACACAACAGATTTTGGGGGGGTTGTCCGATATCGTGCGCGATCGAGGGGAGGCGGTGGTGACGCACTATTCCATTCAGCCCTCCTTTGATATTTTTGCCACCACACAGGATCGGGATTTGGGCAGTGTTTCCAACGACATTCACAAATTGATTGACAGCACCCGATCCATTATCCCCAAGGGGGCCACGGTACAGTTGTTGGGGCAAGTGCCCATTATGGAAACTTCCTTCACCGGCTTGTTGCTGGGGTTGGTGTTTTCCATCGTGTTGATCTACCTTCTGATTGTGGTTAACTTTCAGTCTTGGCTGGATCCCTTTGTGATCATTACCGCATTGCCTGCCGCTTTGGCCGGGATTGTGTGGATGTTGTTTGCCACCCATACAACCCTCTCGGTTCCAGCGTTGACGGGGGCCATTATGTGTATGGGGGTGGCAACGGCCAACAGTATTCTGGTGGTGAGTTTCGCCCGAGAACGGTTGGTGGCGACTCGAGATTCGGCCGTGGCTGCGGTGGAAGCAGGGTATGCGCGATTTCGCCCGGTATTGATGACGGCATTGGCCATGATTATTGGCATGGCCCCCATGGCCATGGGCTTTGGTGAAGGGGGTGAACAAAATGCTCCTCTGGGCCGAGCGGTGATTGGCGGGTTGTCCGTAGCCACTTTGGCCACCCTGATTTTTGTTCCGGTGGTATTCAGTCTGGTTCATTCCAGAGATAAATTTAAGGATGAGGACGAAGAAGACCTCACCTTCGTCGCAACAGGAGAGCATCATGCATGATGAGGATTCAGTAAAACTGGATGAAGTCACCCCCATTCAGGGAGGTAAGTTGAAGCGTCTGGCTGTGATAGTGGCACTTGTGGCTATCATTGTGGTGGCGTGGGGGCTGTTCATTCGTAATCGTGATGCCAGGGAAATACATGAATGGACGCAGGTTCAGGCGGTACCTACCGTTCACGTGATTACCCCCAAACAGGGCGACAAGAGTCGCCAGTTGGTCCTTCCTGGGAATCTTCAGCCTTTTATCGACGCGCCCATATTTGCGCGAGTCAATGGCTATCTGAAAGTTTGGTACCACGATATTGGAGCCAAAGTAAAAGCCGGTGAATTGCTCGCAGAAATCGATACGCCTGAGCTGGATCAGCAGTTGGCCCAGGCCAAGGCCGATATGGCCAGTGCCATGGCCAATCAGCAACTGGCCGAAGTGACTGCCAAACGCTGGCTCAATTTGCTGACCACGGATTCCGTATCGCAACAGGATGCCGATGAGAAAGTGGCCGATTTGGCGGCCCGTCGGGCTGCGGTGGATGCGGCTCAAGCCAATGTGGGGAGAATTGAGGCTTTTGAAGGCTTCAAGCGGGTGGTGGCTCCCTTCGATGGCGTGGTCACTGCGCGTAAAACGGATGTGGGCGCGTTGATCAATGCCGGCGCAGGAACCGAACTCTTCAACGTGTCGCGCGTGGATCCGCTGCGATTGTATGTGCCTGTTCCCCAGAACTACAGTCGTCAAGTGACTGCTGGCCTGAAGGCGACGCTCAAGGTTCCGGAGCACCCCGATCGGCAATTTGACGCCATCGTTACCCAAACTTCCGAGTCCATCAGCGGGAAGTCGGGAACCTTGCTGGCAGAGTTGGCGGTGGGGAACAAAGACGGTTTGCTGACGCCAGGAGATTATGCCGAAGTCAAGTTTATCCTGCCTCAGGACAATTCCATTCTCCGGGTTCCTGCGAGCGCTCTGATTCTGCGTACCGATGGCGTTCATTTGGCCATCGTGGGACCGGATAATCGCCTCCAGCTGAAACAGGTCATGGTAGGACGGGATTTCGGTCCGGATGTGGAAATTCTCTCCGGCATCAAGGCTGATGATCAGGTGATCGACAGTCCTCCTGACGCCATCGATAACGGAGAACTGGTACAAATTTCCAAACCCGCCAAAACGGAAGGTAAATGATCATGCGCGGGTCACGCTTGCTTCTGGGGTTGCTCCTTGCGGCAGGGATCAGTGGCTGTTCCCTGATTCCCGAATATCACCGTCCGGATATGCCAAATACCGATTCATTCAAGGAGGATGGGGTGTGGCGTCTGGTCCATCCAGCAGACGCGCAGCCTCGAGGCGATTGGTGGACTTATTACCATGATGATCGTCTGGATCAACTGGAAAACACCCTTGGTACGGATAACATGGTGATTCAAGAAGCCTTGGCCCGCTACGATCAGGCCACAGCATTTTTGACCCAGGAAAATGCACAGCTCTATCCCGAGGTCAACATGACGGGAAATGAGTTGACCAACCGCCAATCGGTCAATCGTCCCCATCGTGGCAATGGACAATCCAACATCTATGGCAATTCTGCCGTGGGATTGGGGTTCGTGTACGAAATCGATTTCTGGGGCGCGATTCGCAGTGCCGTGACATCAGCGGAAGCCTCTGCCGCAGCCAGCAAGGCGGACATTGAATCGGCACGTCTCAGCCTTGAAGCGATGTTGGCGAGCAACTATATCAAGTTGCGTGGACTGGATGCAGTGCTGGCCTTGTTGCGTTTCTCCATCGATTCTTATGATAAAGAACTGCAGATGATGCAACGGCGTCATGATGAAGGCATTGTGTCAGGTCTGGATGTGGCCCGTTCCCAGGCGCTGCTCGAACAGACCAAGGCAGAGCTGGCAAAAGAGACGGGGACTCGTGCCATTTATGAGCACGCCATTGCGGTGTTGGTGGGCAAGGTTCCCAGTCAGTTCGCATTGGCAGAAGATCCCTTATGGACAGCCCATATGCAATATCCCGTGGTTCCGGCAGCGATTCCGTCGGAAGTGTTACAACGTCGTCCTGACATTGCTGCCGCTGAACGGCGGGTGGTGGCTGCCAACGCGGAAATCGGCGTAGCACGCGCGGCATTTTATCCCACCATCTCCCTGGCGGCGTTGGGAGGTTTTCAGAATACCGGATATGGCCAGTTGATTTCCGCCCCCAACAGTTTCTGGTCTTTGGGGCCGTTGGCATTCTTTAACATCTTTGATGCAGGTGCCCGTCAGGCCGCGGTGGATCAGGCTACGGCCAAGACGCGCCAGGTGACGGCTGCCTATCGTCAAACCGTGCTCACTGCCTTCCGCGAAGTGGAAGACAGTCTGTCCCAGTTGCATTATCTCTCCGAGGAAGATCAACACGAGTTGCTGGCAGTCAAGGCAGCGCGTCATACCTACGACCTGGCGAACAACCGTTATCGCGAGGGAGCTGTCAACTATCTCGATGTGATCGATGCGGAAAATGTTCGCCTGACTACCGAACGTGCCGAACTGAATGTGCAGACCGCCCGCTTGCAGTCCTCGGTGGACTTGGTACGCGCTATCGGTGGTTCGTGGTAGGTCACGGATAACAAGGGCCCCTAGAACACCATGTACGCAATCGTCAAGCTGGCCCTCAGTCGGCCTTACACTTTCACGGTTCTGGCGTTGCTCATCCTGATCTTCGGACCGATGGCAGCGTTGCGTACCCCTACGGATATTTTTCCGGAAATCCGCATTCCCGTTATCAGTGCCGTATGGTCCTATACCGGAATGCAGCCTGAGGATATGGCGGGACGGGTGATCTACGCCTATGAACGCTATCTCAGTTCCACCGTCAATGACATCGAGCATATCGAATCCCAATCCCTGCCAGGGTATGGAATCGTCAAGATTTTCTTCCAACCCACGGTAGATATCCGGACGGCTACGGCACAGGTCACCGCCATTTCACAGACCGTGTTGAAGCAGATGCCTCCAGGGATCACACCGCCCCTGATTCTCAACTATAACGCGGCCACCGTCCCGATCCTGCAACTGACGCTGGCGAGCAAGCGCATTCCCGAGCAGAAACTGTTCGACTTTGGCCAGAATTTTATTCGTCCGCAATTGGCCACTGTGGCAGGAAGCGCCATTCCTTCCCCCTATGGAGGCAAGGTTCGCCAGATCCAGATCGATCTGGATCCCCTGGCCATGCAGTCCAAAGGTATCTCTCCCGCTGATGTGGGGAAAGCATTAGCATCCCAGAACCTGATCATTCCTGCGGGTACGGAAAAAATCGGGACTTTCGAATATACCGTCAAGATCAACGATAGCCCAGACGAGTTCGAAGTGCTCAATCACATGCCCATCAAAATGGTCAATGGAAGCATGATTTTCATCCGGGATGTGGCCCATGTGCGTGACGGCTATCCGCCCCAGATCAACATCGTGCGTGTTGATGGAGCCCATTCGGTGCTGATGACGGTGCTCAAGAATGGCGCAGCGTCTACCTTGGACATCATCGATGGGGTCAAGAACATGGTCCCCATGTTGAAAGAGACTTTGCCAAACAGTCTTCATTTGGCCACGGTGGGTGATCAGTCGATTTTCGTCAAGGCAGCAGTATCGGGAGTGGTGCGCGAGGGAATCATTGCGGCGGCACTGACCAGTTGCATGATTCTCCTGTTTCTAGGGAGCTGGCGCTCCACACTGATCATTACAGCTTCCATCCCGTTGGCTATTTTGGCTGCCATCATCGGCCTGTCCGCCATCGGGGAGACGCTGAACGTCATGACGTTGGGAGGATTGGCGTTGGCGGTGGGGATTCTGGTGGATGACGCCACGGTGACCATTGAGAACATCAATTGGCATCTGGAACAAGGGAAGCCCGTGACCGATGCCATTCTGGATGGTGCCAAACAGATCGTGGGGCCAGCATTTGTGTCGTTGCTCAGCATCTGTATCGTTTTTATTCCCATGTTCTTTTTGACGGGAGTCTCACGCTATTTGTTTGTTCCCATGGCAGAAGCCGTGGTGTTTGCCATGGTGGCTTCTTTTATCCTGTCGCGGACCTTCGTTCCCACTGCCGCCAATTTCCTGTTGCGAGCTCATGATCCTCACGAGCCGAGAGCTACCCACCCGGCTGCGCGTTTTCAACATGCCTTTGAGCATCGTTTTGAGCGGATCAAAGGCGTTTATCACGGACTCATCGAGTTGGTCATGGCACACCGCAAGGGGTTTGTCATGGGATTTTTGGGCGTAGTGCTGGTCTCATTCGCCTTGGTTCCTTTCCTTGGACGCAACTTCTTCCCCTCCGTGGATGCGGGACAGATCAAACTGCACGTGCGTGCCCAGGTGGGCACGCGGGTAGAAGAAACTGCCGCGCTGTTCGATCATATCGAAGACCAGATCCGCCGCGAAATTCCTCCCAATGAAGTGGATAATATCGTCGATAACATTGGACTTTCTGTCAGTCCGATCAACCAGTCATTCATCAATACCGGTACCATCGGTCCGCAGGATGGGGATATTCTCATTTCCCTCAAGGAAAATCATCATCCTACGGAAGATTATGTCAAACGCTTGAGAACCGATTTGCCCCATCTGTTTCCCGGCTCGAGCTTTGCTTTTCTCCCGGCAGACATGGTGAGTCAAATCTTGAACTTTGGGGCTCCTGCACCCATTGACATCAAGATCATGGGGCCTCGTCATGATGAGGATCTGAACTATCTGACAGGCATATTGGAACAGGTTACTCATGTGGATGGCATTGCCGATGCCCGGATCCAGCAATCCATGAACTATCCCCAGTTCGATGTGAATGTCAATCGGGTATATGCCAGCACATTGGGCGTGACGGAAAAGGATGTCACCGACAGTCTGGTGGATGTTCTGTCTGGCAGTGGGCAGATTGAACCCACATTTTGGCTCAATCCACGCAATGGGGTGTCCTACCCGATTGTGGTGCAGACGCCGCAGTATTATGTGGACAGCATGACAGCCCTGGAAAACATCCCCATTACCTCACCGCACGCAACCTCTTTCCAGGTGTTGGGGGGATTGGCCACCATCAAGCGCGATAGGGGGGAAGCGGTAGTGACCCATTACTCTATTCAGCCTTCCTTTGACATTTATGCCACCATTCAGGATCGTGATCTGGGAGGGGTGGCCAAGGACATTCAAAAAATCCTGAAGGACAAGCAATCACAATTGCCGCGCGGCGCTACCATCGTGTTGCAAGGCCAGGTGCCTATCATGGAAACCGCCTTTTCCGGGTTGCTATTTGGATTGCTGGCAGCCATCTTGTTGATCTATCTGCTCATCGTGGTAAATTTCCAGTCTTGGCTCGACCCCTTTGTGATCATTACGGCACTGCCTGCAGCGCTGGCAGGAATTGTGTGGATGCTGTTCACCACCCATACGACCTTGTCGGTCCCCGCCCTCACTGGAGCCATCATGTGCATGGGGGTGGCCACGGCCAATAGTATTCTGGTGGTGAGCTTTGCCCGGGAACGCTTACGCGATTGTCATGATTCCGTTCGCGCCGGGATCGAGGCAGGAGTTTCCCGCTTCCGCCCCGTACTCATGACCGCATTGGCCATGATCATCGGTATGGCTCCCATGGCCTTGGGTATGGGGGAGGGGGGCGAGCAGAATGCTCCTCTGGGGCGTGCCGTCATCGGTGGATTGATGTTCGCCACCATCGCTACGCTCCTCTTCGTTCCCGTGGTATTCAGTTTGGTGCATGAAAAGGATACCTTTGAGGAAGAAGACGACGAAGACTTGTGGTAAAAATGCAACATAAATTCAGTTGTCTGTTACAAAGTTTCACAGTTGTAGCAATACTGTCATAATTCGCCGCTAACATTCAGCATCATCTGCACGCACTCTGAAAAGATCGTAGCAGGTCGAGAATGTTAACCATTATGAACTTTGGAGAGACAATGAAAAAATCGCTATTCGCACTGGCTGCTTTAAGCGCTATGGCTGGAACCGCTCACGCGGATGTCACTTTGTACGGCATTTTGGATGCGGGCGTCGCTGAACTCACCCATGCGGGTAACTTCAGCCCTACCTTTGTAACTGGCGCTGTGCCAACAGGAGTGGGCAACTACTATCACTCAGGTACGGCCGTAGGCATGATGAACGGCGGTGAAAAGCAAACCCGTTGGGGCATCAAGGGTGATGAAGATCTGGGCGATGGCAACAAGGCTTTCTTCCAGTTGGAATCTGCATTTAGCTTGGGAACCGGCCAGTTGGGAACTTCCGGATTGTCGGGAGCTGCCACCAATCCTACGGTGCTTGCTAATGGCAAAACTCCTGGATATGCGATGGTGGCTGACACCAGTCTGAACAATCAATTGTTTGGCCGCAATGCTTTCATCGGCTTGTCCAACAACGAGTATGGCGCCATAACCTTTGGTCGTCAGAACAGTCTGGAACTGGATATCATCACTACCACTGCTGGTGGTTATGACCCCGTCAACGCGCAGATGTTCTCCCCCATCAACTTCTCCGGCTTTTATGGTGGTGGCGGTGCAACGGACAGCGCACGGGTCGATAACGCCATCAAGTATGCCAAGGAATGGGGTGCAGTCAAACTGAACGCCATGTACGGTCTCGGCGGTATGACGGGTTCAGCCACAACCCGCAGTACTGGGGAATTCAACTTGGGATACGAACTGAACCGCTTCGGGGTGGAATTTGCGTCGCAAGAAGCTCGTGACACCACCGGGATTGCTCAAGACTCTACCAATGGCGTTGTACAAGCCACATTCTTTGATTTGAAGTCCTACACTCTGGCCTTGCGTTACCAAGTGTCGAATCCGCTGACATTGAAAGCGGGTTATCAGTACATTCTGAAGACTGGGCCTTCCGATGTGGGCGCGTTGAGTCAAATCACTCAATTGTATGGATATACCATTGTCCCCCTTGGGGCAGTTGGTAGCACCGCATCTATTTTTACCGGCGGCGCACAGCAGACCAATGTGTTCTGGTTTGGGGGCAATTACCAGTTGACGCAGAAATGGAAGTTGTCGGCAGGCTTCTACGATGCCGTGACCAAGTCTGAGAATGGCGTGGCTCCTGGTGCCGACCGCTACGGCTCACTGTTGCTTGATTACGATCTGAGCAAGCGTACCAACCTGTACTTTGGTTACATGCGCGACATCAAGACCGGTTCGGCCACAGTGGTTTACACCGCAACCCAAGGTGCGTCTCCCTACGAAACCTTCGACACCATCGGTGGCGGTCTAGTAGTGCGCTTCTAAGGTGTTATAGCAAGTTTGATTCTGGAAACAGAGTCAGTCAGCAGGCCACCCTTTGGGGTGGCTTGTTGTTTTTGAAAGAGCGTTACGGTTTTCAGAAAAAGAAACGGTCTTACCCTTTCTCAGTCGATCTTCATCGCGAGTGGTTTCCTTGTTTGTTGAATTGGTACATCGCGGTCTTTTGTACTCTTGCCGTTGAGAGACATTGTTCTGCCCATGAAGGCAAGGACGGGGTAGAATAGCGCCATCTTTTTGGAGTGTTTGCCATGACCGAATTTTCTTTGTCCGCCGACCAGAAAAGTGCTGTTCTGATCGAGGCGTTGCCCTATATCCAACGTTTTCATGGTAAGACCATTGTCGTCAAATATGGTGGTAACGCCATGACGGAAGTGGCGTTGCAGGAAAAGTTTGCGCGCGATGTGGTGTTGCTCAAACTGGTGGGTATGAATCCGGTGGTGGTCCATGGCGGTGGGCCGCAGATCGGGGAGTTGCTGAAACGGGTAGGGAAACAGAGCGAGTTCATTCAGGGCATGCGGGTGACCGACGAAGAAACCCTGGATGTGGTGGAAATGGTGCTGGGCGGCTTGGTCAATCAGGACATTGTGACCTTGATCAATAAGGCCGGAGGCAATGCGGTGGGTCTGACCGGCAAGGATGGCAATTTCATTCATGCACGCAAGTTGATGTTGCGCCGTCCCGATCTGTCAGATGAAGCCATCGATATCGGGCAGGTGGGAGAAGTGGTGAGCATCGATCCGGGGATCGTCAATCTATTGTGTCACCAAAACTTTATTCCGGTCATTGCCCCTTTGGGCGTAGGCGAGCAGGGAGAGGCCTACAATATCAATGCAGATCTGGTGGCGGGGAAACTGGCGGTGACACTGCAAGCTGAAAAGTTACTGCTGCTCACCAATACGGCAGGAGTTCTGGATAATTCTGGTGAAGTGTTGACGGGTTTGAACGCGCAGCGAGTCCAGGAGCTGATTCGGGATGGAACCATCAGCGGAGGGATGCTGCCCAAGGTGGACTGTGCCCTGGATGCGGTGCAGAATGGCGTCAAGACCGCCCATATCATTGATGGCCGGGTTCCCCATGCGGTGCTGCTGGAAGTATTGACCGACGAAGGGATTGGTACGCTGATTCGTGGAGCTGCAGCCAATCGTGGGTCATGAGCCACAACCCCTCAATCCAGATCCGGCATGATCCGTTTCATGAATCCGTCGAAGAGGGGAACGGTGAATCCTGTGTCTCCGTGATTGGGGCTCCAGACCATGCCCTTCGCGATGAGTTGACTGCGCATGGGGGCCAGTGCCGTGACTTTGCGTCCCAGGAAGGTTGCAATGTCGCCTGAGCGGTGAGGGCCGGGACCAAGTTCTGCCATTACGCGCAGATAACGCTTTTCCGAGGGCGTGAGGCGGTCGAAGCGTACCCGAAAAAACCCCTCATCCAAGGCAGCCGTCACCGATGTTGTGGCTTGTTCCACATCCTCTTGGGTGATGGGCGAAGATTGGGCGATTTCCCAGGTATGCTTGCCCCATTCCTGCAGAAAATAGGGGTATCCCTGAGTGTCCTGGATGATTTTCACCAACGCGGCTTCACTGATGGTGACGCCCTCGCTGGCCGCAGGTTTGACCAACGCCAGTCGCGACGATTCCGGGTCGAGAGGGCCAATCTGAGGAAAATCGAACAAGCGCTCGGCATAGGATTTTGCCTTGCCCATCCGCCCGCGTAACTGGGGCAGACCCGCGCCCACCAACACGATGGGAAGGCTGCGTTGAGCGCAGCGATGCAGGGCTGTGATGAGCGCGGCCAATTCTTCTTCCCGGACATATTGAAGTTCATCGATGAACAGGGCCAAGGCTGTCTTCGCACTTTGGGCGGCCAGACCGATGGCTTCCAGAAGTACGGTGAGGTCATTCTCGAGGTCACCATTGTCTGCCAACCCAGGTTCGGGTTCCAGGTCAATGCCAACTTCGATATCCTGATAGCGCACCTTGAGGGCTTTGACAAAACCGGATAAACCGCGCAGGGCGCGTTGGGCCAACGCTTTGGCCTGCTCCTGATGGGACAAGCGCAATAACGCCAGACGCAATTGAGGTGCCAGAAGTGCGGGTAAAGAACGACCTTCCGGGGCTTCGGTGCGAACCGTATGGAAACCGTCAGCTTCAGCGTCATCACGCATCCGGTCCAACAGGACGGTTTTCCCCACTCCACGCAAACCGACCATCAAGACACTTTTACTGGGTTTGCCCAAGCGAATCCTGGCCAGCGCGATGTGTACGGTGGACAGTAAAGAATTCCGTCCCGCCAATTCTGGAGGAGGGGTGCCCGCACCCGGCGCGTAGGGGTTACGAATGGGATCCATGGGTGAATTATAGGAGGTTTATCCAAAGTTATCAAAAAAACCTAAACTTGCTATAAATGAAAATTTCCGGCCTGACGAGCGGCGAATGTATGGTTTGCGAATTGACATAAACTTTTAGCCTTTTCAAGGCTTCTCTGGAAGAAAAGAGGTATCATGACCATCTGGCAGTCTTGGCGAAGTATCCATGGATGATTGGGGCCAGGGAACGATTCAGGAAGCGGCTCGAACTGAGATAGGGGAACACGATGCTGAGGGATTTAATGGCCAAGATGAAGATGCCGAAGTTACCCAGTGGCGTATTTGCGGGCGGTGAGTTTGAAGGGCGTCAGCACAGCCCTCTGGATCGAATCCTCGGGGAATTTGATCGTACCTTGCGAACCTTGGCTGCCCCTGCTCTGGGCACCCGTTCCAATCCGGCGCGTGGGTTGCCGGAAGCCGATCTGGATGATGCGACACGGCAGCATACGGCGCGCCTGATGCGCATCAATCATACCGGTGAAATTTGTGCTCAGGCGCTCTATCAGGGTCAATCTCTGACGGCGCGTATTCCCGCCAACCGAGAAGCCCTGCGCTGCGCATCAGCCGAAGAGGTAGATCATCTGGCGTGGTGTGAAGGGCGCATCCATGAATTGGGCGGGCGCACCAGTTATCTGAATCCCCTATGGTATGCCGGATCTTTGGCCCTCGGGGTGGCCGCAGGCTTGGCTGGGGACCGGTGGAATCTGGCATTTCTCAAGGAAACGGAACGCCAAGTGGAGAGACATCTGGCGGGGCATCTGGCGCAAATTCCCGAGGCCGATCAGCGGACCCGCGCCATTGTGGAGCAGATGAAGGTGGATGAAGCCGGGCACGCCGAGTTGGCGCAAAGCCTCGGGGCTGCCGAATTCCCGCCGCCCATCAAGTGGGCCATGCGGCTATCTTCCAAGTTGATGACGCGCTCGGTGTATTGGGTCTAGGTCAGCAGCGTCAGGCGTTTCCAGGCACCGGAACGCCACCGTGCCCACAACACCAGACCGAGACAAAAAGTGTAGGCGAAAGCAGCCATCCATCCCCCTTTTGCCCCCCATCCATACTGCGGTAGAAAATTTACCCAGCCTTGACCCGGGGGGAAAGTCAGGGCGTGGCAGAGGGGGAGAAACACCCCCCAGGAGCAGACCAGCAGCAGTCCCGTGGGGACGCGCACATCACCTGCCCCGCGCAGACAGAAAGCGCAGGACAGGTTGAGCGCATCAAAAATCTGGTAGCCTGCCGCAATCCATAGCAGTGGTATGCACAGGCGGAAGACCGCGGAGGCCTGGGGGTCGCCGGGAGTCAGGAAGGGGGGAACTACCCACGCCGCAGCGAGCGCTAGGAGAATGCCTATCAATCCCATATACCCCACGGCCAAGCGGATGATGACGCGAGCGCAGGTTTCCGCCCAAGCCTTATCTCCAGCGCCGATGGACTGTCCCACCAGTGTGGTACCAGCGAGAGCGATGCCGATGGCAGGCAGATAGGACACGGAGGTCAGCATCATGACAATTTGTGTTGCCGCTCCATCGATGGCGCTGAGTTTGACTTGCATCAACTGAAATAACCCCAATCCCACCACATCCATGGCAGGGAAAAGGCCGGTGGGAATGCCGATGGCCATCACTTGACGAATACCTGGCCAGTGGAGATGCCAGGTGAGATGGGTATGGAACTGTCGGCGGAAAGCCGGGCGCAGAAAGATGGCCAGGGCCGCGACCACTCCAATGCCTTGAGCAACCGTACTGCCCAAGGCTGCTCCAGCCATGCCATAACCCCAATGAAACATGAACAGTTGGTTGAGCACGGCATTGCTCAAAGCCACCAGCAGCATGATCCAGAAAGTAAAGCGGGGTTGTCCGATGCCATTGAAAAAAGAGTTCAGGGCGAACAGCAAAGTGGATAGGGGCCCTCCCAGCAAGCGTGGAATCCAGAAGGAATCGGCCAGCGAGAGGACTTCTGGAGACAGTCCGAAGTGTGACAGTAAGAGTTTTCCAGAAAAAGCAATGAGGATGAACAGGGGAGTGGTAAACAGAGCAGCCCACAGACCGCTCCAGGTACTGCGTGCCGCCGCTTCCCGCTGGCCGGCGCCAAAATGTTGGGCCACGATGGCCTGAACGCCGATGCCCACCCCCCCCAACAATAAAAAGAACACAAAGATCAGGTAATAGCAGGAGGCCATGGCGGCCATGGCGGTGGTAGACAGGCGACCAATGAACCAGGTGTCGGTGAGGTTCAGCACCACCTGCAGGCTGCTGTTCAGGAACAGGGGCAGGGCCAAGGCAATGATGGTACGCAGATCGACGCGGCGATGGCCTTGGGCGTCGAGGCGTAGCGCTGGAAGCTGAAGATCTGTGCTCAAAGGCAGCGCACGCGGGCAAACTTGAGTTTCCCTGCTTGTAGGGTGGCCTCGGTGGAGGGGAAGAGGCGCATCCCCTTATCGCTGACTTTGTCTCCGTCCAGACGAACCCCTCCACCCTGAATCAGACGCAGGGCCTCGGAAGTGGAGGCGGTCAAACCAAGACGTTGCAGCAATTGGGACAGCAGCAAACCTTCCGGGCCGACGACCACTTCAGTGACTGGAAGGTTGTCGGGCATGGCGTGGTCACGAAACCGGGCTTCAAACCCCTCATGTGCGGATTGGGCGGCAACAGCGCCATGAAATCGGGTAACGATTTCCCGTGCCAGTCGTATCTTGATTTCCTTGGGATTGAGTCCGTGCATCACTTCGTCCTTCCAGTGTGCCAAGGTACTCAGTGATTCGAAGGAGAGCAGTTCGAGGTAACGCCACATCAGCGTATCGGAAATGGACAGAATTTTGCCAAACTGAGTCTCTGGGGAATCTTCAATGGCGATGAAGTTGTTTTGCGATTTGGACATCTTGTTGACCCCGTCGGTGCCTTCCAGCAAGGGCAGGGTGAGAATGGACTGGGGCCGCTGACCATGGTGCTTTTGCAATTCCCGGCCCATGAGTAGGTTAAATTTCTGGTCGGTCCCGCCCAATTCCAGATCGGCTTTGAGGGCTACCGAATCATAGCCCTGTACCAGAGGATAGAGAAATTCGTGGAGGGCAATGGGTTGCTCCGCCTGATAGCGTTTGGCGAAGTCGTCTCGCTCCAGCATCCGGGCAACCGTATGGGTTGCCGCCAGGCGGATCATGCCATCGGCCCCCAGGGCGTGCATCCAAGTGCTGTTGAAAGACACTTGGGTACGGACGGGGTCGAGGATGCGAAAAACTTGCGCCTGATAGGTGGCGGCGTTGGTCTTCACCTGCTCCGGGGTGAGGGGGGGGCGGGTGGCATTGCGTCCTGTGGGGTCGCCAATCAGGGCGGTAAAATCACCAATCAGAAAAATGATTTCATGACCCAGATCCTGTAAGGTTCTAAGTTTATTGAGAAGAACCGTATGTCCCAGATGCAGGTCGGGGGCGGTAGGGTCAAAACCCGCCTTGACCCGCAGGGGACGCCCTTCCGTGAGGCGTTGGCGCAGATCTCCTGCCGGCAGAATTTCATCGGTTCCCCGTTGGATTTCAGCCCATCCCGCAATTTCTGGGACATTCTCTGGTGTATTCTGATTCATAGCTGTTTGTGACCGGCGCAAGTTTCTGTTAGACTGGCGCGCATGACTTCAATAAAATACAAGGTACATGCGCTCAAACGCTGGATTCTAACGCAAAACCCCAACATCGATGCGATCGATGCACGCTACAGCGGTAAGGTGGCTACGGTTTTGATGTTGGTTTTTGGCGTGGCTACGGCATTTGGGATTACGCCGACCACCTCTGATCGCTCGGTTCCGCTGGTTCCTGTGATTGAAGACATCACTCAAAACGTGGTGGTTCCCACCCCGACACCCGGTAGTTACGTTCAGCAGGATCAGGTTCGTTCGGGCGATACTCTGGCAGCCCTCTTGTTTCGCTTGGGGGTGAGTGACCAACCCGCTCTGGATTTCATCTCCACCGATCCCAAAGCGCGTGTGATCTATCAGCGTATGGCTCCAGGAAAGCCCATCCGGGTAGAGCGCGATGCCAATGGGAGTTTGTTGTCCTTGCGTTTTCCTGATAAAGAGAATGGGACGTTGGTGGTGGCTCGTACCTCAGACGGCTTCAACGCTTCAGTGGTTCAGATCGGCGCCCTACATCGGGTGATTCAGGCCAGCGGCACCGTACAGAGTTCATTTTTTGCGGCGGCGGACAGTGCGGGAATTCCTGACAGCGTCAGCCATCAGATGACACAGTTGTTTTCCACCGATCTTGATTTTCATAATGACCTGCGCGCTGGGGATACCTTCTCGGTGGTTTATGAGTCGGCCCAAAACGACTTTGATCAGTTGGTTCCTGGCCGTATTCTGGCGGCAGAGTTTGTCAATAAGGGGTCGGTGTTTCGGCGCGTATACTACGCAGGAACCGAAGGAGGCGATTACTACACTCCTGATGGCCATGGTTCCCACTCCTCTTTCCTGCGTTCGCCCATCGAGTTTTCCCGTGTGACGTCCGGATTTACGGCGGCCCGTTTCCATCCTATTCTTAAAACGTGGCGTGCCCACAAGGGCATCGACCTGGCGGCTCCCTCGGGAACCCCCATTGTTTCCGTTGCCAACGCTACCGTGACTTTCGCAGGCTGGCGTAATGGGTATGGCAATATGATTGAACTGCATCACGCCAATGGGATCGATACCGTATATGGCCATCTATCCGCATTTGCCAACGGCCTCCACAGCGGAGAAAAAATTCGTCAGGGCGATGTCATCGGCTTTGTTGGTATGACGGGTTGGGCTACCGGACCTCATCTTCATTACGAATTCAAGATCAACGGGGTGCAACATGATCCTCTGGGGCCGGAAGTCCCACGGTATGCCAGTACGGATCTGACGGGTCATGCCCGGGGTCACTTCCTTACGGCCACAGCTCCCCTACTCCAGCAGCTTGACGCCGTTCGCGGCACTGCCCTTGCTCGGTTCGAGTAGTAGTTCCCCCCCTTCCCTTTACGCAGGGTTAATGTCCGGAACCAGTCTGGATGGCATCGATGGCGTGCTGGTAGATTTCAGGCACGGTGATCCTGCGGTTTTGGCACAAGTAACCCATCCTTTCCCTGAAGGCTTACACCGGGTATTGGCGGAATTAACCCTGTCGGGTCCCAATGAATTGGAGCGCGCAGCGGAAGCTGGTGTCATGCTGGCCCGTTGTTATGCAGCGGTTATCAATGCATTGCTGGTGCAGTCAGGAGTAACGGCTGAGGCCGTGAGTGCCATAGGGTGTCATGGACAAACGGTGCGTCACCGCCCTGAGCGGGGATACAGTTGTCAGTTGGTGAACGGCGCCTGGTTGGCCGAATTGACTGGCATAGCCGTGGTCACGGACTTCCGTTCGCGGGACTTGGCGGCGGGGGGGCAGGGTGCTCCTCTGGTGCCGGCTTGTCACGATGCGCTCTTTCGTCACCCCAGTCATCCACGACTCATTCTCAATCTAGGGGGCATTGCCAATCTGACCATTTTGTTTCCTGGGCAGGTAACCCGAGGATATGATACCGGACCGGCCAACTTGTTGATGGATGCCTGGATTCGGCAATGTCGGGGAGTGTCTTTCGATCGGGGGGGGGAGTGGGCTGCCACGGGAGAGATTCGGTCCACCCTGTTGCAGTCATTATTGAACCATCCCTATTTTCAGCGCAAAGCTCCCAAAAGTACTGGGCGAGAAGAGTTTTCTCTGGCTTGGGTGCAGCCTCATTTGAATTCGGGGATGGCGCCAGAGGATGTTCAGGCGACCCTGCTGGAACTGACGGCTCAGACGATTGTGCTGGCAGTTCATGAGGAAACCCGAGGGGGGGTGGACGGCGTGGAGTTGTATGGTTGCGGAGGGGGAGCGTGCAATTCGGCACTGATGCGGCGGTTGCAGACGTTGATGCCGGAGATTCAAGTGACCACTACGGCAACGTTGGGATTACCCGTGCACCAAGTAGAAGCGGTAGCCTTTGCTTGGTTGGCACGTGCGCGGCTTCTGGGTTTATCCGGCAATCTTCCAGCAGTGACGGGAGCGCGCCACAGTGCGGTGATGGGTGCCTTGTACGCGGCCTGAGTCAGACCTTGGGAGTTCGGCGAGCTCGCGGGTGAGCCTGATCATAGACTTTGGCCAGGTGCTGAAAATCCAGATGAGTATAGACCTGGGTAGAGGTAATATGGGTATGCCCGAGCAATTCCTGCACGGCCCGCAAGTCGCCACTGGACTGGAGCAGGTGAGAAGCAAAGGAATGTCGCAGCACATGGGGGTGGACCCGATCCTCAAAACCCAATTGTCGTGCTCGCAGGGTCACTCGGGATTCGATGGCGCGAGGGCTGAGGGCTGTGCCCCGAGTGCTGACAAACAAGGGAGTTTCCTTGGCAGGTGATTTGACTGGGTGGTGATTCATCCACGCCGCGAGAGCTTGGGTGGCGTGGCTTCCTACTGGCACTTCCCGGATCTTTTGCCCTTTTCCCTGAACCCGTACCAGGCATTCGGCCTGATTCCAATGTTGCCATTGCAGGCCCGCCAGTTCTGCCAAACGCAGCCCAGAAGAATAGAATAACTCCAGCAGGGCCCGATCACGGTAGTCAAGACTACGATCACCCGCAACGCCCATCAAGCGTCCCGACTGTTCGGGAGACAGGGCATGGGGCAAGGGGCGCGGAGATTTTGGGGGGCGTACGCCGTGGCAAGGATTGACCGACAGGCCATGAAATTTTGTCAAAAACTCAAAATAGCCGCGCCACGCCGAGAGCATGCGGGCCAGGCTCCGGCCAGAGAGGCCATGACCATGAAGTGCGCCGAGATGGCGGCGGATGTGCTGTGGCGTAATGCTGGACAAGGTCTCTGCTGTGGTTTCTAGGGCTCTCAGTTGGCTCAGGTCACGACGATAGCTGAGAATCGTGCGAGGCGACAGGCGGCGCTCGAAACGCAAATGGTCTAGGTAAGTCCGGATTCCTGGGGAGTCAATCGTGTTCATGGGCGCGCAGGGCCGTGCTGACGATGTCCGTGATTCGCTGCAGGTAGAAAATCCCCATGTCAGGATAGAATCGGTTCTCATCGGGGGAAGCCAGCAGGAGCGCGCCAAAAGTCTCGTTATCGCGCAGGGGCAATAGCGCAAAAGATTTCAGGGCGGGGGCCAGTTCACCAAACCAGTGATCGCATTGCACCGGAGTGTGATGGCCACAACGGGGAGTCTCGATGTGGGCAATGGCATCCTGCTGGACCTTGGCCACGGCCTGAAAGGCACTATGAGTACCCGGATGGGAGAAACCCCAGAGACGCAGGGTGACATGGGGTACGGAAAAATTGTGTGCCATCTGGTGTTCTATGGTGTCGATTGTCCCCGCCAAAGATTTTTGTCCCAACAGGCGTACGGCCAGTTGATGTACCTTGCTGCTGATGCTGTCATTGGTTTCGGCATAGCCGATGAGCTCGGAGAGGCGTTGTTCCAGCGTGCGGTTTTTATCGCGCAAGGTGAGCAGCTGCCGTTCGCTGAGGGATACGGTATGCGTTCCGTGGGGATGGGGAATTTGGATTTCGTTCAGCACTGCTCCGTGGAGCAGAAAAAATTCCGGGTTGTCCTTGAGCCAGGAGGCAACGATTTCAGCATCCAGCATGGAGTATCTCCTCGATGTCCGGCACTGCGACGGTGCCGGTAAAAACAGTCGTGGCGGGACCGGTCATCCATACGGGGGACTGTTCGCCCGCCCAAGATATGGTCAGAGTCCCGCCGTGGGTGGAAACTTTCACTGGTGCGGGGTCTAGGAGCCCACGCTGCTGTCCTGCCACGACGGCAGCACAGGCTCCTGTGCCACACGCCAGGGTTTCTCCCGAGCCGCGTTCAAATACCCGCAGACGGATGTGGCTGCGTGATACGATCTCCACGAACCCGGCATTGACCCGTTCGGGAAAGGCGGCGTGGTGTTCGATCAGAGGCCCTTCGACGGCTACAGGGGCGGATTCGACGTGGTTCACGATCTGGACGGCATGGGGGTTCCCCATGGAAATGACCGAAAAGATGCGCTTATGGGCACCCACCTGCAGGTCATAGGTGGGATGCCTGCCTTCGGTCAGAAAAGGGATCCGCTCAGGGTCAAAAATGGGTTGTCCCATATTTACCTGTACTTGGCCGTCGGGCAGCAATTCAGGTTGCAATACTCCTGATTGGGTTTCTACCCGCAATTGCGTGGCCTGGGTCAGTTTCTGGTCATGAACGAAGCGCGCAAAACAGCGCACCCCATTGCCACAATTGGCCACTTCTCCGCCATCACGGTTAAAGATTCGGTAACGAAAATCATTGGCAGGGTCGCGTGCGGGCTCAACCCACAGAATTTGGTCGCAGCCCACACCAAAATGGCGGTCAGCCAGCCAGCATAGCTGGGCCGTATTCAGGGCAAGGGGAGTGCGTACTCCATCAAGGACGATGAAATCATTGCCCAACCCCTGCATTTTGGTAAAAGAAAGTGTCTTCATGGGTGCTGTGGGCTTTGCCAAAGGTGAAATGCTACGCTTTTTCCGCAGGCCTGGGTAGCCTGTAATGGCTCAACTGCGGGTTATGGCCGCAATTCGTAGACGGAAGATTCTCCAGGAGGACGGGTTTTGAAGCGTTTGTGGGACCACAGGTAGTGGGCGGGTTGCTCCAGAATTCGAGCTTCGATGAAATGATTCATGCGCAGGGTATCGACTTCGTCATTGCCGCTGGGAAACTCTTCCCAAGGGGGATAGAAAGATACGTCAAAACGTCCTTGTGCAAAGTTCTGGTGGACAACGCAGGGAACGACTTGAGCTTTGGCGAGCCGTGCCATCCGTGCCAAAGCAGGAACAGTAGCCGCTTTGACGCCAAAAAAATCCACAAACAGGGAGTCCTTGGGGCCGAAGTCCTGATCGGGTAAGTAATACAGCAACCAGCCCGGTTTCAGGGCTTTCAGCACTCCACGCAGGCTATCCTGACGGGCAAAGATCAAGCCTTTTCCCCAGCGCAGGCGGCGCGAGCGAATCAACGCTTCGAGGGCCGGGTTTTTTTGGCGCGAATTGATGGTGATGACATCGAAGTCCAATGTGAGAAAAGGTCCGATGGTATCCACGCCAAAAAAATGTGGGGTGAGCAAGATGACCGGTCCATGCTGTTGAGCTGCACGTACATGCTCCAGCCCAGTATATTGAACCATTCGACGCAGACGTGACTCCGAAGCAAACCACGCAATACCCAGACTCAGGGCGCTGGTCACGAATCCCTGAAAGTGACGCAGGGCGATTTTATGGCGTTGTTCTGGGCTCCATTGGGGAAAACAGAGAGCGAGATTGGTGAGGGTGACCTGACGTCGTTCGCGAGCCAGGGCAAAGGCCATACGTCCCAGCAGTCGTCCGAGGATCCAGAGGGCTTGAAGGGGCAGCCAGTGAAGCAGCCACAATGGGAGAAATATTAGTCGCATCATGGGGCTAAGAAGAATACTGGTACAATCGCGGGCGGTAGCACATTTTTAATTTTGATAAAGGGCAGGGTTTGCCATGAGCGAGTATATTTTTTCTTCGGAGTCGGTATCCGAGGGTCACCCCGATAAGGTGGCCGATCAGATTTCCGATGGGGTACTGGATGCCATTCTAGCGCAGGATCCGCGTGCACGGGTGGCTTGTGAAACTTTGACAAGTACGGGGCTGATCGTGATTTCAGGAGAAATCACCACCAAGGCACAGATCAATTACATCGACGTGGCACGAGACGTGGTGCGTCGTATCGGCTATAACAGTTCAGACATCGGTTTTGATTACCAAACCTGTGCGGTGCTCACGGCCCTGAATCGCCAGAGCCCCGACATTGCCCAAGGGGTAGACGAAGGCAGCGGTCTGGATCTGGATCAGGGAGCGGGCGACCAGGGTTTGATGTTTGGTTATGCCTGTGACGAAACCGATACACTCATGCCTTTGCCGATTCATCTGTCCCATCGCCTGGTACAACGGCAAGCCGAATTGCGCAAGGATGGGCGCTTACCTTTTTTGCGTCCCGATGCCAAATCTCAGGTGAGTGTGCGTTATGTGGATGGACAGCCCACCAGTATTGAAACCGTGGTGTTATCGACGCAGCATCATCCCGAAGTGTCCCATCAGCAATTGACTGAGGCCGTGATTGAAGAGATCATCAAACCCGTATTGCCGGCACACATGCTGCAGGCCAATACGCGCTATCTGGTCAATCCCACCGGGCGTTTCGTCATTGGCGGACCGATGGGAGATTGCGGTCTTACGGGACGCAAGATTATCGTCGATACTTATGGCGGTGCCGCCCGTCATGGTGGCGGGGCATTTTCCGGGAAAGATCCTTCCAAGGTGGACCGTTCGGCAGCCTATGCCATGCGTCATGTGGCCAAAAATATCGTGGCGGCAGGGTTGGCTCGTCGCTGTGAAGTACAGGTGGCTTATGCCATCGGCGTGGCCCGTCCTGTTAGCCTGATGGTGAATACCTTTGGTACAGGAAAATTGGCGGATGACAAGCTGTCCCAGTTGGTTCTGGAGCATTTTGATCTGCGTCCCAAGGGCATCATTCATGCTCTCGACCTGCTGCGGCCGATTTACAGCAAGACCGCAGCTTACGGTCACTTTGGCCGAGAAGAGCCGGAGTTCACCTGGGAAATGCGTGATCGCGTGATGGCCTTGCAGGCCGATGCGTAACGGCAGTTCCCCCACCTATTGAGTCCAGATAACTCCACGGAGAGAAAATTTTTATGAATGCCATTCCACAAACCCTCACAGCCGACTTCAAGGTGGCGGATATGTCCCTTGCCACCTGGGGACGGAAAGAAATTGATATTGCTGAAAATGAAATGCCCGGATTGATGGCTTTGCGCGAAGAATTTGCCGAACGTCAGCCCCTCAAGGGGGCACGCATTGCTGGCTGTTTACATATGACCATTCAGACGGCCGTGTTGATCGAAACTCTGGTGGTGTTGGGAGCGGAGGTGCGTTGGAGTTCCTGTAACATATTTTCGACCCAGGATCAGGCGGCGGCGGCCATTGCGGCAGTTGGGATTCCGGTATTTGCGTGGAAAGGGGAATCCGAGGAAGAATTCTGGTGGTGTATCGAAAAGACGATTTTTGGGCCGGACGGTTGGGTGCCCAATATGGTGCTCGATGATGGCGGTGATCTCACGTTGATTTTGCACGACAAGTATCCCCATCTGCTGGAAAATATCAAGGGGATTTCAGAAGAAACCACGACAGGGGTCCATCGTCTGAACGAAATGATGAAGCGTGGGGAGCTCAAATGCCCAGCGTTCAACGTCAACGACTCGGTGACCAAGTCCAAGTTCGATAATCTGTATGGCTGTCGCGAATCCCTCATGGATGGCATCAAGCGTGCTACCGATGTCATGATTGCGGGCAAGGTTGCGGTGGTGGCAGGCTATGGTGATGTGGGCAAAGGCTGCGCCCAGGCATTCAGTGGACTGGGCGCCACGGTATGGATCACCGAAATCGATCCGATCTGTGCCTTGCAAGCGGCCATGGAAGGGTATCGCGTGGTGGACATGGATGAAGTCGCCTCTCAGGGGGATATTTTTGTGACCGCCACGGGCAATGTGGAGGTGATTACCCATGCCCATATGCAGGTCATGAAAAACGATGCCATCGTCTGTAATATCGGCCACTTCGATTCCGAAATCGATATTGCTTCCCTGCGCAAATACCGTTGGGACAACATCAAGCCGCAGGTGGATCATGTCATTTTCCCCGATGGGAAACGGCTGATCGTGCTGGCGGAGGGGCGTCTGGTCAATCTGGGTTGTGCCACGGGGCACCCCAGCTTCGTTATGTCGGCTTCCTTCACCAATCAGGTGATGGCGCAGATTGAACTGTGGAATCACTCGGACAAATATGCCGTGGGGGTTTATATTCTTCCCAAGACCTTGGATGAGAAAGTGGCCCGGTTGCATTTGAAGCGGATTGGGGTTCATTTGACGGCGTTGACGGAAAAGCAGGCCAATTACCTTAATCTGGCGGTGACAGGGCCCTATAAGCCCGATCACTACCGGTATTGAGCGGATGAACGGCGTGGTAACACCGCGGGTGTTCAGTTTCGAATTTTTCCCCCCCAAAACTCCGGAGGGGGTGGAGAAATTGCGTCATACCCAACGTCAGTTGGCGCAACTGAACCCGGCTTTTTTTTCGGTGACTTACGGGGCAGGCGGAACCACACAGGACCGCACTCTGGAAACGGTGGTAGATATTCAGCGTGAAGGTCATGCTGCCGCTCCCCATCTATCGTGTATCGGAGCAACGCGCGAGAGTTTGCGGCGGGTGCTGGAACAGTATCGTTCCCATGGTATCCGTCACCTGGTGGCGTTGCGCGGTGATTTGCCGTCTGGCACCCTGGGCGGCGGAGAATTCCGCTATGCCCGCGATTTGGTGCGGTTTGTGCGGGAGGAGACGGGCGACCATTTTTATATCGAGGTGGCCGCCTATCCGGAAGTTCATCCCCAGGCGCGTTCAGCTCAGGAAGGTATCCGTCATTTTCGGGAAAAGGCTGAAGCTGGGGCCAATGCTGCCATTACCCAGTATTTTTACAATCCCGATGCTTACTTCAGTTTTGTCGACGATTGTCGGGCGGCAGGGATCGAGATTCCCATTGTTCCAGGGGTCATGCCCATTGCCAACTTTTCTCAACTGAGTCGCTTTTCAGAAGCTTGTGGCGCGGAAATTCCCCGTTGGATTCGCCAGAAGATGCAGGGCTACGGGGATGACAGCGCTGCCATCAAAGCATTCGGTCTGGAAGTGGTAACCCAGTTGTGTGACCAGTTGCTGACGGGCGGCGCGCCAGGACTGCACTTTTACACCATGAATAACGCGGGGCTCACCAGTGTTATCTGGGAGAGGTTGCACCTTTCCTGAGGCATCCCCCGGACTCCTTTCAGAGTCCGGGGGATATTTGTTTACGCTTCTTTGATTTTTTTGGCTGCTTGAGCATGTTGCTCAGCGTAGGACTGGTGTGCAGCAGCTTCCGCCACGCCCACCTTGATGGGATAACCCATGTCCATGAGTACGGAGCCCAAGGCGGAAAGGCAGAGCATGACGTTTTCTGATTTGGCGGAGTAGCCCATCAGACCAAAACGCCAGATTTTACCGGCCAGTGGGCCCAGTCCGGCACCGATTTCCAGATTGAATTCGTTGAGCAGGGTCTTGCGAACCCGTGCCTCATCTACCCCTTCTGGTACCCGTACGGCATTGAGTTGGGGTAAGCGAAACTCTTCTTTCACCAGATAGGTCAAGCCCATGGCCTCGAGACCGGCTTTCAGCGCCAAATAATGGCGCGTGTGGCGAGCCCAAGCGTTTTCCAGCCCCTCTTCACGCAGCAATACCAAGGATTCATGGAGCGCGAACAAGCCATTGATGGGGGCGGTATGATGATAGGTCCGGTTGGTGGTCCCCCAGTAGCCCAAGACCAGATCCAGATCCATGAACCAGCTTTGGGAGGGAGTCTTGCGCTTCTTAACCAGATCTACGACCCGCTGATTAAAAGAGACTGGGGACAGTCCGGGGGTGCAGGACAGACATTTCTGACTGCCGGAGTAAATGGCGTCGATGTCCCATTGGTCGACATACAGTGGCGCTCCTCCCAACTGGGTGACGGCGTCTACGATGGTCAATGCGCCGTAGCGATGAGCAATCTCCACCAGGGTTTTGGCATCAGACATGCATCCTGTAGAGGTTTCAGCATGGACAAAAGCCACTACCTTAGTGTTGGGATGCTGTTTCAAGGCATCTTCCAGTTTTTGCGGACTGACCGGTTCGCCCCAGGTATCTTCCACCACAACGGGCGTGCCGCCGCAGCGCGTGACATTTTCAATCATGCGTCCGCCAAACACGCCATTGCGGCAGACGATGACCTTGTCTCCCGGGTTGACCATGTTGACGAAACACATTTCCATGCCGACGGAACCGGGGCCTGAGGCGGGAAAGGTGAGGGCGTTATCGGTTTGGAAAGCATAACGCAGGAGCATTTTCAGTTCGTCCATCATATCCACGAATACGGGATCGAGATAGCCGATGCACGGCAAGGACATGGCTGCCAGCACGCGCGGTGCAATTTCTGAAGGCCCAGGCCCCATCAGTGTTCGCTGGGGGGGGTAGAAAGAATTGATTTTCTTGAGTGGCAAGTGTTGAATGGTCATGGGGGTCCTTGTGCGTCCATGGGGAGCGGCAGATTCTGTCAATCTTTCATTCTAGCAAAATTTCCTGCTTTGACGAAATGCAATCTTTGCCCGTCCTGATGGTCCAGATGGAGCGCTCCACGTTCGTCAACGGGGTCGAAGAGCGTGTCCCCGTCGGTCTGTGGACGGTTCGTGGGGACGAGGCGGGTAAAGTCAAACAGGGTGCGATCCGCCAAATGGGACGGCGTAACCGACTGCAATCCGAGAAAGATATTGTCCACTCGTCCTGGGTGGGCCTTTTCTTCCTGGTGTAACCAGTGTTTGATGGCTTGTCGTTGGAGATTTTCCTGAGATCCGCAGAGGTCACAGGGGATGATGGGATACTCCATGGCTCGGGCGTAGCGAGCCAAGTCTTCTTCACGGCAGTAAGCCAGGGGGCGGATTACCACATGGTGGCCATCATCCGTGACCAGTTTGGGGGGCATGCCTTTCAGGCGTCCTCCATGGAACAGATTGAGGAAAAAGGTTTCCACCATGTCGTCGCGGTGATGTCCCAGCGCAATTTTGTTGGCTCCCAGGGCTTTGGCGGTGCGATAAAGGACACCGCGACGCAATCGGGAACACAATGAGCAGGTGGTTTTGCCGGCGGGGATTTTTTCTTTGACGATGGAATACGTGTCGGCTTCAACGATGCGGTATTCCACGCCCAGAGTGTCAAGATACTCCGGCAGAATATGCGCGGGGAAACCGGGTTGCTTTTGATCCAGATTGACGGCGATGAGCTTGAAGGATATAGGGGCGCGCTTTTGCACGTCGAGTAACAGGGTCAGCAAGGCATGGGAATCCTTACCGCCACTCAGACAGACCATGACCGTATCCCCTTCGGCAATCATGGCATAGTTGCCCAGAGCTTTGCCCATGGCGCTGCGCAGTCGTTCCTGAAGGCGAATGAAGGTGTGACTGGGGGAGGGGTTAGTCATGGGGAGTGGGG